>JBFKEC010000279.1:0-4277 GCA_041619315.1 Oceanococcus sp. | reverse complement strand
ACGGCAGGTTATCAAACGGCAAAACCAGCGCCGGGCTGCCCGGCCAGCTGATGCCAAGGGGTTCGCTGACGCCGAGTATGTCGAGGTACTCCGGCGAGTACACGCGTACGTTGTGGACCACCCGATTTTCAAGGTCCGGATGCGAAGCATCGATGCCCGAATCCACAATGGCAATGCCGATGCCGCTGCCGTCATAACCCAGTTCGCGGGTGATGTCGGCGCTCATGGCTGCAGTCGATTCTGCCGAATGCCATTCAAGGGCCTTGTCGATGTAGACATCGCGGGCCGAGCCACCGCGCACCGCCTGGGTGAGCTGGGACACCGTGCCTTTGGTCAAAACCATGGGCAGATGCTTGAGCGGCTGGGCAACAAGCCCGAGGGAAGCTAGCGCATTGACGTCGCTCTCGCTGGGCACGCTATCGAGGACTGCGACCGCGCGGATCAGTTCGTCAGCGGGGATGTTGGAATTGAGGATGGCGCGAAGGCCCGGGGTGGCGGTTGCGGCGTAGGCGCTTTGCGCCAGCAGTAACCCGATCACAAGCAGGGGGAAGGCAAGCGTTGCTGCGCGCCATCGACGTGGATGGGACAGCGTGCGCAGCGGGTTTTTCGTTGCGTACATGGCAAGGTCTCTCATTATGGGTTTTGTGACATTTCCAACCACGCATGAGGCCTGTTTATGGTTCCTCCGGCCCGAATATGCCTTGCAGGCTGGCCAGGCGGGCGCACATCGGGCATAAAAAAAGCCCGGAAAACCGGGCTTTTGGTTTTCTGCTTGATGCGATCAGGCGGCGGCGCGCTGCGCCTTGTCCAGCGCAGCGATACGGCGCAGGTGGTGGGTGCGATCACCGAACAGGCTGCCGAATGCGGTCAGGCGGCGGAAGTAGTGGCCGATATCCAATTCTTCGGTCACGCCAATTCCACCGTGCAGCTGCACGGCTTGTTGGGCCACAAATTTGCTGGCCTTGTGCATGTAGGCCTTGCACGCCGAGACGGCGTTCTGGCGAACCACACGGTCGTCATCGGACAGGCGCAACATCAGCATCAGGATCATCGATTGGCTTTGCTGCACTTCGATGAACATATCGACCATGCGGTGCTGCAAGGCCTGGAACGCACCCAGAGGCGCGCCAAACTGCTTGCGCGTCTTGCTGTATTCCGCCGTCTTGGTAAGCAATGCCTGCATCGCACCGTAGGCATCGGCGCAGGTGTAGGCGGTGGCCAGATCGATGACATCTTCGATGGCCGCACCAGCCTCGCCACCCAGACGCTGGGCGCTGGCATTGTCCAGAGTCAGTTCGCCGCCGACACCTCCGCCCAGCACCTTGTTGGCGCTCAGGCTGACACCACTGGCCTTGGCATCGACCAGGAACAGGCCGAGACCGCTGGCCTCATCGGTGTTGCCAGAGGTGCGCGCAACCACCAGGAACTGGCTGGCGTTGGGTGCGTTGAGCACCATCGATTTGCGACCGCTGAGCTGCCAGCCGCCACCTTGCTCGGTGGCTTTGGTTTCGCACCACAGTGGCTGATAGCGGCCGCCCAGTTCGACATGAGCCAGCGAAATTTGACTTGAGCCATCCATCAGGCCGGGCAGCAGCGCCGCCTTTTGCGCGTCGTCGCCGAGTTTCGCAATGGCCTGGCCGGCAAGAACGACATTGGCCATGTACGGTTCGACGCACAGGCCGCGACCCATTTCTTCAGCCAGCAGCAACAGTTCGATATGGCCATAGCCAAGTCCACCATCGGCATCGCTGAAGGGCAGGCCCTGCCATTGCAGTTCGCCCATCTGGGCCCAGGTTTCAGCGCTATAGCCCTGATCGGTTTCGATGATCTTGCGGTAATCCTCGAAGCCGTAGGCGTCCTGCAGAAAACGCTGGAAGCTGTCTTTCAACAGGGTTTGTTCTTCAGTGAAGGAAAAATCCATGTGTCAGCTCCTTACAGGCCCAAGGCGAATTTCGCCAAGACGTTTTTCTGAATTTCGTTGGTGCCACCGTAAATCGTGGCGGCACGGCCTATGTTGTAGGACGCCGTGGCGCCGGCGAATGCCGGATCGCCGATCGCATCGGCCTGCCATGGCAGGCTGGCATAGGCGCCCAGTTCAACCTTGTACTCGGCCAGAGCCTGCTGCAGTTCGGTGCCCTTGATCTTAAGACCGGAACTTTCCGGGCCCGGCGGCTTTCCGCTTTCTGCCCGTTCCAGAGCGCGCAGATTGGTGAACTCCAGGGCGAGCAGATCGACTTCGAGTGCGGCGATGTCTTCGTCGATCTTGCTGTCGTTGCGCAACATCGGGTCGGCATCACGCAGGTCCTTGAGCTCGGCAATGGCGGCTTTGCACATCGGCACGCCGGCAATCGAGGTGCGTTCATGGCCAAGCAGGAATTTGGCGATAGTCCAGCCTTTGCCTTCCTCACCGACCAGATTGCTGGCGGGTACGCGGACATCCTTGAAGAACACTTCGTTGAGATGATGGGCGCCATCAATACTGCGGATTTCCCGCACTTCAATGCCCGGTGTCTTCATGTCGATAAGCAGGAAGGAGATGCCTTCCTGTTTGCGTCCGCTGCTGTCGGTGCGGACCAGGCAGAAAATCCAGTCGGCAATATGTGCGCTGGTGGTCCAGATTTTCTGACCGTTCACCACATACTCATCGCCATCGCGCTCGGCACGGGTCTTGAGCGAGGCCAGATCGGAGCCGGAGCCCGGTTCCGAGTAACCCTGACACCACAGTCGCGTCGCGTTGACGATGTGGGGCAGGTGTTCGGCCTTTTGCTCATCCGTGCCGAAAGCCATCAGCACCGGGCCACACATGCTGACCCCAAATGGGTTTACGCCCGGCACATTGGCGAGCGCGCACTCGTCGTCCCAGATGTAACGCTGGGTCGCGCTCCAGCCGGTGCCGCCATATTCCTTGGGCCAGCCTGTCGCCAGCCAGCCTTTGCTCGCCAGGGTTTGTTCCCAGGCCATGGTTTGTTCACGCGAATGGGTAAGAGAGGGCGGAAAATCCGGCTTGTTGGCACGCAGCCATTCGCGAACTTCCTGCTGAAATGCTTTCTCTTCGGCGCTGAATTCCAGATTCATGAGCCGGACTCCTGCTGTTATGAAGCGGTGAATGAAGCCCGCGATGTTATCGACTGGTAACATGAGCCGCAAGCGTGCACATGGCAACGGTAGTCCCTACGTGGGAAATCCGCTGTCTGGATGCATGGAGGAGACTGATGGTCACCGGGCGCAATGCCTGACACATCGGTTCGAGAGACCAAAAAGAAGATCATAATCAATATGTTGAAAACAGAATGTAACCCTGTTTATCGGGTATTTGTGGCGCAGGGAATGCGCCGTCCAGTTTGGCTGCTGCCAGCCCTGCTTGCGCTGCTGGCAGGTTGCAACGGCAATGGCGGGCGCTCCGACGCGGGTTTGCGCGGGCCGCAAGATGCGGTTCAGATGCGCGTGTCGAATCTGCTGCCACCCGGGCAGTCCGGGCATGTTTCGGTTGACGGGCAGGCGGTCGGAACCTTGACCGGCAACCCGGCTGATTTTGGCGAGCATATTGACGATCAACGCCTGATGTACTGGAACTCGCAGTTCAAGGACGGGCGCTTCCAGGATATTGAGGGGCGCACGCCGGACTATGAACCGCGCGATGGCGTGCAGATATTTCTCGATGAGTTTGGGGTGCCAGCGGTCCATGCCGACACAGTTGAAGACGTGTGGTTTGGTGCTGGATACGTGATGGCGGCGCAGCGCTTGTTTCTGATGGACGGTGTGCGTCGTCAGGCGCGCGGGACGCTCGCCGCGCTCACCGGCCCGGCAGCGGTTCCGGATGATGTTCAGGCGCGCACCCTGACGTACACCGAAGCGGAATACCAAAGCATGTTCGATGGCCTGTCACAGACCGCGCAGCAGGCTGTGCTGGGTTACCGCGATGGGGTCAATCAACGCATCAGCGAGGTCACCCTGAACCCGCTGTTGCTGCCGGCCGAGTATGTGTTGCTGACCAGCTTGCCGGAAAGTATCAGCGCGACCGACATCATGGCCGCCGGGGTGCTGATGACTCGTCAGGTGGCGTCGGATGGCAGTTACGAAATGAAAACCGTCGAAGCGCTCAAGGCGCTGCAGGAGATGCACGGCAAGGATCGGGCGCGAGACATTCTGCAAGATGTACTGTGGATTGATGATCCCAAGGCGGCGGTGACCATTCCGGCCAGTGAGGGGCAGTTCAGCAATATGGGCACGCCCAGCAGCGAGCGGGAAGCGGCGTTTCATGCGCTGGCCGATTTTGT
>JBFKEC010000278.1:0-4408 GCA_041619315.1 Oceanococcus sp. | reverse complement strand
CTGCATCGCCATCGACGTCATCGTCGTAGCCGCTGCTCTCGCTATCAAAGATGTACAACCGCGGGAGCTGCGGATCTGTATCAGCACAATGCGTGCTGATCACCGTATCGCCGGTAAGTGTCACGCTTAAATCATAGCTGGCTGTGTTGTCGCCCAAGCGCACAACTGGCACAAGTTCTTGCTCATCGTCATCGTCGTCACTTGTTGGAAGACTTGAGAATGTCGCGAAATGCAGGATCAGACTGGTGATTTCATCTTCAGAAATATCGAAGCTGTCATCAATTGTGACGGTGATGGTGCCACCATCCATAATGTCGAGTTCGTCGGTGTCCGCGTCGCCGTCGTGGTCATAATCGCTATCGTCGGCATCAATACTCAAGTTGATGGCAACATACTCACCGCTGGGCAAATCTTTGCCATCCAGCAAATTGCTTAGGCTCAAGCCGTCTTCATCGAAGCGCAGCGTGTCGTCGAGATCGAAGGTTTCCGTGCTGCCATCCTCGTGCACAAATTCAATCTCACTGAAAGCCAGATCGAGCTTGCCGTTCACCGATGGTGCGTCACCCTGTATTTCAACATACAAAGCCCCTTCACAAGCCGTACAAAGACCGATCGACAATACAATCAGAAGCCGGCTTATGGCTTTCAGGGCATAGGGTTTTCTGTACATAGTGCGACCGAACGGGAACGGGGTTGGCATTCAGCAACCCACACAGCGGGGCTAAATCAGGATTGCCTGACTCTTACATGCATGGACGTGCCCATTCCGTCGGTTTTTATGGGCTGGCGGCGGCCAAACGCCCTACCCGCGCCGGCGCTCCTCAGCCTTGCAGCGTCATCAAAGAGGCGTTGCCTCCGGCCGCCGTGGTGTTTGTGGTGATGACCTGCTCGCTGACGAATCGATGCCAGTACATCTCCCCTGGCTGTTCTTGCACAACTCTGGGCAAGGGTCCATCAAGTTGGGCAAGTTCACACATGATCTCGCTGGTCTTAGTGCTTTGCGGGGGAAGCACCAGAGTTTGGGTGCCATGCAGTGCGGAAAGCGCCCAATCGTCGTTGATATCACGCAATTCGCTGCGTGCGCCCTGCTCTGCCCATGTCTCAAGGCGTGTTTTGGCCACATCAAGCCAGCTTTGCGGCAGATACAAGCGCAGCACATTGCCGGCCGCAAGAACGGCATCAATCGTTGCCAGACAATGCGCCAATGAATCGTTGGCGGTATAGCACGCCGTGATCACACCTCGCGGCTTGATCCGATAGATGTTGCGTTCGCCGGTAGGTCCGGGAAGTACATCCTCACGCAGAACGCTGTGCTGCACACGCTGCGGCGTGGCGGCAGAATCAAGCGCTCGCCTTAAATTCGGCACATACAATGGGCCTCCGGCCTTGGGCCCGATACCGGACAAGCCATGACCGCCGAAGGGCTGAACGCCAACAACCGCACCAATCATGTCCCGATTGATGTACACATTGCCCACATCTACTTGCCTGGCCAGTCGCTCGGCACGCTGTTGAATTCGACTGTGTATACCCAGCGTCAGGCCAAAACCTGCTTGGTTGATCTGCTCAACCACCTCATGGAGCTGCTCTGCCCGATAACGAATCACATGCACGACCGGCCCGAACACTTCCTGCTGCAACTGATTCATGTGTTCAATTTCATACAGCCGCGGCATGAAAAAGTGACCACGGACAAGCGCGGGATCATCGGCAATTGCGTGAACAAGGCGTGCGTTTGATCCGGCCTGAGTCAGGTTGGCGACATGGTCGAGCAATCGTTGCCGTGCGTTTTGGTCGATCACCGGCCCAATATCGCTTTGCAGGTCGGCGGGGTCCCCGATCCGCAGCTCGTCCATCGCACCCTGAATCATGCCAATGATCTGATCGGCAACATCCTGCTGCAGGAACAGAACCCGCAACGCAGAACAGCGCTGACCTGCACTGTGAAAACCCGAGCGGATGACATCGTCAACCACCTGTTCAGGCAATGCACTGGAATCTACGATCATCGCATTCTGTCCGCCGGTTTCAGCAACCAGCGGAACCGGCGCATCGGCGCGTTGTGCCAGAGTCTTGAACAGCCAGCGACCGGTTTGGGTGGAGCCGGTAAACAGAACGCCCTTGATGCGACTATCCGGCACCAGCACCCTGCCCGCATCCGGGCCCTTGGCCAGCACACATTGCACGCGCCCCTCCGGCAATCCACATGCCTGCATCAGTTCTAGCGTGCGCAGTGCAATCAGGCCGGTCTGTTCGGCGGGTTTGGCCAGCACCACATTGCCCGCGGCCAGCGCACCACTGAGCTGGCCGAGAAAAATCGCCAGCGGGAAATTCCACGGGCTGATACACAACACAACCCCAAGCGGGCGGCCGGCCGGCAGCTGCAGCGTTTGGTGGGCGTAATAACGACAAAAATCAACCGCTTCACGCACCTCAGCCTGGCCATCCTCCAAGGTTTTCCCGGCTTCACGGATGCACAGATCGATAAGCTCGGGTGAATGGCGTTCCAGGGCATCGGCCAGATGCAGCAGAAACTCGCTACGTTGACGTGCGGGCCAGTCCTGCGACACAAGTTCATGGGCCTTGTCCAGCTTCGCAAGCATACTGTGCTCACTGTCCCAGCAGATTGTGCCCACAACGTCTGCGGTATTGGCCGGGTTGTGCACTTGCTGAGCGGCATGACTGGCATCGCCACGCGGCAACGGATTGAGCGCTGCATCAGAAATCAAACTGAGCTGATACACGTCGGACAGTTCAAAACCACGCGCATTTCGTCGGTGTTGTCCGTACAGAGCCTGTGGAAGCGGGATGTCCGGGTGCACGGCAGGCTTGCCCTGCACCATTGTCAGCAACGGGTCAGAGATCAGGGCCTCAATCGGAACGTGGGCGTCCACAATATTGTTGACGAATGAACTGTTGGCGCCATTCTCCAGCAGCCGCCGCACCAGGTAGGCGAGTAAATCCTTGTGCTCACCGACCGGTGCATAAATCCGGCATGGCACTGCAAAATCCTGCATGACCTGTGCGTACAAATCCTCGCCCATGCCATGCAGGCGCTGGAACTCGAAACCGCTGCGGGTCTCGTCCATCGCTAGAATGGCGGCCACACTCCACGCGTTGTGGGTGGCAAATTGCGGGAACACATGTGCGCGCGCTTGTAGCAATTTGCGTGCGCAGGCCTGGTAACAAAGATCGGTGGCGGCCTTGCGGGTGAAGACCGGATATCCATCCAGTCCCTGGTTCTGGGCCCATTTGATCTCGCTGTCCCAATAGGCCCCTTTAACCAGACGCACCATGATTCGCCGGCCAGCGCTACGGGCCTGCGTGATCAGCCAATCAATCACCAGTGGCGCACGCTTCTGATAGGCCTGCACCGCAACGCCAAATCCATCCCAGCCGTCCAGATCAGCATCTGTGAATACCGCTTCAATCACATCCAGCGACAAGTCCAGTCGGGCGGCCTCCTCGGCATCCACCGTCAGGCCAATATTGTGTGCGCGCGCATGCATGCACAATTGCTTGAGAAGCGGCACAAGTTCATCCAGCACACGTTCTCGCTGTGTCGCTTCAAATCGTGGATGCAATGCCGACAGCTTGACCGAGACACCCGCAGCGGTTTGCGGATTAAGCCCTCGAGGCTGCGACCCGATGGCCTCTATCGCGTCGTGATAAGCACGCAAATAATCTTGCGCTGCAGACCGGGTTCGGGCGCCCTCGCCCAGCATGTCATATGAGTATCGATAGCCCTGAAGCTCCAATCGGCGCGCTCGTTGCAACGCGGCACCGATATCACGCCCCATCACAAACACTTGACCCATGAGGCGCATGGCCTGCTGCATGGCCACACGAATCAGCGGTTTCCCAAGCCGCGCAACAACCCGTTTCAAACTGTTACGCAAGCCTCGCTGCTCTGCGTGTCCGAATTGCAGCACCTTGCCGGTGAGCAACAGCGCCCAGGTTGACGCGTTCACGAAGGCGGATTCACTGCGCCCAATATGCGCGGCCCAATGGCCATCCACCAACTTGTCAAAAATCAAGGCATCGGCGGTCAACTGGTCTGGCACACGCAACAGCGCCTCGGCCAGACACATCAGCGCAACGCCCTCATCCGTGGATAGCGAGAATTCATGCAGCAAGGCGTTGACACCACGCTGGCCCTGCTGCGCGGCGCGCATGTTTTCTACCAATACACGTGCATATTGCCCAGCCCAGCGGCGGCCTGCATCACCCAGATCAGCAGCGGGCCGTATGGCCGCCAGCGCATTTTCATCGGACTGAAGCCAATGCTTTTGCATGGCCGCGCGCAGCGGGTGAGATGGGACAGAAATGTGCGTCCAGTGCATGCCAAAATACTCGTGTGCCTTATCCGCATGTTAGGCAATATCACGAAAAATTATGTGGCGTTATT
>JBFKEC010000277.1:0-4436 GCA_041619315.1 Oceanococcus sp. | reverse complement strand
TGGGCGCCGGACTGGTTGCGCAGAAGGCTGTCGCCAAGGGCCTCAAGGTCAAACCGTGGGTCAAGACTTCGCTGGCACCGGGCTCGCAGGTGGTGACCGACTACCTCAACAAGGCCGGTTTGATGGGCGACCTGGAAGCATTGGGTTTCCATGTTGTGGGTTATGGCTGTACCACGTGCATCGGCAATTCAGGACCGCTCAAGGCGCCAATTGCCCAGGCCATTCAGGACAACGATCTGGTTGCGACCTCGGTGCTGTCCGGCAATCGCAACTTCGAGGGGCGTGTGCATTCCGACGTACGCATGAACTTCCTGGCCTCACCGCCGCTGGTTGTAGCTTATGCCCTGGCTGGTACGGTTGACATCGATCTGGTCAAGGAACCGATTGGTCAGGATGGCGATGGCAATGATGTGTTCCTCAAGGACATCTGGCCAAGCAATGCAGAAATTCAGCAGACTCTGGCGACAAGTCTGAATTCGGAAATGTTCAAGACACGCTATGCCGACGTCTATGCCGGTGATGCACGCTGGCAGGGGCTTGAGATCCCTAGCGGAAAGATCTACGAGTGGGACAACAGTTCGACCTACGTGCAGAATCCGCCCTATTTCGAAGGTATGACGCTGGAAACAGACGACATTACCCAGATCAAGGGCGCGCGCTGTCTGGCCAAGCTGGGTGACTCGATCACCACTGACCACATCTCGCCGGCCGGGGTGATCCAGCCGGATCAGGATGCTGGCGAATACCTGATGTCCAAAGGTGTGCAGCAGGCCGATTTCAATTCGCTGGGGAGTCGTCGCGGCAACCACGAAGTGATGATGCGTGGCACCTTTGCCAACGTGCGGCTGCGCAATCAGATTGCGCCGGGTACCGAGGGCGGCTGGACCCGTCATTTGCCCGATGGCGAGCAGATGTCGATCTATGCAGCGGCCATGAAGTACAAGGCGGAAAACACCCCGCTGGTGGTCCTTGGCGGCAAGGAGTATGGCACCGGTTCATCGCGTGATTGGGCGGCCAAGGGCACGATCCTGCTCGGCGTCAAGGCGGTGATTGCAGAAAGCTTCGAACGTATTCACCGTTCAAACCTGGTCGGCATGGGCGTACTGCCGTTGCAGTTCCCAGGCGGTGAGAGTCATGAATCACTGGGTTTGAGTGGCCTGGAAAGCTTCGATATCGAGGGCCTGGAGCGCGGCGCCCGTAGCGTCAGCGTTACCGCAACGGCGGATGACGGCAGCGTCAAGACGTTTGAAGCCAAGGTGCGCATCGACACGCCCAAGGAATGGGATTACTTCGAACACGGTGGCATTCTGCAGTACGTTATACGGCAGCTTGCCGCAGATTGAGGGTTCGAGTCTGACCTTCCAAACGCCCCGCATTGCGGGGCGTTTTGCTATGTGTTTTGGGCCCGGTAGCGGCTCGGGCTCAAGCCCGCGGCATTGCGAAATGCACGGGTAAAGTTCGCCGCATCGGTGTAACCCAGCTCCAGTGCGATATGGGTTACCGGCAAGTCCGTGTGCCTCAGCAAACGCTGTGCGCGCTCGTGGCGCACTTGCTGCAGCAGTGCACGATAGCCGCAGCCTTCGCGTTGCAGATACCGGTCGAGTGTGCGCGGTGACATATTCAGCGTGTGCGCCATCTCGTCCATGCTCGGCATGCCATGGCGGGCTTCACGCAGCATCATGCGCACCCAGCCGCTGACATCCTGGCGTTTGACCACACCTTGAACCATCGCGCGACAGCGCTGTTCCGCAGCCTTGAGGGCCACATCGTCGGCAAGCGCCAGAGGTTTGTCGCCGGCTTCGGCCGGCAGCACGAAGCGGACCTGCGGAGGGACTGACGGAATAAAATGACAACGCGCCTCGCGCAATTCCGCGTAGCGTTGCGCGTGAGCGGGTTCGTCGATCGAGACATACAGCGCATATTGCGGCATCTGCCCCTGCATCAATTCACGGATTTCGAAATGTGCGGCACTGGCCAAGGCTTCAAGATGAACGTCAAGGCACAGTTGTGAGGTCGCAGCCACCGCCTGGAAGGTCAATTCCAGGTGGCGCTGGTCGCGCCGATAGCGGGCTTGGAAGCTGGGCATGATCAGGCGGAAAAAACGCGAAACCAGGCGCAATGCATAATCCACATTGGGGCTGCTCAATATGCCGTAGCCCACGATATCGTGTGAGCTGAGCTTGAGTGACTTGCCCAGTTCGAAGCCTATATCGCTGCGTCCTGTCATCTGAACACCAGCCTGGACCATAAGATCGACCTGGTTCAATGCCAGGGTTGCACCGGGTTGGCTTAACGCTTTGAGGCTCAGGCCCAGCGGTCGCAGCAGTTCATCGACATCGACACCATCGCGCATCAGCAGATCAGCCACCCGCGCGTAATAGCGGGCAGGGATTCTGAGCTGATGTTGTTCGGGAGGCGGCGCTGTCGGCATGGGGGTAATGTCTGAAAATGACAGCCACATGTCAAGAAATGACAAGCCATGCTGCTGGTACATCCACACAATGCAGTCATGAGCTGGCACGACAGATAAGCCGTGCCGCGCAAACGAGATGAGGAGAATCAGCATGAGCACAACACAAACTGTGAACCCATCACAGACTCTGCAGTGGCAGGATGGCAAGCGTTATCTGTGGCTATTGAGCCCGCTGCTTCCGATGCTGGGGTTTTTGTCCGTGGCCCTGTTTTACTTCACCGGCTACAGCGTGTTCGCCTGGGGCGGACCGATTTTGATGTATGCCGTGATTCCGCTGTTTGACTGGCTGATCGGTACCGACCAGAGCAATCCGCCTGAAGCCGCAGTGGACCAATTGGAAAATGACGCCTACTACCGGCTGATCGTCTACGCCTATATACCGGCGCAGCTCGCCATGACCATTCTGGGCGCCTGGGTCGTCATGACCGGAGATCTTGGCGGTTGGACCATCCTGGGCCTGGCCTTGACCTGCGGCACCATCAACGGCGTGGCCATTAACACCGCTCACGAGTTGGGACACAAGAAGGAAAGCCTGGATCGCTGGCTGGCCAAGCTGACCCTGGCCCCGGTGGCCTACGGTCATTTCTATGTTGAGCACAATCGCGGGCACCACAAAAATGTGGCGACCCCGGAAGATCCAGCCAGTTCACGCATGGGCCAATCATTCTGGGCATTTTTGCCTCGCACCATGATCGGTAGCCTGCGTTCGGCCTGGGGCATCGAAAAGCAGCGCCTTGAACGTAAGGGCAAAAGCGTGTGGTCGTTGGAGAATGACAATCTTCAGGCCTGGGCCATGACCGTGGTGTTGTTCGGTGGCCTGGCTATGTGGCTGGGGCCAATGTCCCTGGTTTTCCTGTTTGGGCAGGCATTTTTCGGCGCCAGCTTGCTGGAGGTAATTAACTACATTGAACACTACGGCCTGCTGCGCCAGAAGGAGCCTAGCGGTCGCTACGAGCGCTGCGCGCCACGTCATTCCTGGAACAGCAATCACATAGTGACCAATCTGGTGCTGTATCAGCTTCAACGCCATTCCGATCACCACGCCAACCCCACGCGACGTTTTCAGGCGCTGCGTCATTTCGAGGAAAGCCCGCAATTGCCCTCCGGCTATGCCTCCATGCTGATGCTGGCGTATGTGCCGTGGTTATGGTTTCGGGTCATGGATCCGCGTGTGGTGGCGCATCACGGTGGCGATCTGACCCAGGCCCATTTGCATCCGCCCAAACGTGCCCGCCTGCTGGCGCGCTGGCATCAGGCCGATGCGCCAACTCAGCGTTCCGCTGCACATGCGTTTAGCGAGCACGACCCGGACGTCAGCATGGCGGATGACGATGCAAGCAGCTACCAGTGCACCGACTGCGGTTATGTATACGAACAGGCGCAGGGCTGTCCACGTGAAGGGTTTGCGCCGGGCACGCCGTGGGCAGACATCCCGAATGAGTGGCCCTGCCCTGATTGTGCGGTGCGTGAGAAAGTGGATTTCAAGCCTGTAAAGGCAGCCTGAGGGATCAAGGCGGAGGTGAAAGGCGACCTGAAAGGTCGCCTTTCTTTTATACAGACAGCCGTTGCTGAACCAGCACCCAGGGGCTGACCACCACGGCCCACAAATCAAGATTGAGTACGCCCGCCCAGCGTGAGGCGCTCGCATCCGACAGTAGGCCGACCTGCTCCGCCTGCATCCAGGCCCGCACGCTGTCCTTGTCGTCTTCGGCAAACGCTTCAGCCACCTTGATCAGGTCCAGAGCTGATGCCACCTCAATCACCCGCCCGACCGCAAACATGCGTTCAATTTCAGCCCAGCTGACCCGGGCGGTTTCCTGCAGCAGTTTGTCGTAGGCCGGTATTTGCTTGTCGATTCCGCTTACTTCGCTCACGTTCAATCCAATTGATTCCGCCTATTATTGTGCCATGCAGCATGGCTTGCGCTAACATTACGCCACCTTATATGGGCCCGCGGGAGTTG
>JBFKEC010000276.1:0-4449 GCA_041619315.1 Oceanococcus sp. | reverse complement strand
GCCATCGCGCCGCTGCCATTAGGCCCCGGTGAGATTTAGGATCGACAGAGGCGGTTCAATCCCGGCACGGTGAATCTCGGCTGTGGACATCCCGCCTCCGGTCAGGATCTCAATCAATCCGCGACAGACGGATGTGATTATGCGGAACTGTTCGGCCAACTCGTAGTGCTGGTTTTCAGCCAGGCTGTAAGCATTGATGTCAATCATAACTGATTGAATTGTAATAATATCTCTGCATCGCTTTGAAGCCGGAGCAAGTCCCCGCGCTGGGGCCTGTGGCAACAGCGCCATCATGCATGTGTGGACGCAAGGTCCCGCGATTGAGCATGTGTTGTTTTGGTCTGGAGCACGGCTGTATTTTGCACGCCGTAGCGCGCTGCGATCGAATCAGTCGATATGAAATTATTGAAAAGTGGAACCTTTGCTTTGCGCCATCCGTGGTTTTGCGTGTCCGCAAGTTGCATCGATCGTTTGGCGGCTGATTTTTCAGCCTTGTGTACATCGGATCCAAGAGGGGTGGGGTTCGGCATCCAGCGAGCGGATAACGAATCGGGCTAAGTAGCCCGTTGGCGAAAATTAAGTAAAGGATTTACATGAATCACGCACTCGTACGCTTGTTGAAAACAGGCGCTTTCGCTTCAATGGCCATGGCCACGTCTGTTCAGGCCTCTGGTTTGTTGTCTTCGACGTTGAACAGTGTGCTGTCCGGCGCGGTTGACCAGCAGGTCGCAAGTGCCACAACAGCCACGTTGGCTATTGTTCATCCAGCCGATGGGGTTGCGCTGGACAAAGCGATCGCAGCGGCGCAAAAAGCGGGTCTGGATATCAATGGCGTGTTTGACAGCATCGGCGTGTTCGGTGCGACCGGCAGCGCCGAGCTGTTCAAAGTTCTGGCTCTGACCGGTCTAGTATCGCGGGTTGAATACAACCAGCCGCTGGAGTATCTGCTGGACACCTCGCATCAGGCCACGGGTGGTCAGAGCGTGCTCAATGGCGCTATCGATGGATCGGTTTATGACGGCAGCGGCATCGGCGTTGCGGTTGTCGACAGTGGTGTCGACGGCACTCATCCTGATCTGGCGGATCGCATGGGCGGCAACGTCAAGCTGGTCCCGTTGACGGGTATCGCCATTGCGGTATCGGATTCCGACACCATCAGCGCTGGCGGTCATGGCACCCATGTCGCCGGCACCATTGCCGGAACCGGCGCGGCCTCCAATGGCATTTACCATGGCGCGGCACCGGGTGCGACGCTGTATGGCGTGTCGGGTGGCACCGCGATCAGCATGCACGATGCCCTTGCCGGTCTGGAATGGGTGCTCGACAACCATGATCAGGTCAGCCCGCCGATTCGCGTGGTCAACAACAGCTGGGGCTCGGGCGGTGGTGCCTATGACGCCAGCAGTGCGACTTCAATCGCAACGCGTGCACTGGTGGATGCCGGCATCGTTGTTGTTTTTGCCGCGGGTAATGACGGTGGTGATGGTTCGGTGCAAAACACCAGCCCGACCTGCGTGGATCCGACGCCGGGCGTGATTTGTGTGGCCTCATACAATGATCAGAACAGCGGTGTGAAAAACGGCCCGATGTCCGATTTTTCCTCCCGTGGTCTGGCTGGTGCGGTTAACACCTACCCGGATATCGCAGCGCCGGGTGACAGCATTCTGTCGCCTTGCCGTCTGACTCTGCCGATCTGCCTGACCGGCACCAATGGCTCTAATGAGTACGCGACCATGTCGGGGACCTCGATGGCCGCGCCGCACATTGCCGGCATTGCTGCTGTGGTGCTGCAGGCCAACCCGGCGCTGACGCCGGCGCAGGTCGAAGACATACTGGAAGACACCGCGCTGCCGATTACCACCGGCGCTGCCTACGAGGCAGATCCGGCCAATCCCAGCACGCCCACCTCGCTGGACAAGGGACATGGTCTGGTCGACGTGTTTGCCGCCGTGACGGAAGCGTTGAACCGCTAAGCAATCGGTACAAGCAACCGAAAACGGCCCGCGCAATGCGGGCCGTTTTGTATCTGCGCTCGGCACTCATGCTTCATCAAAAGACCCATAGGCTTCGGCCAGATGTTCAATCAGGCAGCGCACGGCAGGCAACATGCCGCGCCGTGAGGGAAACACCACATGGATGATTTCGGGGCGAGGCTGCCAGTGCGGCAGAACCTGAATCAGTCGTCCGGCGGCGAGGTCATCGCTCACCATCAGCAGCGGTAGCTGTGCAATCCCGATGCCCGTGAGTGCGGCGCTTTGCAGGGCCAGCATGTCGCGAGTGATGTAGCGTGGGCTGAAGGTTTGTTCCCGCGTGGTGCCATCCGGCCCGGTGAGTGACCACTGAAAATGTTGTTCGGGCGTGCCGCGAGCAACCGTCGGCCACGCTTCAAGCTCGCCAGGTGTCGCGGGCTCGCCATGCGCGTCGAACAGCTCCGGGCTGGCAACCAGGCATTGGCCCCGTTCTGACAGGACCCGATGGGCCAGGTCACTGTCTTCAAATGGGCGTGGTCGTACGCGAATTGCCAGATCCAGCCCCTCAGCAAGCACATCGACCATGCGATTGGTCGCGTCCAGATGCACCGTGACTTCGGGGTAGCGCGCCATGAAGTCGGCCAGCATCTGGCCGACATGCACATGCAGCAACGTGATCGGACAACTCAAGCGCACCGTGCCGCAGGGCTCGGCGCGCGTTGCCGCCACGGCTTGCTCGGCCGCCTCGGCCTCGATGAGCATGGCTTTGCAATGGCGGTAGTAGATCTGACCAATTTCGGTGACGCGAAAGTGGCGGGTCGAGCGTTGAATCAAGCGTACGCCCAGGCGTGTTTCCAGGGCTGCGATACGCCGGCTCAGCTTGGACTTGGGCTCGCCGATGGCCCGGCCCGCCGGCGCGAAGCCGCCATGTTCCACCGCCAGTGCGAAGTAATACAGCTCATTGAGGTTGGGCACGCGCGCTCCAGACATTAGTTCTATGTGTGCAACGGTGAGTCTGCTCAATGCCACTACACGGCATATCGTTGCATAAATAATATTTGCGTATCCGATCCATCAACAAGGCGATGGACCTGAAGATTGCCTGGGTAGTCGCTCAGCGCAAGTCTGGTCGGAGCGCACTCTGGCTCAAGATGGGCGCGGCCGGTATCGGCGCCTTCTTCAAGAGCAATGATCTTGCATTGGTGGTGACAGGCTTTGTCATAATGCACATAACCATGCCAAGCGTTCTCGCGGATCCTGTGGTGCTGGCGTTAGCCGTCGTCGGCATCTTTTTTACGGGCATCTCCAAAAGCGGATTTGCCGGGGGAGCAGGTGTGGTCGCTGTGCCGTTGCTGGCACTGGTCATATCACCTGCGGTTGCGGTTGTGCTGATACTGCCGCTGTTATTGCTGATGGATGTCCAGACCATTGCGCATCACCGGCGCAATCTGGCGTTTTCCGAATTGCGCACGATTGTTCCGGCCGCTGTGGTTGGTGTCGGAGTGGGCACGCTGGCATTAGGGCATCTGAATGACGCCTTGCTGAAATTTCTGGTCGGGCTGATTTCGCTCGCATTTGCTGGTTTTCAACTGCTGCCTCAGGCGCGCAGCCGGGTGAACGTCAGCACGCGATCAGTCCTGGGCGTGATCATGGGTTTGATTGCCGGAACCACCAGCAGTCTGATCCACGCCGGTGGGCCGCCACTCAACATCTATCTGGCCACGCTGAAAATGCCGCGCGCGCTGTGGATTTCCACCGCTGCCGTGTTCTTCGCTGCAATCAATTTCAGCAAAGTTCTGAGCTACGCCTGGGCCGGTTTGTGGAACGCACAAACGCTGTTGGCCAGTGGGCTGCTCGTGCCCGTGGCCATCCTTGGGGTGTATGCCGGGCACCACATACAGCAACGCATCAGTGAACGCCTGTTTGTACGGATTGTGATGCTTGCATTGGGCAGTTCCGGCTTGGTGTTGATGGTGCAGAGCGTCAGTTGAGCCGGGCCGGCATACGGCTTGGTTTTTGCCCGCCGCGCGGTGCTACAAACCCAAACGTGACAGGCCGTCGGTATAGGCCCGGCACGCCGCGAAAATATCAGATGGCTTGGGGCCTGCACTTTCCACAATGTCGCGCTGGCAATAAGCACTGCGCGGCGCGTACTCAGCCATGATGTCTGCAGGCTCCGTGCCTTGCGGCACATTGTGTATCGCCTCTGCAAAGTCGACTTGTGGAAGCATGTGCCGATAGATCAGCAGGGCGTCTACGTACGGTCCCCAGGGCAGCCAGTCAATGCCATTTTCGGCCAGCGCATTGGCCGGTCGGTCAGCGGTATCGGAAACCATAACCGTAAAATAGCCTTGCTCATCCAGGTGTGCCTGATAGTCAGCAATACAGCCCACGTAACGCTGGGTGGGCAAATCGTTCTGACATACCGACCAGTAGCGCATTTGTTCGGAGTCGAACGGCAGGCCTGGCTGATTGCGGT
>JBFKEC010000275.1:0-4464 GCA_041619315.1 Oceanococcus sp. | reverse complement strand
GGTGATTGATGAAGCGCGTCGCTGGCTTTAAGACACCACGCTGAGTCGTGCTCGGAACACCCGCATGTAATTTTTGACCGATCATTCCAAAACATACACAATTGCGCCTCGAACCCGGTTTGTTTGAGTGATCCCCATGGCGCGCCCCCTTGCCTACAACAGCAGCAAAGTATTAAGCGCGGCGGTTGAGACGTTCTGGCGTCACGGCTACAGCGCCAGTTCGGTCGCCCAGCTGCTTGAGGCCACCCAGCTCAACCGCGGCAGCCTGTACAACAGTTTTGGCGACAAACGCGGCCTGTACATTGCGGCACTGGATTTCTATTACCAGCGCTTCACGGGTGTGGTGCTGCAGCTGCTCAAACACAGCCCCGATCCGGTTGCCGGCATTCTGGCGGTGTTCGAGATGACCATGATTGACCTACCCGACGAGCACCGGCGCAAGGGCTGCCTGCTGGTCAACAGCGTGGCTGAGCTGAGCGACACGGATACTGACCTGGCGCAACGCGCACTGGTTCATCTGAGCAACGTGCAGGACGGGTTCGCCCAAGCACTCGTGCGGGCTCGCGAGCAAGGCCTGTGGACACACCCGCAAGCCAATCCGCAGTTCGCCGCCGATCTGCTGTTCCAGTACATGACCGGCCTGCGCATCAGCACCCGCTTTGACGCCGACCCCGAAGCCCTGCGCGAAAAATTGCGCCACACCCTGCAAATGCTGGGTCTGACCCTGAACGCTGCTGCATCCCAGACCCCACAAAGGAAAATTCAATGATTGTGAAATCGCTGTTTATCAGCCTGTTTATCAGCGCACTTGCGCTCGCCCTGGGACATGCTGCCTGGATGTTGTGGCAACAACCGCAGGCCCTTGAATGGTGGGCGGTCATCCTCGCCACAGCCCCATCGATGGGCTTTTTCGTGTGGGTGTTTTCCACCCCGGTGGCACGCACTTCACAGATTATGTGGCCACCTCTGGTGCTGACTGCGGCCGGCGTTCTGTTGCTGCTTGTTTCCGGCAGTCACGCCGCTCTGCCTTGGATTTACGCGCTGGGTGTTGGCCTGGCCGGCAACCTGCTCTATCAGCTGTGGTATTCACGCTTCGGGCGCAAGCCCAGTGCGGCACTGCGCGTGGGGGCCAGGCTGCCTGCACTCAATTTCGAAGATGAACAGGGCCAGCCGGTTCAAACCACAAGCATGCAGGGCCCACTGCTGCTGATGTTCTACCGAGGCAACTGGTGCCCGCTGTGCATGGCGCAGATCCGTGAAGTGGCGGCGGAATATCAAACGCTGGCTGAACGTGGGGTGAGCACACTGATGATCAGTTCGCAATCGCACGCCAACACGGCCGCGCTGGCGCGCAAGTTCGACGTGGACTTCAATTTTCTGATTGACCGGGACAATCAGGTCGCCCGCGAACTCGGCATTCTGGCCGAAAACGGCACACCGACCGGCCTGCAGGCGCTGGGTTACGACAGCGACACCGCGATGCCCACAGTGGTGCTGACCGATGCCGAGCAGACAATTATTTTTTGCGACGAGACTGACAACTACCGCATCCGTCCGGAACCACAAACGTTCCTGCGCTTGCTTGATGGCGCCACCCCGGCGTGACCCAAAGCACCTGACCTCAACTCGCATTCGCTGAGCGTTTCAGGCGACGACACTAGCCAGCCTGCCTGCTTACACACGCTCGCAGGCTGGCTGCCCTGCACCAGGTTCATGTGTAGTCGCGTCGCTGTGCGCTGTATTTACGCCGGCCTGTGCGCGCACCAAATTGAGCCCCGGCAGACCAGAAAATCACTCTGGGCGTGACCTTTTCCCGGTCTTCACATTTTCTTCACATCAGCCCCAGGATGCTCGCCCCGCAAGCCACGGCTTGATATGGAAATCACTTATTTATCAAAAGGATTTGATAATGGACTCTCGCACTTTTGCGGTCCGGGCCTGGCTGGCCTTGACCGTGGTTTTAAGCCTATCTGCATGCAACGCGAACGGTGATAGTTCACGCGCTTCGTCCGCACTGGATAGCAACGACGGCTTTGATCTCGACGGCGAACTGATCGGCAGCGGCGACAACACCGATACCGGCTTCCCCAATGATGGCAGCGTTGGTGGCAACATCATCTACGGCATCACACCGGTGGCCGGCAATCAGACTTCACCTGAAAAAGGTTTTGTGTGCCAGCAATCCGCCTCCTTCGACGGCGGCGCCCACATCGAAATTGGTGCCAATGGTCTGGTCGGAGGGCTGCTCGGTGGCGTGCTCGGCCTGTTGCCTGGCGCTGAGCTGGACAATCTGCTCAACAGCCTGAACGACAGTGTGCTGGCCCTGGATGGCGATCTACGCACTGCCGCCGCGGTTACCCAAACCTTGTCGGGTCTGGGTGATTTGCTCAATTCGCTGGACGTCACGGTGCATATGCCTGATGGGCAAACCATCGCGCCGGGCGGCTATGCCGTGTTTGCGGTGTCTTTTCCGGCCTCTCTGCTCGAACTGGGCCTGCTGACCACGCTGTCGGTACAGACCCTGCTTGGCGAGGTTGTGCAGGAAAGCGGGGCCCAGCTGAGCACCAGCAATCTGTCACTGCTGGGTCTTGCCGCCAACCCGCTGGGCACCGATAGCGCCTACGCACTGATCGGCTACCGTACGACCAAGCCCTACACCCGCGCGCAGCTGTCTATCAGCGCCGGACTGTTGGCACTGGATCTGGGTGAAAAACTCTACATCCACGAGTTTTGCACCGCAGGTAAACTGGTCGATCCCCCCACCTAGTCCCCGACCAGTCAGCAACAAAGCCGCCCTGCATACAGGGCGGCTTTTTTATTGGGAATTCAGGCCGTGCGACGACCGAATATCCGGTATAACGCGGGCAAGACCAGCAAGGTCAGCAGCGTGGATGAAGCAATCCCGCCGATGACCACCGTGGCCAGTGGACGCTGCACCTCAGCGCCCGTGCCAACATTCAGCGCCATGGGCAAAAAGCCCAGCGAGGCGACCAGCGCAGTCATCAGCACCGGGCGCAAACGCACCAGTGCACCTTCGATGATTGCGGTGTCCAGGGCGTCGCCAGCATTCAGGCGATCGCGGATGAACGACAGCATGACTACGCCATTCAGAGTGGCGATCCCGGACAAGGCGATAAAGCCGATCCCGGCGGAAATCGACAGCGGCATGTCGCGCAACAGCAAGGCGGCGACCCCGCCAGTCAGCGCCAACGGCACCCCACTGAAGATGATCAAGGCATCGCGCGCGCTGCCAAAGGCGGCGTACAGCAACATCAGTATCATCGCCAAGGTCAGCGGCACGATCAAAGACAGCCGTCGCGAAGCCGATTCCAGCTGCTCGAAGCTGCCGCCGAAATCCAGCCAGTAGCCGGCTGGCAAATCAATCTCGCGGGCGATTGCTGCGCGCGCCGATGCAACAAATTCAGACAGATCAGCACCCCGCACATTGGCCGTCACGAACACGCGTCGCTTGCCGTTTTCACGACTGATCTGATTGGGCCCGATCACCTCGCGCACACCCGCCACCGCGCCCAGCGGCACATGCAGGGGCGGTGCATGGACCACGCCCAGCGCATCAACCGTGACGCTGGCATGACTGTCCGTGCGAGGCAATGGAACCGGTAACTCACGCAAGCGATCGAGATCCTGGCGCAACGACTCGGGCAGGCGCACGATCAACGGGAACCGTCGGTCGCCCTCGTAGATGCGCCCAACTTCGCGCCCACCCATGGCGACCTCAACCACATCCTGCACCGCACGCACATCCAGACCGTAGCGGGCCAGCTTTTCGCGATCAGGTACCACTTCGATCATGGGCAAGCCGGTGACCTGCTCGCTGCGCACATCCTGCGCCCCGGGCAAGGCCGCAACCACCGCTTCGATCGCTTCGGCCAGCTCGACCAGGGTGTCAAGATCGTCACCGTACACCTTGACCGCAACGTCAGCGCGCACGCCGGCGATCAGCTCATTGAAGCGCATCTCAATCGGCTGGGTCACCTCGTAGTTGTTGCCCGGCACCGTCTCGGCCACGGCTTGCACTTCGGCCAGCAAGCGCGCTTTGGACTTGCCCGGTTGCGGCCATTCGCTGCGCGGCTTGACGATCAGAAACGTGTCGGTCACCGCCGGCGGCATGGGGTCGTTGGCGACTTCACCGGTCCCGATCTTGGAGAACACCCGCTCAACCTCGGGTATGTCGGCCAGCGTGCGTTCAAGCAAATCCTGCATCTGCACCGCCTGACTCAGGCTGGTGCCGGGGATGCGCATGGCATGCAGGGTGATATCCCCCTCGTCCAGTTGCGGCATGAATTCAGCCCCCATACGGCTGGCCGCGAGCAATGTCAGCGCAACCAGCAGCACGGCAGCAACCACCACGCTGACGCGCCAGCGTAAAACCGCACGCAAGACCGGTTCGTAGACCCGCCGCAAGACGCGCAGCAACGCCGGCTCATGCTCGGCCACCCGCCC
>JBFKEC010000274.1:0-4561 GCA_041619315.1 Oceanococcus sp. | reverse complement strand
TCCAGCATTGCGGTCATCTTGTACCAGGTCTCGAACATTTCCCGGCCGTATATGCCTTTAAGGGTCAGCCCTTTGAATACCAGCTTCTCGTAATCCATCGGCACCGGCGCCGCAGGAATACCCAGCTGGGCGATACGTCCACCATGATTCATGACCGAAAACATCTGATCCATGGCCGTGGCGTTACCTGACATTTCCAGGCCGACATCAAAGCCTTCCCGCATACCCAGCGCGCTCATTACCTGGGCCAAATCCTCTCGCGCAACATTGACCACCCGATCCGCACCCATCTGCCCGGCCAGATTGAGACGATAGTCATTGACATCGGTGATCACCACATGACGCGCACCCACATGACGGGCCACCGCAGCGGCCATCAGACCAATCGGTCCAGCGCCTGTTATCAACACATCTTCGCCGACCAGGTTGAACGCCAGTGCAGTGTGCACCGCGTTGCCCAGCGGATCGAAAATGGCGGCGTGACGATCATCAATGGCATCGGGTATCGGAAATGCATTGACCGCCGGAATCATCAAAAACTGGGCAAAACTGCCAGGTCGGTTGACCCCAACGCCAACCGTGTTGCGGCACAGATGGCGGGTGCCTGCGCGGCAATTTCGACAGTAGCCGCAGGTTATGTGGCCTTCACCCGACACCCGCTGACCCAGTTTCAAACCTTCGACATGCGAGCCCAGCGCGGCCACTCGACCAACAAACTCGTGCCCGACAACCATGGGCACCGGAATGGTGTGCTGCGCCCACTCGTCCCAGTGGTAGATATGCATGTCCGTTCCACAGATCGCGCTGACCGCAACCTCGATCAGCACATCATTGGGACCCGGCTCGGGAATTGGGGTGTCAACCTGCCAGATACCGGGTTCAGCCTTGAGCTTGGACAGAGCACGCATGCTTTGGCTCATGCAATGACTCCCAACTGGCGGCCAACCTGGGCAAACGCATCGAGCGCGGCATCAAGCTGACGGCGGTCCAGGCCAGCCGACATTTGGGTCCGAATACGGGCCTGATCATGCGGCACAACCGGGAAAGAAAAACCGATGACGTAAACGCCATGCTCAAGCAAGGCATCGGCCATCTGTGCGGCAAGTCGGGCATCCCCAAGCATGATGGGAACGATCGGATGCTCGCCCGGTTTCAAAGTGAAGCCCAGCTTGTTCAGGCCGTCGCGCCAGTAACGCGTGTTGTCGAACAAACGCTCACGCATGCTGTCGTCATCACCAACCAGTTTGAGCGCCTCGATCGCCCCGGCCACCAGCGCTGGCGCAACGCTGTTGGAAAACAGATACGGTCGAGCCCGGTTGCGCAGCCAATCCACAATCGGACCGCGCGCAGCGACAAAACCGCCGGACGCCCCACCCAAAGCCTTGCCCAAGGTGCCGGTGATGATGTCCACACGCCCCTCGACCTCACGATAGGCCGGAGTGCCGCGTCCACCATGCCCCAGGAACCCATGGGCATGGGCATCATCAATCATGACCAGGGCATCGTATCGATCAGCCAGATCGCAGATCTGGTCGAGTGGCGCAATGGTCCCGTCCATGGAAAACACCCCGTCGGTCACGATGACCCGAAAGCGTTTGTCCTGATGCCCCGCCAGATGCTGCTCCAGCGTGCTCATGTCGCAGTTGGGGTAACGCTCACGCTGAGCCTTGCACAGCCGAATACCGTCAATCAGGCTGGCATGATTGAGCGCATCGGAGATGATCACGTCGCGCGCATCGAACAGCGCTTCAAACACCCCACCGTTGGCATCGAATGCCGACGGAAAGAGTATTGCGTCGTCGCAGCCCAACCAGGCCGCCAAACGGGTTTCCAGACTGCGATGAATGTCTTGCGTGCCACAGATGAATCGCACAGACGCCATGCCAAAGCCATGACTGTCCAGCGCCTCATGCGCGGCCGCGATCAGGCGCGGATCATCGGCCAGGCCCAAGTAGTTGTTGGCGCACAGGTTGATGACCTCGCGCCCACCGGATAGCGCAATGCGTCCTGCCTGGGGTGAGAGCAGCGTGCGTTCGCGTTTGTACAGCCCCTGCTCTTTGAGCTCTTCCAGCGCATCCTGGAATAGCGCAGCAAATGCGTTGTCTGACATCATCCGGCCCATACTGTGGCGGCAAAACACCATTATACAACGATGTATTTAACCTCAGCCACGCACACCACGGGAGGCCTGCAATGCGCGCGCACATGACGATTGGCAAACTTGCCACCGCCAGCAAAGTTGCGATCGACACCATTCGCTATTACGAGCGTGAAGGACTGATGCCTGAACCGGCGCGCACCAGCGCTGGTTACCGGATGTACGAACAGGACAGCCTGCGCCGTCTGCGCTTCATTCGCCGGGCCAAAGCGCTCGGCTTCAAACTGGATGACATCGCCAGCCTGCTGCGTCTGACCGACAATGACGGGGCCTCCGCATCTGTGCGAAATCTGACCTTGCAGCACCTCGATCAGGTCAATCAAAAAATCCAGGGCTTGCTGCACATGCGTGATGCACTGCAAAGTCTTGCCGAGCGCTGCGATGGGCAGGGCTGCATTCACCACTGCCCCATTATTGACGCCCTGAACGAAGACACCGGACCGCACGCATGAAGCTGACTTCTCCGCGACATATCGCACTCATATTGAGCCTGTTGCCGTTCGCCACTGCATGGGCCCAACAACACACAACCGCGCCCATTGCGGCGCCCGATATGCACGCCTGCAAATCACGCTGGCAGACGCTGGCGCATGAGCGCGGTCTGAACGAAACCACTCGCTCGCAGCTGATCCCGAAACTTGAATATCTGCCGCGCGTACTCGAACTTGACCGCAGACAGCCCGAATTCAGCAGTACTTTTAGCAACTATCTGAATCGCCGGGTCACCGACACCCGGATTGAAAAAGGCCAGGCCTTACTGCAACAAAACCGGGCACTGCTTGATCAACTGACTATCAAATATGGCGTGCCCCAGCACATTCTGGTGGCCTTCTGGGGGCTGGAAACCAACTATGGTGGCTACCTGGGCGACACCAGCACGCTGGATGCACTGGCCACGCTGGGCTGCGATGAGCGGCGCAGTCGCTATTTCACTGCTGAACTCATGAATGCGCTGAGTCTGGTCGAAACCCACCAACTTGATCCAGCACACATGCGCGGCTCGTGGGCTGGCGCCATGGGGCACACCCAGTTCATGCCCAGTAACTACCGACGCTACGGGGTCGATGGCGATGGCGATGGACGGGTTGATCTGTGGCAGAGCACCACCGATGCCCTGACCTCAGCAGCCAATTTTCTTGAGCAACTGGGCTGGAAAAAAGACCAGCGCTGGGGACGTGAGGTCAACCTGCCAGACGACTTCGATTACCGCCTTGCCGGGATTAAGTCCAAACGTCCTTTGTCGGAATGGCAGCGTTTGGGCGTGCGTCACGCCAATGGCGGCCGATTGCCGATCGCGGATTTTGAAGCGGCACTGATCGTGCCCGCCGGACACACCGGCCCGGCCTTTTTGGTCTATCACAACTTCCGCATCATCATGCGCTGGAACAACTCGCAAGCCTACGCCTTGTCGGTCGGCTTGCTGGCTGATCGCATCATGGGCGCAGCGCCACTCACCCACCCACCGCAAGACGAACTGGCGCGCATCAGCCGCAGTCAGATCATGGCGCTTCAATCACGCCTCAATGAACTCGGCTTTGATGCCGGTCAACCTGATGGGATTGCCGGATCCGGCACCCGCGCAGCCATTCGTGCATTTCAGGCCTCTCGCGACATGATTGCCGACGGCTACCATTCTGCGCAGGTTTTTCGTGCGCTTGATGTGCCAATGACGGTTGAACCGTAGGAAGGTCGCCACGAATGGCCCTGGCAGCTTAGAATTTGTCATGGCGCTGGGGCGGCGCCGGGGGAATTCATTGACACAAAAACAAAACAACAGCGGGTCAGCCATGCGCCGACACGGGCGAACTTTGAGTTGCATGATCGCCATTTTTGCCGGCAGTTACGCTTGGGGGCTGAGCGTTGGTGAACCACAGACGCTCAATTATCTATCGGAACCTCTGCATGTCCACCTGCCGGTTTCGGGTTGGGCTGGGGCACCGGAACCTGAACGATTTCGTCTGCGCCTGTTGCCGAATCAGGACTACCCTGCCTATGGACTGAGCGCGCCGCAAAACCGCCCCGCAGATTTGACCGTGCAGTGGCGACGCGATGGCACCAGTGATCCCTATGTCGTCATTCGGACACAGCGCCCGATCACCGAACCCATCCTGACGCTGCTGTTGGAATTGCGCAGCGGCAAGCAGGTGGCGGTGCGTCAGATCGACCTGCTGCTGGATCTGCCAGCCGGTGCCCAGACGCGCATGCCGGGCACAGCGACGCACGCGTTCTCGCCCCGATCAGTCGTGACCCGGCCAGCGGTACGCCGCGCCACGCACAGCTATGGCCCGGTACGTCCCGGCGAATCACTTTCGCGCATTGCGCAAAAGGTACGCCCCGATCCGAACATTGCACTGGCGCAAATGGCCGGGGCATTGCTGCAGGCCAACCCGCAAGCGTTCTTCG
>JBFKEC010000273.1:0-4567 GCA_041619315.1 Oceanococcus sp. | reverse complement strand
CTGGCATATCCGCGCCAAGGGCGGCGGCCACTGGTATGGCAAGCCTCGCATCTGGGTGCACTTTGGCGATGACTACAAGTATCTCGCGTTGAATGAGTTCGGTGAGGGTGAGAACCGTGACCTGACCGGACATCAGGTGGGTTTGGCTCATTTCGCTTTTGTGGTGAGTAACATCGACGCGGTGGTCGAAAGGCTGCAGCAGGCCGGCTTTGCGATTTCCAACCCCGGCGCCGAGGAGCCACACCGGCGCAATGTGTATTTCATCGACCCAGATGGTTTCGAGGTGGAGTTTGTTGAGTACTTGAGTGATCTGCCGGCCGAGCGCAATCTGGCGCCAGACGAGGTTGTGGCCAGTGCCGAGCAGGCAAACGACACCTTGGCGGCATAACGATGTTCCCCCTGCTTGTGCGACTTGCCAGGTAGAAAGCGGGCGGCGACACGGCTCCACAACAGCCGCAGCACAGATCGGCAGAGGGTTGGAGCCTGCCCTGTGTTGTCATCAGTTGGCGAGGCGCGATGTTTGAGCCTCAGCAGGCAGGCTCCGATAGTGATTCGGCGCCATGCCGAACCAGCGCTTGAATGCACGCCGGAAGTTGGCCGCATCGTGGTAGCCCAGCAACGTGGCTATCGTCTCGACCGACAGCTGGCTGTCGCGCAGATAACTGCTGGCCTGACGTGACAAAATGTCCTCGCGAATCTGCCGGAAACCGGTGTTTTCTGCTTTGAGCTTGCGCGCCAGGGTGCGTTTGGTCATGAACAGCGCGGCCGCGGCTTCCTCTTCTGTCAGGCCCCCCATGGGTTGGGACAGCATCAGTTTTTGCACCTTGTAGGCGTAGCTTGCACGGCGGCTTTGCAGCTGCGCCAGCATGGCGTCGCATTGGCGTTGGGCGAGTTGATAGCTCTGCCGGTTGGCCGACGCATTGGGTATTTGCGCTACCGCCATCGGCACGCGCAGGCTGAAGTTGGCGGCGCCACAGGTCACCGTGCCGGCAAAGCAGTCGGCATAGCGCTGGATGTATGCGGGTTGTGCGTGGCTGAAGGTGATGCGTGATTCCGTCAATGGCCGTCCCACAATGAACTCGGCGAATTCGAAAAAGATGGTGGCCATGGTTTCGGCAATGCAACGCCGAATCGGCTCCTCCAGCGCCAGCTCAAACCGGCACAGGCAATCCAGGGTGTGCTCATCAGCGGCAAGTTCCAGGCTCACCAGGCTCATGCGCGTTGGCATGTAGAGGCAAATGGCCTGCAAGGCCACCTGCAGGTTGGTGCTGCTGTTGGCGAGCACGCCGATCGCGCCGTGAGTCGAAAGGTTGAGTCGTCGGCCCAGGCGCAAGCCGAAAGCCGGATCGCCAGAGAGCGTCAGGGCATTGCGCAGAATCTGTACCTGCTGGGCGGCGCTCAGCGTTTGCTCTTCATCAACGAACTGCGCCGTGCTCAGGCCGGTTTGCTGCAGCAGCGCAGGCAGGTCGCGCACTTGCAGCCCCAGTTCGCGTGCAACCAGCCGCGAGTAGTTGGATGGAATGCCTGCGGGTTCGGCTGTAGTGGAAATGGCATGCGCGTTCGTGCTCATGCACGGAGTGTCTTTTTATGACTCCATGATGTCAATAAATGACCTCCCTGGTGGCGCCCGCCAAGCCTATTGTGACGGTCGCGCCCCTGCGCCGGGATAGCCCAGGGTCAGCAGTCACGACAACCTAAGGGAGAGAGACATGGCGAGCATCACTTTCATCGAACATGATGGCACCGAGCATGCGGTAAGCATCGAGCCGGGCCAATCACTGATGCAACTGGCCAGCGACAACCTGGTTCCGGGCATAGACGCGGATTGTGGTGGCGAATGCGCCTGTGGAACCTGCCATGTGATCGTCGCGCCGCGGTGGTTTGACCACACCGGCAGCATCAGTGCGGATGAGCGGCAGATGCTGGCGATGACGCCGGAAGCCGAGCCGACCTCACGCCTGGCCTGCCAGATCAAGGCCAGCGCGTCGCTCGACGGCATGACGGTGCGTCTTCCCGAATTCCAGATGTAAGGCAGGAGCGTTCGATGTCCTTGTATTCCTTCGCAATCAATACCAGCGCCCGTGTGGTGCCCATGCATTGGCAGATTCGCGGCGTGGAAGCGCTGCTCAAGCTGAAGAAGCACACCATCGGCGAACGGCCTGTGCCGACGTTTGTTGAGGCAAAGGTGCCGGATGTCGAAAGCCTGGCGCTGGATGAGATAGATGTCAGCAATCCGTTCCTGTTTCGGCAGAATCAATGGCAGGCCTATTTCAAGCGTCTGCGCGATGAGGCACCGGTGCATTACCAGAAGAACAGTCCATTTGGTCCGTTCTGGTCGGTGACGCGCTATGAGGACATCGTCTACGTCGACAAGAATCACGAACTGTTTTCGGCCGAGCCGATCATTTTTCTGGGTGACCGGCCGGAAGGTCTGGCGCTGGAAACCTTCATCGCCATGGATCCACCCAAACATGACGTGCAACGCAAAGCCGTGCAGGGCGTTGTGGCGCCGCAAAATCTCAAACAGATGGAAGCGCTGATCCGCCAGCGTGCCGCCGAGGTTCTCGACAGCCTGCCACTGGATCAGCCGTTTGACTGGGTGCAAAAGGTCTCGATAGAGCTCACAGGCAGGATGCTCGCCACGCTGCTGGACTTCCCTTATGACAAACGCCATCTGCTGACTTACTGGTCTGATCTGATTGGCGGCATGCCAGAAACCACCGGCGGTGAATTTGGCGACAAGGAAGAGATCTTTGCCGCGGCCAAGGACATGTGCCGCCATTTCGCCGCGCTGTGGTACGACAAGAAGGCTCGTCAGGACGCCGGTGAGCGCCCCGGCTTTGATTTGATCAGCCTGATGCAGAACAGTGACGATTCAAAAAACCTGATCGAGCGGCCGCTGGAGTTCATGGGCAACCTTTCGCTGCTGATTGTTGGCGGCAACGACACCACGCGAAATTCCATGACCGGCGGGGTGCTGGCGTTGCACCACAACCCGGATCAGTTTGCCAAGCTCAAAGCCGAGCCGGCACTGATTCCCAACATGGTTTCCGAGATCATTCGCTGGCAAACCCCGCTGGCCTACATGCGCCGGGTGGCCACGCAGGATGTGGAACTGGGTGGCCAGACCATCAAGAAAGGCGACAAGGTGCTCATGTGGTATGTGTCGGGCAATCGGGATGAGCGCAAGATCGAAAAGCCCGATGCCTTCATCATTGACCGCAAGGGCGCGCGCAATCATCTGTCTTTCGGTTTTGGCATCCACCGTTGCATGGGCAACCGGCTGGCTGAAATGCAGCTGCGCATCCTGTGGGAGGAGTTGCTCAAGCGCTTCGATACGATTGAAGTGGTGGGTGAGCCGGAACGAGTGCAATCCAACTTCGTTAAAGGCTATAGCCGCATGATGGTCAAGCTCAGCGCCAAAGCCGGGGGTCCATTGGACGCCAGCTAAGCGCCTTATTACCGCTGCTGTGGTGGCAATTTCCGCTCTTATTGCCGCTGCGCCAGGCAATTGTGGCAACCTGTTCGCACATAAGATTGAGGCTCAAGCCTCAACATTCGAATTGGTGTGACCAGGGATGCAAGTGCGATCCGGGCTGTGACAGAACGCAGCCCGATGCAGCGCTTTGCAGGATGAGGCGAAATCCATGTTCAGAGCGGTGCAACTTATTGTGCTCGGCCTGTTGGCCGCATGTGGCGGAGGGCGCGAGCACGCTCCACACGCAGACCCGGTCGCAGGCGCGCGCTGCAACATCACCGCCGAACACCCCTGGTGTGACACCAGCCTTGTGCCATCGCAGCGCGCCGAATTGCTGGTGGCGGCCATGTCGCAGGCACATAAGATTGATTATCTGGCCGGCGATGCACCCGCGGCGCCAGCCAGTTGTGACCCGTATTGCGGGGTGATCAACGGCATTGCTGAGCTGGATATTCCTCCTCTGCGGATGAGTGACGGGCCGGTCGGTGCGCGCGGCAGCGCGGCAACGGCATTGCCCATTCCGCTGGCTCTGGCGGCAAGCTTCAACCCTGATCTGGCCTACCAAACGGGCGCCCTGGTTGGCAATGAAGTGCGCAACAAGGGCAATGATCTGGTCCATGCGCCGGTTGCCGATCTTGTACGCAATCCACTGGCCGGGCGCACATTCGAAACTTTTGGCGAAGATCCGCTGCTGGCGTCACGCCTGACCGTGCCATGGGTTCAGGGCACGCAGGATCAGGGCGTGATGGCCAATCTGAAACACTATGTAGGCAACACCCAGGAAGGCATTCTGGGCGTGCCGCCGCTGGTTGCGGCTGTTGGCGGGCGCAATCTGGTCAACATGGTGGTGGATGAACGCAGTTTGCGCGAAATCTACCTGCCACCGTATGAGCAGGCGGTGGAACAGGCTGATGTGGCGAGCATGATGTGCGCCTATAACCTGGTCAATGGCGTGCCGGCCTGCGCCAGTCCGCAACTGTTGCAAATGCTCACCCGCGAATGGGGCTTTGACGGTTTTTTTGTGACCGACTACTACTTCGCCCAGAAAGACACCGTCAATACCCTGAACACCGCCGCCACCCTGGAGGT
>JBFKEC010000272.1:0-4619 GCA_041619315.1 Oceanococcus sp. | reverse complement strand
CGTGGGCGAACAGCAGGCCATGCACCGTGACGAGGATCATCCAGCGGTGGTGGCGCAGCCAGCGGCCGATCCGTTCGAGCTGGACGAGCGCTTCGTAGTGCACGATGACGCACAGCGTCACCAGCAGGATCGACAGCAGGGAGGAGATCAGCAGTTCGTGCATGGGGCGATTCTACCCGGCCCCGATCCCCGGCAAGATCCATTGACAGTGAAGGCGCAGGGGTTAACATACGCCCCCTCTGATCTTCCGGGTGTTTAGCTCAGTTGGGAGAGCGACGGCCTTACAAGCCGTAGGTCGCAGGTTCGACCCCTGCAACACCCACCACGTAGCCCGGAAGCCACCAGAGTTCGGAGCGGTAGTTCAGTTGGTTAGAATACCGGCCTGTCACGCCGGGGGTCGCGGGTTCGAGTCCCGTCCGCTCCGCCATTTTTAACCCACACGCTCGCCATTTTTTGCTCGCTTTAGCGCCAATTGCACCAGGCGGGAAGCGTGGTTCGGCCTGTGTGTCACAACGTTCAGCTTTCTGTACCCGCATGGCGAATCCGGTGTAGAATAGTTTGCTGAGCTGCCAGCAGCTGCCCCAGTTCGTGCCTAAGCATTGTGCAAGTGGTCGCAACGTTGGTAGCAGAAGATTTGAGTCGGCAGGGTACCTTGTTGTTTTTCTGAGTTTTTGTCAGTGCCTCAGGGGCCTTCCGCTTCGCCAATTATCGAAAGGCACCCTTGCGGTGCCTTTTTTGTTTTTCCCTATAGAACTGCATTTTGGGGGTCATGAATGCTGCAGAAAATTCGGGACCGAGCGACGGGTCCTTTGGCCTGGTTTATCGTCGGTATCATCTGCATTCCTTTCGCGTTTTTTGGTATTGAAGCGTTCCAGAATAACTCCGGCACCCGCAATGTCGCGGAAGTGGAGGGGCAGGAAATATCCGAGGCTGCATTGCAGCAGCGCTATCAACAGCGCTATCAGCAATTGCAGCAAATGCTTGGCGAGAACTTTCGCCCTGACATGGTGGATCCGGACATGCTGCGCGAGAGCGTGTTGCAGGGCATGATTCAGGAAGTGGTTACGGACGCCTATCTGGCTGACAACAGCTACCGCGTGTCTGATGAAACTGTTCTGGCCATGATCCGTGGTGAGCAGGCGTTCCAGCAGAATGGACACTTTTCACCGTCCCTGTATCGCGACACTCTGGCTCGCCAGGGCATGAACGCGGTCCAGTACGAAGATCGTGTGCGTACCTTTCTGACTGATCAGCAGCTGCGTCAGGCCGTGACCAATTCAGTCATTGTGACTGAAAAGGACCTGGCCAACGAATGGGCGATTGATCGCCAGCAGCGCCGTTTCAATCACCGAATTTATGACGCAAAAGCAGTGCAGGAAAGCGTGCAGATTGACGATGCCGCTGTCGCGGCCCGCTACGAGTCACGTAAGGCAAGCTTCATTGCACCTGAGCGCGTCCGCGTCGAGTACGTTGAGCTGGATCAGCAAGCCCTAAAAGAGCAGGTGGACGTCACGCCGCAGGCTTTGCAGGCGCTCTACGACGAGCAAAAAGACACGCGCTTCAAGGTTGCTGAGGAGCGCAAGGCCCGACATATCCTGGTTCGCGCCAGCGAAGATGACGCCCGAGGGAAAATCGAAGCGGCTGCTGCGCGCATTGCCGGCGGCGAAGATTTCGCAGCGGTGGCTGAAGACATTTCGCAAGATCCGGGTTCCAAGAGCAAGGGTGGCGATCTGGGCTGGGTTTCGGTCGGCATGATGGTGCCGCCGTTCGAAGATGCCCTGTTTACACTGGACACCGGGGTTGTAAGTGAGCCGGTGGAAACACAGTTCGGTTGGCACCTGATTGAGGTGCAAGAGATTCGCCCCGAGCGCGTGCGCAGCTTCGACGATAGCGATGTGCAGACCGAGCTCGACGATATGTACCGCGAGCGTCAGGCGCGCGAGAAGTTTGATGCATTGGCCGAACAGCTTGAGCAGGTCAGTTTCGAGAATCCGGCGTCGCTACAGCCGGTGTCTGAGCAACTCGGTCTGGATATCCAGGTTTCCGAATGGATGACCCGGGACGGTGGTGCTGGCATCGGTGGCAATGACGCGGTGATCGCGGCTGCGTTCTCTGATCTGGTGCTCAACGCGGGTGAAAACAGTTTGCCGATCAATGTGGGACGCCGTCAGGTTGTGCTGCGTGTGGCCGAGCATGAAGCGGAGCGTGCTCAGACGCTTGATGAGGTGCGTGCCGATCTGGTTGAGGAACTGACCCAGGAAGCGGTGGCTGAAAAGCTTCAGGCCATGGCGGATGCCGATCTGGCCAGGCTGGAAGAGGGCAAGTCGCTGGCCGATTTGGCTGACCAGGATGCGGCGGCCAATCAGCAGCCGGTCACTGCGGAACGTGGCGACATTGCACCGGCCCGCGTGATTATTGCGAGCGTGTTCAATATGCCGGAGCCGAGTGCTGAGGGTGCAAGCTATGACACGGTGATGATGCCCAATGACAATCTGGCGCTGATTGAACTTGAGCAGGTCACCGACGGCAATTGGGCTGAAGCGATTGAGAGCGAGAAGGAAGCGACCAAGCGGCGTATCGAGTCCAAGCGCGCCAACGAAGAATACGCGGCTCTGCAGGCCGCTCTGCGTGCCCAGGCAGACGTCAAGGTGTTTGCCAACACCTTCTAGTTGCCCTGCGTTGTTTCAGGAAAAAGCCCACGTTTATGTGGGCTTTTTTGTGTCTAACGTTTGCTAAGCCAGCGCTCAGCTGCGTGCTTCGATCTTGGCCCAGCTGTCACGCAAGCCCACGGTTCGATTGAACACCGGTTGCTCGCTGCTGTGGTCCTTGCTGTCGGCGACAAAATAGCCAATGCGTTCAAATTGGAAGCTGCTGCCCGGCTGGGCCTCGGCAAGGCCCGGTTCAATCCAGCAGTTTTCGCGCTCAATCAGTGACTCAGGATTGAGGTGGCTGATGAAGTCGGCATCGCTGCGATCAGGGGTTTCATGGTTGAACAGCCGATCATACAGACGCACTGTGGCGCGTTTCCCCTGCGTTGCTGATACCCAGTGAATGACCCCTTTGGGCTTGCTGCCGTCGGCCGGGTTGGCTCCGAGAGTGTCTGCGTCATACCGGCAATGCACTTCCACGATTTCGCCGTTGGCGTCTTTCACCACATCTTCTGCTGTGAGCACATACGCGTTGCGCAGGCGTACCGCTTTGCCTAACACCAGTCGCTTGTATTTCTTGTTGGCCTCAAGGCGGAAGTCTTCGCGTTCGATATAGACCTCGCGGGTCAATGGCAGTTTGCGTTCACCCAGCTCTTCGCGGGTTGGGTGTGCCGCGGCAGGCAGCCATTCGACCTTGTCCTGCGGGAAATTGGTGATGACCAGTTTGAGCGGATCAATCACGCACATGGCGCGTGGCGCGTTTTCATTGAGGTCATCGCGAATCGTGTATTCGAGCTGAGCCACATCAACCGTGCTGTCCGCGCGGGCAACACCAACGGTTTCCCAGAACTTGCGGATGGACTGTGCGGTATAGCCGCGTCGGCGCAGCCCCGACAGGGTGGGCATGCGCGGGTCATCCCAGCCATCGACATGCTTTTCGTCAACCAGTTGTTTGAGCTTGCGCTTGCTGGTTACGGTGTAATTGATATTGCCACGGGCAAATTCGTACTGACGCGGGCGTGCCGGAACCGGAAGGTTCTCAATCAGCCAGTCGTACAGCGGGCGATGATCCTCAAATTCGAGTGTGCATATGGAGTGGGTGATACCTTCCAGGGCGTCCGACTGACCGTGGGTGAAGTCATAGGTCGGATAGATGCACCAGGCATCGCCGGTCTGGTGGTGGTGGGCCTTGCGAATGCGGTACAGAATCGGGTCACGTAAATTGATGTTGGGTGACGCCATGTCGATTTTGGCGCGCAACACGCAGTGCCCTTCATCAAAGTCGCCCGCGCGCATACGGGCCAGAAGATCCAGATTCTCTTCAATGCTGCGTTCGCGAAACGGGCTGTTACGGCCCGGTTCGGTCAGGGTGCCGCGGTACTCTCGAGCCTGTTCGGCAGTGAGGTCGCAGACATAGGCCAACTGTTGGCGAATCAGGTGCTGGCCATATTCGTAGAGCGTTTCGAAATAGTCCGATGCATAGTGGATCGGGCCGCTCCATTCGAAGCCCAGCCAACGAATATCGTCCTGGATGGCGTCGATATATTCCTGACTTTCCTTGTCCGGGTTGGTGTCATCAAAGCGCAGATTACAGCGCCCACCGAAATATTCGGCCAGACCGAAATTCAGGCAGATTGATTTGGCATGGCCCAGATGCAGATAGCCATTGGGTTCAGGCGGGAAGCGTGTCACCACCTCGCCATTCAATCGGCCGGATTCAACGTCTTCGCGAATCAGGCTGCGCAGGAAGTTATGGCCGGGTTCAACTGGGGTGCTCATGGGAAATCATCCATGCGGGCTGGGCCGCTGGTAAAAGTGGGGAATTATATCGGGGCTGTGGCGGGATCGCCGGGTCTAGTCGGCGTGCTGCTCGTAATGGTGCCGATCAAACCGCCGGTGGCCCCAGAAATACTGTTCCGGGTATTGCCGGATGAGGCCTTCGAACCAGGCGTTGGACTGTTCCATGGTGTG
>JBFKEC010000271.1:0-4637 GCA_041619315.1 Oceanococcus sp. | reverse complement strand
GCCTTGAGCCAGGCCTCGGCTTCGAAGTTTTCCAGCTGGACCATGCGCCGGCATGCATAGGTGGAACTCAGCACCGCCGAGATACCGGCGATGTGATACGGCGGCACCGTCACCAGAACCGCATCTTCCTCGGCGGCCGCACCAAACTCGACCGTGCCGACTATGTAAGACACCAGGTTCTCATGCCGCAGCAGTGCCGCCTTGGGCTTGCCAGTGGTCCCGCTGGTGAACAACTGCACCGCGACCTGCTCTGGATCAACAAACTCTTCATCGAAGGCTGCTGCCGGCGGATTGCAGAATTCTGCACTGCTGATCATCAGCACGTCATCCCGACGCTCCAGCTGGGCGCGGAACGGATCACCGACCACCAGCAAGGCCGGTGTCACCCGCGCCAGCAATGCATTGATCTCTTCCGCGGTCAAACGGTAATTCAAGGGCACATAGGGAATCCCGGCGTAGGCAGCGGCGAAAACCGCAATCGGAATAACGGGCCCATTCACATCCAGCAAGGCCAGATATTCAACCCCGGACTCACGCAGCTTGACCGCCGCGCGCTGGGCTTTCTGGCGAACTTCAGCGTAGGTCAGCGAGTCTTCGCCACAGACCACCGCGGTACGCTCACCAAACGCGTCCGCCGCCATGTCCAGCAGCATCGAAATATTCATGCAATCAATCCGATGAAGGCAGCTGCTTGGCCTGTTTTACGTCCAACGGTGTGCCGTCGAGCACCAGTGAGCCTTTGCCGGGCTTGGTGCACAGCAATTCGAATTTCTCGTCCGGGTCGACATAGCGCTTGCCCATCAGGGTGCCGCCGGCAAGATCCGGATTGAGTTCGCCAGCGCCGTCATCTTTGGGCCCGACCATCAGCGAGCCGCCACATTCCAGAGCGTAGTCTCCGGCCGGCGCCTTGATCACCATCACCTGGGTGTCACACACAGCGCTCTTGAATCGCGCGCCGGCTTTGAGGGCTACAGTAGCCATGTTCATCTCCTGTCTAAGTCATCGGCCCACTGACCGATCCTGGCAAACAAGTCCCGGCGTGAGGCGAACAGAAACTGACTGTGGCCGGTCTCCGGCAACACCATCACATCCACCGCCGGGCTGTGTGAAAAAACCTGATCTGCATTATCCGGTGCTTTGACCAGATCGTTGTCACCCAAAGCGACTAAGACCGGCACTTCAATGCGTGCAGCCATGGGGTCCCAATGGTGTGGCAGCATGGACATGAACGCTGGCACGGCAAGCAGATGGGTGGACACCGCCTTGATGCCCTCGACGCCTGCCCGCTCGGCCGTGTCACCGCCGTAAATGCCACCGCCACCGCCGCCGCCCCGAATCACCGGATAACCGACCCGGAAGAATTTGCGCGCCAGCTCCACGCTCTGCGCGTTAAGTTGCTCGCGATCATCAAGCAGGGCCTGAACCTTGGGATGCAGGAATTGCGGCAAGCCATCAAAGCCGAACCCGAGCAGCACTATGCCGGCATGGCTGGCATGGTCGTGTTGCTGAATCAGGGTGATCATCGCCCCCATGGAATGCCCCACCCCAACGCTGCGCAGCCCGGTAAGCTCAGGCACATGCGTCCACAGCCAGCGCAATGCGCCGGCATGAGCCTGCGCAATCAGCTGCGGGGTCAGCACGAAGCCATCCTCGGGCTGGTCGCTCTGCCCCACCCCGGGGTGATCGACCAGCACGCAGGTAAAGCCCTGCGCGCACATGGCCTTGACGAAGCTGAAGCTGTCATCACCCGACACCGGCAGGTCGTAGAACTGACGACGCATGCCGCCGCCCGGCAGACAGACCAAGGCCATGCCACGATCAGCGGCGGTGGGGGCATGAATCTCCACCGCCACATGCAAATTCTCAACGTTGCCCACCGCCACCGCGGTGGGCACGCGCAAACACTCAGTCATCCACGCTCAGCACGGCGCCGGCCATGCCTGAGGTCACCAGCACGTTGCTCACATCAGCCACCTGATTGACCGACTCGCCGCGCACCTGACGAATCCCCTCAGCAATATTGTTCATGCCGTGGATGTAGGCCTCACCAATCAAGCCGCCATTGGTGTTGAGCGGAATGCTGCCATCCAGTTCGCAGTGGCCATCCTTGAAGAAATCACGCGCCTCACCACGCCCGCAGAACCCGAAGGCTTCCAATTGCTTGAACACCTGCGGCGTGAACGCGTCATACAGCATCGCGGCCTGAAAATCGGACGGCTTGAGGCCAGATTGTTTGTACAGGGCCGCCGCCGTCCCCTCGGCTTCAGGCATGACCGCCAGATCCTGCTCGTGGTAGTAGTTGGAAATGACTTCAACGTTGTACGGGATGCACTGCACCGCGTTGGGCAGGCGCACGGCCGGTTTCTTGCCATCACGGGCACGATCCAGGCTGGTCACCACAATGGCCACCCCGCCATCGGATTCCTGGCAGCAATCAAGCAGGCGCAGTACCGGATCAACCACCCACTTGGAGTTCTGATGATCCTCAAGCGTGATCGGACGCTCGTAGAACCACGCATTGGGGTTGTTGGCGGCATGCTTGCGCTGGAGCACCGAAACCATGCCGAAATCCTCGTTAGTGACCCCGTACTGCTGCATGTAGCGCTGCGAGTTGAGGGACTCCCAGGTCGCCGGCGTCTGTGCCCCGTAAGGCATGCACCACAGTAGCGAGCCGGTGCCGTTGCCGGGCTGAAACGCCGCCTGCTGGGTGTGCGGCTGACCAAAGCGATACTGCGAACGCTCATTCATGGCCCGCCAGATCAATACCGTCTTGCACAAACCGGCATTAATCATTGCCATGGCCTGATACAGGGTCGCTACCGCCGCTGCACCGCCGCCCGGAATACGCGTGGTGTAATTGAGTTCCTTCACACCCAGACAACGGGCCAGATGGATTTCATCCGAACCGTCCAGGGTGAAGGTGATCATGCCGTCGACTTCCGACGGATCAATCCCGGCATCATCCAGTGCCGCCTTGGAACATTCAGCGGCCAATTGCAGTTCGCTGCGTCCGGATTCTTTGGAAAACTCGGTCTGGCCGATGCCGGCGATGGCGGCTTGGGTAAAAGAGCGGCTCATGCGGCACCTCCAATTGGACGGAACACCGGGACCTTGGCATTGCCCATGGTGTCAGCAAAAGCCACTTCCACCGGCAAATCGACCGTCACGTCTTCAAACGCAATTCCTTCCAGATTGCTGACAAAACGAAAGCCTTCTTCGACCTCAACCACGGCGACGATGGGCAACTCCTTGAAGCCAAAAGGCTTGGGGTGGCATGGCCGAATCCAGCTGACAACCTTGGCCTTGCCCGACAGCTCGACCTCTTCGGTATTCAGGCTGTGGCACTTGGGGCACATCGGGCGCAACGGAAAGCGGTAATGGCCGCAATCGCCACAACGCTGTCCGACAAAGCGATCTTCCTTGGCGGCATCCCAGAAAAACTTGTTGTCTGGCATGACGATAGGGGCAAGCCGTGTCGGTTTTGGGGTTTGTTGTTCGGAATCTGTCATTGATTTGTTCCTAAGTGCATTGCCGGAAGGCCTGCAAAGGCTGTTTTAAAACCCGCTCAAGTACATCCATGTATCGCTTGTCATCGGCCATCCGGGCCTCTGACAGTTTTAAAACAGCCTTTGCAAACCTTCATTACTCTTCTGCCGCTCAAAAGCGAGCGCTTTTCATTCGAAAAAATGGCTTCGGGCGCAGTCCCCGGGACCATAAGGGCGTTGCGCCGAAAACCTTGCAGACGGCTGGGAGCAATCCGTCAGGACGACGGATTGAGGCACGCCACGACAGGATGTCGTGTCGTGACGCCCCCTGCCGCCTGCAAGGTTTTCGGGAACCGCGCAGCGGTGCAAGGCCAGGTCCCGGGGGCTGGGCCCGAAGCCGGGCTCAGGCGTTAAATGCGCGCGCAGGCGCGTTACCCACCAAAACCCGGTGGCATCCGCGGCATGCCTTCAAAGCCCACCGCAAACTGCTCTTCCATGGTGCTGATCTCCTCCTCGGAGTAACCCATACCCGCAAGTATCTCCTTGGTATGCTCACCCACCAGCAAAGGCCGTTCACCCGGTTCGCCCGGTGTTTCGGAAAGATCCACATTCAGACCAATCTGATCGAGCTTGCCGACATGCGGATGGTCGTAGCTGACGCTCCAGCCGCGTTGCTTGATCCAGTCCTGGTCGTGCAGTGTCTTGCCGAAGTCCTGCGCTTCGATCTCCACCGGCACGCCGGCCGCATCCAGCGCCGCAAACCACTCATCCGCCGTTTTCTGCTTGAAGGTGTCGGCCAGGATGGTGCACAGAACCTCGTCATTGGTCTGGCGCGCTGCGGCATCGGCAAAGCGTGCATCCGACACCAGTTCCGGCATACCGAGTACCGCGAACAGCTCATCCCAGTGGCTTTGCTCGACACAAACCAGACACAGCCAGCCCTGGGCGGTTTCGTACAGACGATGCCCGGCGGAGAACCCGAACTGCTGCGCATCAACATGTGGACGCTCAAAGCCCGAACCGTCCGGCCGCGCCACCGCATAGGAGGTATTGAGCAATCCGGCATTGACGATCGAGGTGTCAACGAACTGCCCTTCGCCGGTGCGATCGCGGTGGTAAAGCGCCTGAATAACGGCGATGGCCGACAGAAAG
>JBFKEC010000270.1:0-4683 GCA_041619315.1 Oceanococcus sp. | reverse complement strand
GAAGGCGAGGCATCAAAGTCGCTGAGCTGGTCGATGTAAAACGTTGAATAGCCAAGCACCAGTACCGTGTTCAGATTGGATATTCCAGCCCAGTTGCCGATGTCCCAGCTGGTTTTCAGCCCGCTGGTTTCCGAGCCTTTGTCCATCACGCCAGCAACATTTTGCGAAGACTGGAAATTGTCAGCATCGCCTTCAACTTCAGGGTCGAATTCCGACAGGTAGGCCTGGGTGCCGCCATCCAGCAGGTACAACTGATAGGGCCAGAATCCGATGGTCGAATCGGACTTCACATGGGTCAGTTCCATCTCGATGCTGTCACGCGGGTACAACAACGCCTTGAGACGATAAGCCTGCTGCTCGTGGTAATCGTTATAGCTGTCCAGAGCCGTGTTGTACAACTCGCCGTCAAAGCCGCGGTCGAGCAGCGATAGGCGCACGCCACTCCAGTCATTAATCATGCCGCCGACACCGGCTTCAAAGCGCTGCTCGCCATTGGAGCCATGGGTGAGACTGACATCCCCGGCGAATGCCTCGGTAGGTCCGGCGCTGACTAAGTTGAATACTCCGGCCACGGTGTTTTTGCCGAACAGCGTGCCCTGCGGCCCGCGCAGAACCTCGATACGTTCAATGTCGAACATGGCATCAGTGAAATAACCACCGCGTCCAAGGAATATCTCATCCTGAACCAGCCCGACCGAGCTTTCAAAACCCGGGTTGAGCGTGTTGGTGCCGAAGCCGCGGATGAACACCTGGGGTGAGCCCATGTCGTGAACGTCGACGCGAATATTGGGCACATAACCGGCCACCTGACTCAGATCGGCAATGCCGGCATCATCGAGAAATTCGCCGGTCAGCGCGGACACAGAAACCGGCACGTCGCGCAGTGACTGCTCGGTTTTTTGTGCGGTGACGATGATTTCTTCAAGCTGACGCCGAGGTGCGGCGCTAACCGCTGGCGGTTTGTCCTGCGTCAGCGAAATCGTATCCAGCGGGGCCGCTTCAGAGTCCTGCGTTGCGCTGTCTGCCGCGGGTGCCGGCTGTGCGGGTGCCGGCGCCGTGCTGTCCTCGTCATCAAACAGGCTGTCCAGATCATCCTGAGCCACAGCTGTAGGTGTGCCGAGACTGAACAGCAACATGACGGCAGCGCTGTAGCGAACCAGCGGGTGAAACACTGCGCTGACAGATGCGCACAGGCGAGTTTGGCGAGGTGTATTCAACAGCATTTCAGGGTGTCCTGATGGGCCAACAAGGGGGGTGTATTGAGAATGCATCAATGCAAATGGACATGCTTGACGTTGCGGAGGCGGCTTACTGTTCCAGTGTCAATTTTTGAAAAACAGGGCGCGAAATTGAGCGCACCCGATCAGCGGTTGTGCCGAAACGCTTGGGTCGGTGCTTATTCGCGTGGCGGCAGGGCCGGCGCGATGGCGCCGGCCAGGGCCACACCACTGCACGCTGCACCCAGAATGTCGCGGCTCAGTGCAGCGATCTGTGTCGCTGCGTCTTCGCACGACAGCCCCTGCGGGCGGATGTTGGAGATGCAGTTACGCTGCGCATCGCTGTTGCCCAGCTTTGGGGCAAAGGTCAGGTAAGCGCCCAGACTGTCGGGTGCTGACAAGCCGGGCCGCTCACCGATCAGATTGATGGTCAGGCGTGCGGCCAGGCGCTGGCCGATGTCGTCGGCAATCGCTACCCGAGCTTGTTGCGCGATCACGATTGGACCGAAGGTGCAGCGTTTGAGCTTGGGCAGTAAATGTTCGACCACACTTGGCGCATGGCGCTGCACCGCGGTGGCTGACAGGCCGTCGCAGATCACGATAACCACATCCGGCGGTTCCTGTGGTTGCGGCAGTTCAGCGTTTGCATCGAGTCGCCGGCCCCAGTCTGGTCGAGCCAGATAGGCGGCCCGGCTCGGCGCGGCGCTATGTACCGTGGCAAGCGGCAAGCCTGTTGAGGCCAGTGCTTCGGACAGTTGTGCCACGTCCAGGCTGGCATGTACGGCATCACGAGCCAGCGCGTGAGCGAGGGCGAAATCCAGCACCTGTTGGGTCGGTAGGCTGTTGCCGGCGCGGCCCAGCGCGATACGTGCCGGGGTGTGTGCACGGAGCGTTTTCCAGCTGTCGCTGAGTGCAATTTTGCGATCTTCGGGTGCGCTCATGCGGCGGACTGTTCGTAGTTCATCAAGGTTTGCGCTGTGGCCGGATTCACCTGTAACTGGCGCTGGCCATCGAGCAGGCCCATGGTTTGTAGCCAGGCCTCAAATTCAGGTGCCATACGCCGGTCCAGCACCTTGCGCAGATACAAAGCGTCATGAAAGCTGGTGCTTTGATAGCCCAGCATCACGTCATCGGAGCCGGGCACGCCCATAACGAAATTGACGTCGGCGGCGCCGAGTAGCGTCAGCAGGGTGTCCATATCGTCCTGATCCGCTTCGGCGTGGTTGGTGTAACACACGTCCACACCCATCGGCAGGCCCATCAACTTGCCGCAACAATGGTCTTCCAGCCCGGCGCGAATGATCTGCTTGCCGTCATACAGGTATTCCGGTCCGATAAAGCCGACCACGGTATTGACCAGCAGAGGGTCGAAGGCTCGTGCCACCGCATAGGCGCGGGTTTCACAGGTTTGTTGATCAACACCATGATGTGCATTGGCCGACAGCGCGCTGCCCTGGCCGGTTTCGAAATACATCACGTTGTTGCCGAGCGTGCCACGCTGAAGGGAAAGTGCCGCATCGTGGGCCTCGCGCAGCAGCGCAAGGTCAATCCCGAAACTGCGATTGGCCGCCTCTGTGCCCGTGATGGACTGGAACACAAGATCCAGTGGCTCAGCGGCATTTATCGCTTCGATCTGTCGTGTGACATGGGTCAGAACGCAGGATTGGGTTGGAATATCAAAACGTGCGATCAATTCATCCAGCATGCGCCACAGGCGCGCCAGGATGGCCGGGTCGTCGCTGGCGGGATTGATCCCAATGCAGGCATCACCGGCGCCATACATCAGGCCATCCAGTGTGCTCGCCAGTATGCCGCGCGCATCATCAGTGGGATGGTTGGGCTGCAAGCGGACGGCCAGCGAGCGGGGCAGACCAATGGTGTTGCGAAAACGCGTGATGACTTCACATTTGCTCGCAACCAGGATCAGGTCCTGGTTGCGCATCAGTTTGCTTACGGCTGCGACCATTTCCGGGGTCAGGCCCGGTGCGAGCGCTTTGAGTGTTGCGGTGTCGGCAACGTCAGACAGCAGCCAATCGCGGAATTCGCCCACACTGAACGTGCAGATTGGGGCAAAAGCCTGCTGGTCATGTCCGTCGATGATGAGTCGTGTGACTTCATCCTGTTCGTAGGGAATCAGCGGCGTATCCAGAAAGGCGCTCAATGGGGTATTCGCTAACAAACGCTGCGCAGCAACGCGTTCCTCCATGGAGTTTGCAGCTACGCCCGCCAGCACATCGCCGGAGCGGGCAGGTGAGGCCTTGGCCATAAGCTCACGCAAATCGACAAATTGATGACTGTGGCCGGCGACCGTGGTAACGAAGCTCATGACAAGACTGCTGGTGTATGGACGTGGAAGGCCAAAGCAAAAATGACGCCAAGCAATGCGACCCTCGACACGGGCGGACAGATCGCCTGCTGTGCCGCACATCGGCTTGTCGCTACGCCGGGCGCAGGTCGGGCAATGGCCTTCTCACATTCTTGACGGCCAACGCCGAACACTGATGGATACCCGTTAAGAGGAGAACAAGCCATGGAACTCATCAGCATGTTGCAGAGCCAACTCGGCATGGAAGAAGGTCAAGCTCAGGGCGCTGCCGGAATGGTGCTCAAACTGGCCAAGGACAAACTCGGTGGCGATTTCAGTGCGCTGTCTTCGGTAATCCCTCAAGCCGACGGTTTGATCGAACAGGCTCCGGAGTCCTCCGGTGCGCTGGGTGCCATGGGTGGCTTGCTCGGCAAGCTGGGCGGCTCGGCCGGTTCACTTGGCGCTGTTGCGCAACTGGCCAGCGGCTTCGACAAGCTTGGTCTGGACAAGGGCATGGTAGGTAAAGTGGTAACGGTGGTTATGCAATACCTGCAACAGCAACAAGGTGGCGATCAACTCAAGGCTCTGCTGGAGAAAGTCGTGCGCTAAGCTGTGCTCAGGTGCACATCAGGGAGTTGGCATGCTCAAGGGCTACGAGAAACTCGGCGCGTTCTATCTGGGACGACGATTCGATCCTGAAAGCGGGGCCATCGCCCCCGAGCCGCTGCTTTACGATGCCAGCGATCTGACCACCCACGCGGTCATTATCGGTATGACCGGTAGTGGTAAAACCGGGTTGGGTGTGTGCCTTCTGGAAGAGGCTCTGATTGATCAGGTGCCGGTGATTGCGATTGATCCCAAAGGTGATCTGGGCAATCTGCTGCTCAATTTTCCGCAACTGCGCGGCGCAGATTTCAGCCCCTGGGTGGATCCGGGCGCGGCCCGCTCGCAGGGTCTGGAGACCGAGGCTTATGCTGCGGCACAGGCGAAACTGTGGCGTAAAGGGCTGGCGGAGTGGGATCAGGATGGCGACCGCATTGCGCGATTGGGCAAGGCCGCCGATATGGCGATTTACACACCTGGCAGCACCGCCGGACAGCCCTTGTCGATACTTGGTTCACTGCGCGCGCCACCGGCGACATTGCTTGATGACCCGGAAAT
>JBFKEC010000269.1:0-4687 GCA_041619315.1 Oceanococcus sp. | reverse complement strand
CGTTGGCAAAGCCCTGATCGCGCAGGATTTCACGCACTTGGGCGCCTTGCTCGTAGCCATGCTCCAGGGCCAGATGTGCATTTTTGCGCAGGTGCTGCGGAGCAGTGGCGGCAATGTGCCGGATTGCATCCAGGCAATCGTGACCCGAGCTCAAGGCAGCGCACGGCTCATGCTGCAGTTTGGCCAGATGGGCGTCATGCTCGGCAATGTAGGGCGGGTTGCTGATGATCAGGTCGAATTGGCGACCTGCCAGCGGCGTTAGCCAGTCTCCGCAGAGGAATTCGATCTGGCAGTTGTGCGTGTCGGCATTGTGCTTGGCGATCTGAAGCGCGGCGCTGCTGACATCGCTGGCGGTGATGCGCCAATGCGGCTTTTCGCTTGCCAGGGCCACCGCTACGGCGCCACTGCCGGTGCCCAGATCAACCACGTCCAGGGTTTCGCCGGGAAGGCTGAGCGCCCATTCGACCAGACATTCGGTATCGGGCCGTGGGATCAGGCAGTCCGCGCTGACTTTTAGTGGCAGGGACCAGAATTCCTGTGTGCCCAGAATATAGGCGACCGGCTCGCCATCCTGGCGTCGCGCCAGTGCGGCCTGGAAGGCTTGCAGCGCCGTTGCCGGCAGTTCGTCGTCTGCGTGACTGAACAGCCAACTGCGATTGCGCCCCAATGACTGGCATAGCAGCACTTCGGCATCCAAGCGCGGACTGTCTGAGATCTCGGCCAGGCTATGGCTGGTCCGCCTGAGCAGCTGACGCAGGGTTTCAGGCACCCAGCTCGGCCAGTTGTGCCGCTTGGTGCTCGGCGGTCAGTGGCTGAATCAGCGGGTCCAGTTCGCCAGCCATGATGGCGTCAAGCTTGTACAGGGTCAGGTTGATGCGGTGGTCGGTCACCCGGCCCTGAGGGAAGTTGTAGGTGCGGATGCGTTCCGAACGGTCACCCGATCCAACCAGCGCTTTACGCGTGGCGGCTTGCTCAGAGGCCTGCTGGGTGCGCTGGATGTCGAGCATGCGTGCGCCTAGCAGTGACATGGCCCGTGCACGGTTTTTGTGCTGTGAGCGCTCGTCCTGGCATTCAACCACGATGCCGGTCGGTATGTGGGTGATGCGCACCGCCGAGTCGGTCTTGTTGATGTGCTGGCCGCCGGCTCCGGAGGCGCGATAGGTGTCGACGCGCAGATCTTTGTTTTCGAACGCTACGCCACCGATCTCGTCCAGTTCGGGCAGGATGGCGACGGTGCAGGCCGAGGTGTGGATGCGGCCCTGTGATTCGGTTTCGGGCACGCGCTGAACCCGGTGTGCGCCGGATTCGAACTTCAGGCGCGAATAGGCGCCATGGCCGACCACCCGGCTGATGATTTCCTTGTAGCCGCCATGCTCGCCTTCATTGGCGGACAGCACTTCAATCTGCCAGTTCTGTGTGGTGGCGTAGCGCTCGTACATATTGAACAGGTTGCCGGCAAAAATGGCCGCCTCGTCACCCCCGGTGCCGGCGCGTATCTCGAGAAAGATATTGTTGTCGTCGGCCGGATCGCGGGGCAACAGGTGTACCTGCAGCGCCTTTTCACGCGCGTCCTGCTGCTCAGCCAGGCTCTCCAGTTCAAGCTCGGCCATTTCGCGGATTTCGGGGTCGTTTTCCTTGAGCATGGCTTTAAGACTGAGCTGCTCGTCCTGGCCTGCGGTGTAGGCCTTGAAGGTCTCGATCACCGGTTCGAGCTGGGCGTATTCCTGGGAAAACTTGCGGAACTTGTCCTGATTGCCGATGACATCGGGGTCGGACAGCTCCATGCCGAGCTCCTCGAAGCGGCTTTGCAGGTCTTCAAGGCGGCGTATCAGCGATGGGTTCATTCTTTGTCGTCGAGCTGGAACAGGTCGTTAATCAGTTTGAGCTGCTCGTCGCGTTCCTCGCCCTTGAGTGCGCGCAGGCTCAGGCTGGGACGGTGCAAAAACTGTTGGGTAAGGTTGTGGGTCAGGCGTTGCAGGACCTGGTCAGGGTCAACACCTCGGCGCAGTTGTGCGCGGGCCTGTTCAAGCTGGACATCGGCCATCTCTTTGGTCTGGTTGCGCAGGCGCCGGACCGCATCATGGTTGGCCCGCTGGGCCATCCAGTCGATGAACTCACGCGTGCCGGATTCAATAATGTCGCGGGCCGAATCGGCAGCCGCCTCGCGCGCCCGCCGGTTCTCGTCTGCCACCGCCTGAAGATCATCAACGGTGTACAGGTATACATCCGGATTGTTGCTCACATCCGGGCTGATGTTGCGCGGCACGCCTAGATCAATCATCAGCACCGCTTTGCGTTTGCGCTGGGCAAATGCGCGCTTGACCATGGCGTGGTCAATCAAACGTCGTTCGGTGGCCACCGTGGTCACGATCAGATCGGCGTGGGGCAGTTGCGCTGCGATGTCATCCAGCCCACAGCTGCTGCCCTGGAATTGCGCGGCCAGATTGCGTCCACGCTCCGGCGTGCGGTTGGCCACGGTGATGCGCGGTTGGCCCATGGCGTACAAATGTTCGCTGACCAGGCGGGCCGTGTCGCCGGCACCGATGACCAGCACATCGCGGCCCTTGAGGTTGGCAAAGATTTCGCCGGTCAGGCTGGCTGCGGCCGACGCAACCGAGACCGAACGGGCGCCAATTTCGGTGCGCGTGCGGACGTCCTTGGCGACGTGAAAGGCATGCTCGAACAGGCGGGTGAGGACCGGGCCGAGGGTGTTGTGCTCGCGCGCGATGCGAAACGCGTCCTTCATTTGGCCGAGGATCTGCGGCTCGCCCAGGATCATGGAGTCCAGGCCTGCGGCTACCCGCAAGGCGTGGCGCACGGCGCGCTGATTGTCGTAACTGAACAGGTGCGGGTCGAGTTCTGCCGGCGCCACGTGGCCGCGCTCACTCAGCCACTGGCTGATGCGCTGGCTGGCACCTCCGACAGTAAATATCTCGGTGCGGTTGCAGGTCGACAAAATGGCCGCTTCGGATATGCCGGGCACGGCACGAATCTCCGAAAGGGCCTGTGGCAGGGCCTCGGTGGCTATGGCCACTCGCTCACGCAGCGTTAGCGGCGCAGAGTGGTAATTGAGGCCCAGCGCAAACAAGGACATTACGCTCCGTGAGCGGCGAAGGTTGCCAGATGGCAGGGCCCGGCAAAGGATCGGATCATAGGCCAGGATGAATTGTGGATAATGCGCGCAATACGATATTTTCCGTGAAGCCCGGTTCTGGAACAAGCGCTTATCGAATCTGTCCATGAATAGACGTGCAAAAGTCGCGCCAAGCTTGCCGGCCCACAGACCAGGATTCGGGTGAAACCCATTTCAATGAAGCTGACTATCATCAAACCGATCTTTCCTGCTGTTGCGCTGGCCCTCAGTCTGTTGGGATGCGCCTCGCAGCCGGCTGAGCCCGCGCTGGAATCCGAATTCGACCAATTGTGGCAAGCCTCGGCTGAAAACCCGCAAGTTGAGCTGGGCACTGCGGTGCTGGCGGGTGAATTGGCCGCTCAACGCGGAATGGGTGATGAAGCGGCGCACCACTACGCGCGGGCTGCCAATCTGAGTGACGATCCCTTGACCGCGCAGCGCGCCACCCAGTTGGCCCTGCAGGCTGAGAACGCCGCGTTGGCCGATGCCGCGGCCGCGCGCTGGGTCGAGCTTGATCCGGAAAACGCCGGTGCATTCGAGATTGCCGCACGCCTGGCTTTGCGCCGAGCCGACAACGTTCGGGCGGTGGACCTGCTGCGTCATTTGCTGGCATTGAGTCAGGACGATGAGCAAGCGGGTCTGATCAGCGTGGCGGAAATCCTGTCGCTGGAGCCGGATATTTCCGATCAGGCGCTGGCGCTGTTTGATCAGGTCACTGCGGGGCGGCCGGTGAGCGCGGCGCGCGCCTATGCACGCGGGCTGCTGGCCTATCGCGTGGATGAACAGGAACTCGCGCGCGCCGAGGTTAACAATGCGCTGGCTTTGCGCCCGGAATGGCGGCCGGCTCAATTGCTGGGGCTGCGTTTGCACCTGCAGGCCGTGGATCTGCCGGAAGCAGAGCGCCTGATCCGCGACATGCATGTGGAAGATCCGCGCAATCTGGAATTGCGCCTTTCGCTGGGCTCGCTGCTGCTTGAGTTCGAGCAGATCGACATGGCCCGGCGTGAATTTACCAGCGCGCTGAAGATTGATGCGGACAACACCGCAGCGCTGTATGCCCTGGGCCTGATAGAAATGGACCTGGGTGAGTACGAGGACGCCGAGAAGCATTTCACGCTGTTGCAGAATCGCGGTGAGCGTCTGTCGGACACGTCGTATTACCTGGGGCGCATTGCCGAGCAGCGTGGCGATATCCTGCGTGCGATGCAGTTTTACCGTGAGGTGCGCGACGGCCGGCGCGTGATCGATGCGGCGGTACGCCAGGCGGTGATCATCAGTCGCCAGGGCAACATGGAGGCGGCGCGAGCCTACCTTGAAACCCTGCGGGTGCGTTTCCCGCAGCAGGAACTGCGCTTGTTGCAGATCGAGGGTGAGTTGCTGTTCCGGGCCAATTTGGACGATGAGGCCATGGCCATTTACGAGCGTGGTCTGGCCCAGTATCCGGAAGACGAAGATCTGCTCTATGGGCGCGCCATCGTGCACGAGCGGCTGGGTAATCTGGCCGCGGCTGAAGCGGATTTGCGCACCATCGTGATGGATTCGCCCGAGGATGCG
>JBFKEC010000268.1:0-4694 GCA_041619315.1 Oceanococcus sp. | reverse complement strand
TATCAAGGACCGGCCCGCTGTCCCTTGCCGGGCGAGTCGTCGCAGCGTGTCGATGTGCGCTATCTGTACTGAGCGTTAAAGCATCACGAAGCGATCGGCGCGTGCGGCTTTCCAGGCCGTATTCCAGTTTTTGCGCGGGCTTTCCAGCAGTTCACCCGGTTCCAGCCACTCATAAAACTCTGCGGCGCTGGCGACCTGGCCAGGGCCATTGCGGCGATACAGATGATGTGGCGACAGGGCGTGAGGATGGTCGAGCCCGGCTGCCGCCACGATTTCGATCAACGCATCAACCGTATGGCGGTGGAAGTTGTGCACCCGCTGGGCCTTGTCGCTCACGTCCAGGGCGCGTTGACGGGTTGGGTCCTGCGTGGCTACGCCGGTCGGGCAGCGGTCGGTGTGACAACTCAGCGACTGCACACAACCCAGGGCAAACATGAAGCCGCGCGCAGCATTGCACCAGTCGGCGCCCAGAGCCAAATTGAAAGCCAGGCGGGAGGCCGAGGTGATCTTGCCTGCCGCAGCCAGTTGCAACTGATCACGCAGGCCTGCGCCCACCAGCACGTTCTGGGCCAGCACCAGGCCTTCGCGCAGTGGTGTGCCGACATGGTTGGTCAGTTCCAGTGGTGCCGCGCCGGTGCCGCCTTCGGCACCGTCGATGACGATGAAGTCCGGCACGATTCCGGTTTCCAGCATGGCTTTTGCCAGCGACATGAATTCGCTGGTGTGACCGATGCACAGTTTCAGTCCAATCGGTTTGGAGGCACACAGTTCGCGCAGTTTGGCGACGAAGTGCATCATCTCGAGCGGGCTGGAAAAGGCACTGTGGCAGGGCGGTGAGATGCAGTCCTGAGCTTCGGGTATGCCGCGGGTCAGGGCGATCTCGGGCGACACCTTCGAGCCAGGCAGCACGCCGCCATGTCCGGGTTTTGCTCCTTGCGACAGTTTGATTTCGATCATTCGCACTTCAGGCCGGGCAGCCGTATCGGCAAAGCGTGCCGGATCAAATTTGCCGTTCTGATCGCGGCAACCGAAGTAGCCACTGCCAATTTCCCACACCAGATCGCCGCCATGTTCCAGATGGTAGGGCGAGATCCCGCCTTCGCCGGTGTCATGGTAGAACGCGCCGAGTCGGGCGCCCTGATTGAGCGCGCGTATGGCATTGGCGCTGAGCGAGCCAAAGCTCATGGCCGAAATATTGAAGACCGAGGCGGAGTAGGGTTGCGCGCAATGTGGACCACCGACCTTAACCCGATAAGGTTGTGTGGATTTCGCCTGCGGCATGGTCGAATGGTTGATCCATTCGTGATCCGCTGCGTAGACATCCTGTAAGGTGCCGAAGGGTTGTTTGTCGTTGTCGTTCTTGGCCCGCTCGTAGACCAGAGAGCGCTGTTCGCGCGAGAACGGTCGACCATCGGTTTCGCTTTCGAACAGGTACTGGCGCAATTCCGGGCGTATGGCTTCGAACAACCAGCGCATGCGCGCGCTAAGCGGATAGTTGCGCCTCAGGTTGTGGCGACGTTGAAACATATCCCAGGTGCCAAGCAGGGCGGCCAAGCCAAAGAGCAGTGCTGGCCATAGCGCGCCGGGCCAGCGCACAGCAGTCACGGCCAGCAGCACGCTGGCGCTGAGACAAAACAGCCAGGGCAAATATCGGGAGACAGCGTTCAAGTGCATGGGCTTCAGACTTACGCGGTGCGCCAGCGCTCAAGGCTAGCAAGAATGTGCATGAAGCGCGGACGCTGGGTTGTAAATTGCGTTGCAAAATGCAATTCAACTTGCAACGCGACCTGCGTGGCGTGCCCGGGCTTAGAGGCTAAGTTATTGGTAATAAAAGATATTATCCCTCGTGGCGTGGTGGAACCAATCTTGCGAACCCGTTTGCATTCACAGCCTGAGTTGCGACGCCATGATTAACGATACCTGTCACCCGTTGGAACGCCCCGGCATCGATCGCTTGCGCCTTTGGGATTGCGCCGATTTCGCCATGGCGGTCTCGCGCGGTGAGGTTGAGCTTATGTATCAGCCTCAGGTGGACGCGCTGCGTGGCGCGCTGGTTGGCGTGGAAGCCCTGGCGCGTTGGAACTCGCCGGTTTTTGGCTCGGTGTCGCCAGTCCAGTTTGTTATGGCGCTGGAGGACGCGGACAGAGTCGAGCTGTTGTGGGACGCCGTATTGAGTTGTGCCAAGCGGGACTATCCGCTGCTCACGCAAGCATCCGCTGAGCCTATCCATTTGGCGCTCAATGTGTCTGCCCTGCAACTGGCCAAGCCCGAGTTCATCACACGCTTTGCGACCTGGCTTGATCGACACGCGATTGACAGCTCACGAATACACGTGGAAATCACCGAATCTGCACTGTTGTATGCAGGGCCGGCGACGCGGCGCAATCTGGAGGGATTGGTCGAATTGGGGGTCGAGTTGTGGCTGGATGATTTCGGGACCGGCTATTCGGGCCTGCGTCATCTGCGCGAGCTGCCAATTACCGGGCTGAAGATCGACAAGAGCTTTGTCGATGACATCGAATCCGGGATTGATGACTTCCGCATTGTCAGCGCCATTACCGCAATGGCTTGCAGTCTCGGCCTGCGGGTCGTGGCCGAAGGGGTGGAAACGGAAACCCAGATGCAAATTCTGTCACAGCTGGGCTGCACCACCCTGCAGGGTTATCTGATCGGAAAGCCGCAACCAATGAGCAGTTTGCACGCCACCTGGAGCTGTAGACACTAATATGGACTCAGCTTTACATCTTCTTTGCATTTTGCAATTCATTATGCATCGCATTGTTGGAGTACCCGAGTCAGTGAGATTCAGGATTTTTCCCCGTCCGTAAAAACAAGCACTTACAAGTTTTTTACGGGCATGAAAGGTGCACTGACGTAACTGCCAGCGCGAGGGCATACATATGAATTCACCCACATTTTCTACATCCAAGAGCGCCCCAAGTGCATCTGCTGTGCGCGATGTCAGTGAGCAGCCATATGCGCTGGTTATCGAGGACACCGCCCCGCTTGGCGCACTCTATCAGCAGTACCTGCGCCGCATGGGCTACAAGGTCGAATGGGTGGCCTCCGGGCAGGAGGGGGTGGAGTGTCTGCAAGCGAAGGAACCCGATCTGGTTCTGCTTGATTTGCAACTGCCCGATATGCATGGGCATACCCTGCTCAAGGCCATGGTCGAGGCTGGCGCCACGTGTCCTTGCATTGTCATCACCGCCCACGGTTCTGTCGATGCGGCGGTCGAATCCATGCGTCTGGGCGCGGCCGACTTTCTGGAAAAGCCATTTACCGCGGAGCGCCTGCAAGTCACGGTCGACAATGTGCTCGACAAACGACGTCTGCATGAAGAAGTCAAAGTCATGCGTGAGCAGATCGAGCGTGATGGCTATGCGGGTTTTGTCGGGCGTTCTCTGCCCATGCAGGTGGTCTATCGCATTATTGACAGCGCTGCGACCAGTCGCGCGTCGGTTTTTATCACGGGTGAATCCGGTACCGGCAAGGAGCTGTGTGCGCAGGCCATTCACGAGCGTAGCGATCGCAGCGACAAGCCCTTTGTGGCGATCAACTGTGGGGCGATACCGCGAGAATTGTTCGAAAGCGAGATTTTCGGCCACATGAAGGGCGCGTTTTCAGGCGCGTCCAGTGATCGCCCCGGCGCGGCCGAGCGGGCCGATGGCGGTACCTTGTTCCTCGACGAAATTGGCGAGATGGATCTGGATTTGCAGGTCAAGCTGCTGCGATTCATTCAGACCGGCGTGTTTCAGCGGGTTGGTGGTAGCAAAGACATTCGCGTCAATGTGCGCTTTGTCTGTGCGACCAATCAGGATCCACAGTCTCAGGTTGCCGAAGGGCGCTTCCGCGAAGATCTTTACTATCGCCTCAATGTGATTCCCATCCGTATGCCCGCGCTGCGCGATCGTGAGGCGGACGTGCTGGAAATCGCAGAGGCGTTTCTGCAGCGCTTGAGCGACGAAGAGGGGCGTGAATTCCGTGCCTTTGATGACGAGGTTAGTCAGATTCTGCGCAACTACGACTGGCCGGGCAACGTACGCCAATTGCACAATGTGATTCACAACGTGGTGCTGCTCAATGATGCCGAGACAGTGACCAAAGCCATGTTGCCGGACCCGTTGGGGCTGACCGGTGGTATGTCGTCGGCACCGGCGCTGGCGGGTCGAGCGCCTGCAGCGGCGACGCGGCAGCCACCCTCGACATTTGCCAATGCCACAATTGAACCGCTGTGGTTGGTTGAGAAGCGCACGATTGAACATGCCATTCGTGCTTGTGATGATAATGTTCCGGTTGCTGCTGCCCATCTCGGGGTCAGTGCATCCACGCTCTATCGCAAGCTCAAAACATGGCAAACGCAGACATGAATACGCGCACTGAGGTGGAAGATGCAACCACCATGATGCGGGCCATTGCCAAGGCCAGCCCGGATGCGCTGATTACCATCAACAAGCAAGGCTGCATCATAGAGTTCAGCCCCGCTGCTGAGGAAATTTACGGTTACCGCCGCGATGAAGTGCTGGGTCTGTCAGTTGCCGAGATCGTGATTCCACCCAGTCTGCGTGATGCGCACACCCAGGGCATGCATCATTACAACGCCACCGGCGAAGGGCCGGTGATCAACAAGCGCATCGAGGTGACGTCGGTGCGGCGCAACGGTGATGAGTTTCCGGCCGAGCTGACGGTTATTC
>JBFKEC010000267.1:0-4715 GCA_041619315.1 Oceanococcus sp. | reverse complement strand
TCCAGCTTGCCGTCGAGATACCACTGATAACCCTTGGCCTTGCTGCCACGCGGATGAACGATCGCGTAGATCATGCCGCGATCAACCAGGCTTAGGCGGCTGCTGCGAAAATCGGCCGGTATGGTGATGCCGTAGGAACCATAGCCATACAGTAATACCGGCGCGGAGCCGTCAACCGGCGTTGAAACATGGCGTAGCAGGGTGATCGGGACTTCGGCGCCATCCCATGACGGCGCCATCAGGCGCTCTGCAACATAGTCGGCAGGGTTGTGTCCGGATGGCACTTCACGGGCCTTGCGCAAGGTGCGCTGGCGTGTGTTCAGGTCGTAGTCGTACACCTGATCCGGGGTGGTCGGCGAAGAGTATTCAAAACGCAGTATCGCGGTGTCGTAGGGATAGCCGCTGTCCAGGCCCAGCGAGTAGGCCGCTTCATCAAAGGCGATGGTGTGGCTGGCCCCATTCTTGCGCGCGCGGATCACAATGCGCGGCAGCCCGTTCTCACGCTCGATCAGGGTCAGATAGTCTTTTTGTGCCTGCATGCCCAGCACCAGGGTGCCGGGGCGATGGGCAATGACTTCCTGCCAGTCGGCATGGCTGCTGGCCTGCATTGGCGCGCGCATGAGTTTGAAATCCACCGCGCCATCCAGGTTGGTCAGGATGTAGAACTGATCATCCCAATGCTCCACGTCGTACTCAATGCCATTCTGACGCGCTGCAATCAGGCGCGGACGGGGATCGGATTCGTTGGCGTAGAACCAGTGCACTTCCGAGGTGGTGTGGTTGGACGCGCCGATAAAGATCACCTTTTCGCTGGCGCTGGTGTGGATGCTGAGGAAAACGCCCGGGTCATCTTCGCGGTAAATCAGAGTGTCTTTGCCGCTGGCCAGATCGCGTTGCCACACCGAATCGGGGCGGGCATTTTCATCGCGATGAATCCAGTAAATGCGCTGACCGTCGGCCGACCATTCGAATGGCCCATAGGCGCTGTCGATGTGCACGCCCAGATCTTCGCCGCTGTCGATCTGGCGCACCCGGATGGAGTAGAACTCGCTGCCCTGGGTGTCGACCGCGTAGGCAATGCGGCTGTGATCCGGAGAGGTGTCGATGCCGCCAAACGCGAAATATTCGGTGTCAGCGGCCATCGCATCGCCGTCAAGCAGGATGGTTTCCTCGCCGTCGTCTGTGAACGCGTGTTGTGCGGGTTTGCGCGCAATGATGGGGTATTCCCCGCCTTCGCGATGGCGGGTGTAGTAGGCATACGGCCCATCAATGTCCGGCACGCTGCTGTCATCTTCCTTGATGCGCCCGCGCATTTCTTTGAACAGCTCATCGCGCAACGCGCTGGTCGGCGTTTCCAGCGCGTCCTTGGTGTAGGCGTTCTCGGCTTCAAGGTAGTTGCGAATGTCTTCGCGCAGCACGCTGGGGTCGCGCATCACCTCTTGCCAGTTCTCGTCGCGTAGCCAGTGATAGACGTCGTTACGGCTGCGCCCCAGTTGCGTCATGGGGTGCTCGATACGCTGGGCGCGAGGTGGTGTGGGTTTGTCAGTCTTGGCTGCGGGCATGTCTGAAAACAGTGATGAGGTCAGGCTGCACCCGCAGGCCAGCAGCGACACGACGATGCTGAACAGGATAAGTGATGGGCGCATGGTTGACCTTGGGTGAGCGACACAAAGGTCAGAATGGGACCAGTTGTGACGCTGAAAGTCCAGCCATAGTGCCGTCGCGCGGCGCCCGAGGTGATCGGGGGCGGCTGTGCTTATTCCTCGAACAGGGCCGGCATCATGGCGGCGAGCCCGGTTTGCATTTCATCCAGTGTTTGCGCCGCTGCGGGCATAGCGCTTGCGCGTTGCCACCACTGCAGGCAGTGGCTGCGCCCTTCAAAGCAATCGGCCATGCTGAAATGGCGGCCGAGGGTGCGGGCATACCAGAACACTGGCAGCAAGGCAGCATCGCTGAGTTCCAGCGGCTGATCGTGTTCCAAGCGTGCCAGCTGCAGGTCCAGAACGTCGAGCTGAGCGGTGAGGTCGGCGCATGCCTGCTGGATGCCAGCATCGCCCGGATGGCTGCGCAGAGCCAGGAACAGCGGGAACATGGCGGGGGCCAACGACAGGTCAATAAAGCGTACGAAGGCATCGTGCTGGGCGCGGATCAGGGGATCGTCGCTTTGCATCGCCGGCTGCGGATACATCGCTTCCAGATAACTCATGATGCTCCACGATTCGGCCAGGGTAGAGCCATCCACTTCGAGCACTGGAATCTTGCCGCTGGGGTTGGCTGCGAGAACTTGGTCCGAGCGCATGCCACCGGGTGGGTCGATGAACTCCACCGGCAGCTGCTTGTGCCGGACCTGAATGCGACAGCGTGCGGCATAGGGCGAAATGGCTGCGTTGTAGATTTTCATCACAGGGTTCCGGTGGGTGTGCGGGATTACAGTGTAATCAGATGGATGCCGAGCGCCGCATTGACAATCAGGCCGAGCCAGATGAGATAAACAGCGGGCCGGCAGCGGCCCAGGGCGTGGCTCAGTGTGGCTTCAACCTCGGGGCTGGAACCCGTAGTCATAAGCTGGCCAAAGGCAAGCACAAACGGGCGCAGCTGTATGCGTATCCAGATGCCGCAGGCAACCAGCGCGGCGAAGATCATGATTTTGATGGCCAGCCAGTTCGGGCCAATAGGACCTTGCCCCATCAGCGCCGCGACACTCAGCCCAAACAGGCCCAGCACCACCACGATGCGGAAATACAGGTCCCACTGCGACAGTCGCGCCTTGGCCGCCTGGTTGTTGGTGAAATAGAGGTAATTCACATTGGCGAACCACAGCAGGGCAATCAGCCACACCAGGGCTTCGACCACACCGGGCAACTGGATAAAGCCGACCAGGGTCGACATCGAATAGCCGATGGCAAAGATTAGCGGCATCGCCAGCTTTGGCCCTTGATCACAGCCCAGCATGATCTTCAGCGCGGTGCCGCGCTGCGCTGCAGAGAGTTTGGGATCGACCACGAAACGACTGGAGAAGAAGGTGCCGAGGTCGCCGCCCAGCCAGTACACGAAGGCCAGAATGTGCAGCAGTTTGAGGGTCAGGTACAGGCTCATGCGGGGTATTCCTTGGGCGCGTCGAGTAGAGGGCGAACGTCAGTCAGGTGGCCGCATATGGCCGCCGCTGCCGCCATCGCCGGGCTCATCAGGTGAGTGCGGCCGCGCAATCCCTGGCGCGACTCGAAATTACGGTTGGATGTGCTGGCGCAACGCTCGCCTGGCTCCAGCTGATCCGGGTTCATGGCATTACACATCGAGCAGCCGGCATCGCGCCACTCAAAGCCGGCGGCGCGAAAGATTTCATGCAGGCCTTCGGCTTCTGCCTGGGCTTTGACCAGACCCGAGCCGGGCACGATCAACACCCGTTTGACCGAGTCGGCCTTGCGCCGTCCGCGTGCGACTTGGGCAACCATACGCAAATCTTCGATACGCCCATTGGTGCATGAGCCGACGAAGACCTGATCGATGGGCAGGGCATCAAGCCGCTGGCCGGCTGACAGGTCCATGTAGTTGAGGGCTTTCTCCCAGTCCTGGCGCTGCACGGCATCCTGGGCCAGATTCAGCCCAGGCACGGTCTGGTTGATGGCAATGACCTGATCCGGCTTGGTGCCCCAGCTGACCAGCGGCGCAACCGCGCGGGCATCAAAGCGGATTTCGTGGTCGAACTGTGCACCTTCATCGGAATGCAGATGCGTGTGCCAGTATGCGTTGGCGGCCTCCCAGGCGGCACCCTTGGGCGCGCGTGGGCGATCCCGCACATAGTCTTCGGTGACCGCGTCGTAGGCGATCAGCCCGGTGCGGGCACCGGCTTCTATAGTCATGTTGCACAGGGTGAAGCGCCCGGCCATATCGAGTGCGCGCACCGCTGGGCCGGCGTACTCGATGGCGTGTCCGGTGCCACCTGCGATACCCAGGCGGGCGATGATGAACAGCGCCAGATCCTTGGCCGAGGTGCCGATCGGAAGCTGTCCGTCGACCCACACACGTAGATTTGCGCATTTCTGCGTGGCCAGTGTCTGGGTGGCGAAAACATGCTCCAGCTCGGAGCTGCCGATGCCTTGCGCCAACGCGGCCAGGGCGCCGTGGGTTGAGGTGTGCGAATCACCGCAAACCACGCTCATGCCAGGCAGGCTGACGCCTTGTTCGGGGCCGACCACATGGACAATCCCCTGACGTGGGTCCTGCAGTTTGATCTGGTCCACACCATGTTGCGTGCAGTTGGCATCCAGGGTTTCGACCTGCAGACGCGCGGTCGCATCGCGAAAGCCATTGAGGCCGGCTTCACGGTCGGTGGTTGGTACTTGATGATCGGCCACCGCAAACAGAGTGCCACCGCGCCACAGCGCGCGTCCGGAGGTGCTCAGGCCCTCAAAAGCCTGGGCCGAGGTCACCTCGTGCAGGATCACACGATCAATGTAGAGCAGATCCTGCCCATCACCACGCGGGCTGACACAATGGGCATCCCACAACTTGTCGTACAACGTGCGCGGGCTGCTCATGGGGGTCAGAATTTGGCGGTATTGCGTGACAGCCAAGGCAGTGAACGCACCCCGGTCTGGGTATCGGTCATGCGATTGGCCAGTTCACCGGCAGCGATCAGCTTGTCCATGTCCAGGCCGGTCTCAAAACCCATCAGGCTCAGGGTCATGGCCAGATCTTCGGTCGAGATGTTGCCG
>JBFKEC010000266.1:0-4725 GCA_041619315.1 Oceanococcus sp. | reverse complement strand
TGTCATGCGAGACCGCAACATGGGTGCGGCCATCCGCATTTTCGTAGCACATGTAGGCGGTGCCGTCGGTTGCGATACCGATCGACGGGTCGGAACCGGCACCACCCAGGCTGTCGGGCAGCGGACGCACATCGTAGGTCATGCCGGCATCTTCACTGACGAAGGCCACGACCTTTTCGGCCGAACCGTCCAGCCCCAGGCTGGCGACGCACTGCGAGGAATCAGGCACGTACAACGTGCCATCCGGCGCCACCTTGGGGTGACCATGCAGCGCGCCAGCACCGCAGTCGGTGTTCTTGAACGGGAAGCCCGGACCGAAAGTCTGGCCGCCATCATCACTGCGCGCACAAAATGCGGCGGCGACCGATTGCGAGCAGTAGTACACCGCGTTGGGATAGAGCACGCCATCCAGCGGGAAGCCTTCCGGATACGGGCCAGATACCACGCCCTGATGGTCGGCGCCGCCATTGGGCAGGCCGATCTGACCCGGAATCCAGGATTCGCCGTCATCATCGGAGTATTCGAACAGGCTGTTGGCGCCGGCCAACTGCGAGTTGAATGTGCGACCCGTGGTCTTGTCGGTGTACATGATCGGGTCCAGCGAGTTGAGCGTGGTGATCAGGCCCGACTTGTTCTCCCACAGCGCATCACATGCTTCCGGCAGTGGCTCATCCAGATTTTCCGGAAAGGTCACGCGCAAGGCATTGACGTAGGAGATGAACATGGCGCGTTCGGTCAGCGGGTTGTAGCCAACCGTCGGTTCGCCGGCGTCATTGCCTTCGTCCGCCGGGGATACATAGACCTGATAGCGCGGGGCAGTAGGGTCAAACGGCAGGGCGCCGCCGACCGCGCCGGGCGCGTCACCGCCGCCGGCTTGGCTTTCGGCGAAATTCAGGGTGATGGCAGTGTCGGCTGTGGTGCCGGTGACCAGCCAGGGAATGATGCGGACGGTGAAAACCGATTCGCCCGCCGGGACGTTCATGATCATTTCTTCCGGCGTGCCGCCCGAGGCAGAGCTGTTGACCTCGTTGCCGTCGGCATCAAGCAGGTAGATGTCGTAATCCTCGCCGGCTGGCGCTTCGGTGCGCACCACGATGTAGGCGCTCTGGCCGGTGCTTTCCAGGTCGGTCGGCACCGACACGGTCAGGGCATAATCGTCGCAGGGCAGCGCCGGGCTCTGGCAGATGCCGGTGTCCGGATAGGCCGGGTTGGAAATAACATTGGGACCAGAGGCAAAGCTGGTCTGCGGATTGTCGGCGCTGACGCTGCCGCTCTCCGGTTCGGCGGCGCTGACCAGTCCGCTGGCAAGCAGCAGGCTCGGCGCCATCAATTTGGTCAGAGACGTGATTCTCGTGTACACAGGTTTCTCCAGATGTGCTTTCGAGGCAATCCGGCCCCTGCGAGTCTGTAGCTGCGGCCACTCCATCCTGAAAAGGCCAAAATTGGAACTATGAAGAACAATTCCCTATACACGCTCTGCCTGCTCGTCGGGTTCCTTTTTGCGGCATGTTCAAAAACGCCCGCCCCTGACGTGCTGGATTTGTTGATGCCGGCACCGGCCGCATTTGAGGTTGAAAAGATCGAACACAAGTCGGTTCTGATCGCGGATGATCGCGGGGTTGGAGCGCAGTCAGCCGAAGATATGGCGGTGCTCACCACCCAGGGCATCGCCAGTTCGGCCTATTTCAAGTACTGGCGTGCGGGTGGTCAGGCTTACAAGGTTCGGATCAACGTATACAGCGACGCTCAGGCCTGCATCAAAGGCTGGGACAAGCGCTTTCCTGCCGATACGCTTGAGACCACTGCCGACCCGGGACTTGGTGATCAGTCCTTCATCAGTGGTCAACGTATGGCGGCATTCCGCATGGGGCCAACCCTGGTGGAAGTCACCAGCAGTAAAGGGGCGCCCGATCTTGAAGGCTTTGTGCGGGCTTACGCCGAGTATGTGGCTGCACAATCCCGCTAAGCCGATTTGAGTTTTGCACCGCCAGCCGCAGGGCTGGCGGTGCACTGTGCATTTACAGCAGAGGCAATTGCAGTGTGCCGCTGACATTGACGGCCGGCACCAGAAGATCGCGTGACCATGTGATCGGGAACTGGGCGTGGAAGCCATAGATCAGCAAGGCCAATTCGTCGCCCGGATTGAGGCGTTCGGCAATCCCGTTCATGTCCAGTTGATGAGGGCCAAAGCCGCGTACCGGCGTGATCTGGCCGTCCACCGGTTCCCAGCGCGTTTGCCCTTGCGGACGATGACCGATCGCGAAGTACAGGATCGGATCACAACCCAACTGCACCGGGGCCTCAGGCGCGCTGCACTCGCTCATTTCCAATCCGCTCAAGCCGTCAATCTGGATGTCGAGTGTGGGTATGCCGGCGACGATGGTCTCCTCGTCAGCAGCGCTGAGCAAAGGCTGTACCGCCAGTAATGCCTCACGTGCGCCATCGCCCAGTACAGCGCCGGCAACGCCCAGAACGGCATTGAGCTGTGGGGTGCTGCTATCGAGTTCAAAGGCTTTGCCGCCATGCTCGACGCTGTCGACCAGAATGGCATCCTCTTCGGCCAGGCTGAGGCAGATTTTGTCTGAGGGTGGCAGTGTTGCCGCAATCATGCCGGCGCGACCATTGAGCTTTTCCTCGAACCAGGCAAAACGCATCTCTTCTTGCGAATAGGTGCCGCAATTGGCGCTGCCGCCGGCGCTTTGCAGTTCCGGAATGTTGACCACCTGAGCCAGCGGATCGAATGCGTCTGCCAGGCCAATTTCGGGCAACAAATGCCCGGACTGGTGGGTCAGCAGGCGGACATCGCCACCGATGGCTTTGCGGCATTCGTAGTTGGCCAGGCCTTCGTTGACGTTGAACAGAGTGTCGAGAAAGCCCTGTGAAATCAGGATGTCAGCAGGTGGGGGCAAGTCGGGTTCCACGCTCAGTTCATCCGCGGTGGCAATCAGGAAATTCTGTGGCCCGGCGGGCTCGCCATCGCAGAAATACTTCACGCTGTGATAGCGCATGAAGTTGAAACCAGCCTCGGAAAATGCGTTGTTGACCCCGGCGTTGAGGAGGATTTCCAGAATCGCTGGATCCTGAGCGGTCACGCCCTGTTGCGCCAGCTCCAGCAGTTCAGGCAGCAGCGTGGTCGGATCACCGCTCAGCAGTGAGGTCACCCCGGCGGCCTCGCCGCCCGCAACCAGGAGCAGCCCCCAGCTCGATTTGACCACGTTATGAGGATTGAGCGAATAGGTCAGATCGTGCGGGGTGATGTCTGGTGCCATGACGCGCAGGCGATGGCGTGGATCAACGGCATGGAGCAAGAACTGGTACATCCCGCCATAGGAACTGCCGTAGCTGCCCACATACATTTCGCCATTGGCCCGGCGGCGCAAACCTGGCAGGTTTTCGGCCCAGTCGAGCAGCGCAATCAGGTTCTGCCCTTCAAATTCCGGGTCCATCACCCGGACCTGGCCGGAGGATTCGCCAAAGCCGCGCTGATCGATAGAGATGACGTAATAGCCGGCATCACGCAAACGCTGCTGGAACGCACTGGGTTCAACATTGCGGCTGCCGCCGTAACCGTGACCCTGCAGAACCAGCGGATAGCTGGCACCTGCGACCAATTGGCTGGGTTCCATGACCTGAACCACCACGGTGTCGCCGGTGACTGGCGATGCGATTTCCTGGCGATACACTTGGCCGGCGCGATTTTCGCTGACCTCGACCAATGCGGGTGATTGGCCCATGACGATGGTGTCGTCACTGTCGGTGGTTGCGCTTGAAGTGCGGCCGCCATTGCAGGCAGCAACGGCCAGGCCCAAACTCAGGGCGAGCGTGCGATACAGCATGTGGTGTCTCCTCGGCCGGGTTCTTGTGACCCGAATTGCGGCGGTAGCGACGTCAATTGGTCGCGCCAGTCTTTTCGCATTCTAACCGCGTGGCGTGCAGTCTGCACCGTACAAACAGGTGAGTTCGGCTGACGTTAGACTAGGCGTTTTCACAGCGAACTTTGCCGATGAGCCAAGGCAATCTGATTATTCTGTGCGCACCCTCAGGGGCGGGTAAAACCACCCTGGCGCGTCGCGTCATGGCGCGCCTGCAGCAGCGTGGTATGCAGGCCAGTTTTTCGGTGTCCTACACCACGCGGCAGCCACGCGAAGGCGAGCAAGACGGGCATGACTATCATTTTGTCAGTCGCCCGGAGTTCGATCGCATGGTCGCTGCCGGTGAGATGCTCGAGCATGCGGAAGTGTTTGGGCGCTGCTATGGCACCGGGCGGGCACGGACCCAGCAGGCGTTGGATACTGGGCACTGGCTGTTTCTGGATATTGACTGGCAGGGCGCGCGTCAGGTCAAGACGTATTTGCCCGATCAGGCCTGCAGTGTCGGCATTTTGCCGCCATCACGAACTGCCCTGGAGGCGCGTCTGCGTGGGCGCGGGCAGGACAGTGAGGCGGTCATCGCCGAGCGCATGGCCGAAGCCGTGGCGGAGATGAGTCACTATCAGGAATTCGACTATCTGATCGTCAACGATGATCTCGAGCGGGCTTGTGACGAACTCGAAGTGGTTTGCCGGGCCGCCGCCCTGCGCGGGGCCAGTCAGCAACAGCGCCATGCTGCTTTGCTGGCGGAACTGCTCGATAACGATTAAACTACACGGCTACGTTTCCGAAATTCGAGCTCTCATGGCACGTGTCACTGTTGAGGATTGCCTCAAGAACATCGACAACCAGTTTG
>JBFKEC010000265.1:0-4760 GCA_041619315.1 Oceanococcus sp. | reverse complement strand
GTTGAAAGTTACCCCTGGGCGCTGCCCGTTGAGCTGATCAATCGCACTGATCGCATCGGCCACAGCGCGAATCGCATTGCGCCCGAGATGATGCTCACGCCCCGCGTGTGCAGCGCGACCACGGGCAACCACTGTGAAATTTCCCGACCCTTTGCGTGCTCCGGCCAACGTCCCGTCAGGCATGCACGGCTCATACAGCAAGCCATAGTCGGCGCGCGCTGCTGCTTTTTCAAACAGATGCATGGATGACTGCGAACCGATTTCCTCATCCGGATTGAGCACCAGTTGCCAGCCGAGGCGATCACGCTCCGCGCTGAATTCGAAGGCTTGCAACGCGGTCAGCATCACCAGCAAACCGCCTTTCAGATCAGCCACACCCGGGCCGTTGAGATGATGTGCATCCAGCCAGGTCAAGGATTGAAAGCTGTGGTCCTGGGCAAACACGGTATCCAGGTGTCCGGACAGCACCACCTGCACAGGTGCATCAGGGCGTTTGCTGGCCATCAATGCGCGCCCCAGCGGGCGCTGAATGGACTCGCCGTTGTCGCCAATGGCCGCAAATGGCGGCACATCCACAAGCTCCACCGTGTCGGCCAAAGGCGCGATCCAGTCGGCCAGTTGCTGCCCTACGCGATTGACCCCATCGACATGAAAACTGCCCGAGTTGATCTCCGCCAAACGCATGGTGCGGGCGAGCATGTCGTTATGGCGAGCGGCAATCCAGTTGAGCATGGAGACATCGTTCATGTTGCTCACCTGGCGCTCGCGCCACCAGCATCAGTGCTTTCGAAAATCTTGTCGGCCGAGGCTTCAACAAACCCCTGATACAGACTGCCATCGGATTGCGCATGACGATACGCGAACTCGTAAAAGCACGCCGGGATGGTGAACTCACCATCTGCGAACGACACCGCCACGCGATCAGCCAGCGTGCTGGATTGCTCCAGCATGACCTCGGGAGATCCTTTGATCTCGCCGCCTGAGGTATTCAAGGCAAAACCCTCACGCTTGAGCACCGTATTGACCTCAGCCAGCGATTCAAAACCGGCCAGCTGATTGACGCTGACGGTGAAATGATTGGCGCGAAAACCGAACGCAGACAACCAGGCCGCATATTCGCTTTCCGCCAGCAGACTTTGATAGTCGGCGTGACTCAGACTCCAATGGCGGCCGGAATACAACAGCGCGGCCTCGGCGCCCGCATCCATCTGCGCCAGCTGGCGTGCGACCTGCTGCTGCAATGCGTCACTGAATTCATTCAGCAGCAATTCGCTGATGAATATCTTGGGCACTTGCGGATCGGGATGCTCGTAGTGCCGCGCCTTGAGCTTCTTGGCCTTGAAGGTGTACTCACCACCACGCCTATAGCCCATGGCGAGGAACACCGGCTCCATCGCATCCAGCCCCAGTTGGGGCGTGTTGAAACTGCGTAATGCGATGTGATCGTTGACGATGGGCTGACCACCACCCAACACCTGATGAATCCTGCGCGCGGATGGCGCATGGTTGAGGTAGTCCGCCCACAGAGCCTTAAAAAAGCTGTCGACATTCATGCTGAGAAATCCAGACCGGGGCTCAAAGCGGCCGGCAAGCTGACTGTATCGGCTTCCATCGAAGCCACCGGATAGGCGCAATAGTCGGCCGCGTAGTACGCGCTGGCGCGGTGGTTACCGGAATCGCCAATACCGCCGAACGGGGCCGAACTGGCCGCACCGGTAATTGGCCGATTCCAGTTGACGATACCCGCACGTATGCCCTGGAGAAACGCGTCATAACGCGACGCGTCATCGCTGATAAGACCCGCTGACAAACCAAAACGCGTGGCATTGGCAGTGGCCAGCGCCGCGTCAAACTCGGTGTACCGAATGACCTTGAGCAAGGGGCCAAAATGCTCTTCATCCGGCAAAGCCTCGCCCAGCGCCGTAACATCAACGATGCCTGGGCTCACCAGCCCAGTGTCCGGATCCAGATGGCGCATGGCCAGCAGGGATTGCCCACCCGCAGTGACCAGGCTGTCATGAACCTCGACAAGTTTGGCTGCCGCCGCCGCCGAAATCACCGAGCCCATGAACGGCTGCGGGTCGGCATCCGGCAAGCCGACGTTGAGCCGTCCGCTCACCGTGACCAGACGTTCAAGCAAGGCATCGCCCCACGCCCCCTGCGGCACCAGCAAACGTCGCGCACATGTGCAGCGCTGCCCAGCCGTCACAAAAGCAGACTGGACAATGTCGTGGACCGCCGCATCCAGATTCGCGACCTGTTCAACAATCAACGCATTGTTGCCCCCCATTTCCAGGGCCAGAATCTTGCCCGGATGGGCCGCGTACTGCTCATGCAGCAAACCGCCGGTACGCGAACTGCCAGTGAAGAACAGGCCATCCAGATCATGGTGCGCGGCCAGGGCCTTGCCGGTTAGCGCCGCGCCCTGAATCAGATTCAGAACCCCGGCAGGCAGACCGGCCTGCGCCCACAGCTTGACGGTTTCCAGCGCCACCATCGGGGTCAGTTCGCTGGGTTTGAAAACCACGGTATTGCCCGCCAGCAAGGCCGGCATAATGTGACCGTTGGGCAAATGCCCTGGAAAATTGTAAGGCCCAAACACCGCCACCACGCCGTGCGGACGGTGACGCAATATGGCCCGCCCGGCAGGCAGCTCAGAGCGCTTTTCGCCGGCCCTTTCGTCCTGTGCCTGCACCGAAATCGCCAACTTGCCGGCCATGGCGTTAACTTCGGTACGCGTCTCCCACAACGGCTTGCCGGTTTCCTGGGCTATGCACGCCGCCAGCGCTTCGTGGTTTTGCTTGAGCAGTGCGACAAAGCGCTCAAGTATGTCGAGTCGCTGTTGCCGTGTGGTCCGCGCCCAGGCCGGGGCCGCAGCGCGCGCTGCGGCCACCGCCGCGTCAACCTGATCCGGGCTTGCTGCATGCCCGTTCCAAACTGGAAGATTGCGCGCCGGATCCAGCGAAATCATGGCTTCAGCCTGACCCGCATGCCACTGACCATTGATATACAAGTCGCTCATAATCACTCCATCGTCGCAACGCGCACCGGATCGCCGCTGCACACATCCAGTGCGCGGGCGGTGGCGTCGTCAATGTTCAAGGTGTCTCCATCCGCGGCAGCCTGCGTCAGCACGGCGCGAAATTCAGCCTGCCGTGTGTTGGTGATGAGACTGGTCGGACCGCTCACGCTCGGCACCACACGGGCACTCAGCTCAAGGCTGCGCGCAGCGGTGGCGATCGCATCACGTTGCGCTTCCACGGTCGGACCGGCATCGAAAGGATCGATATAGCCGCGCCAGCCAAAACCCTCGCGCTGCAGCAGCTTGAGGGCCGGCGCGGTGTCATCATGGACCTGGCCGATGGTGGCTTGCGCCTCCTCATCTAGCAGGCTGACATACACCGGATAGCGCGGCATCAGTTCGGCGATGAACGATTTCTGCCCCATCCCCACCCGGTGCACCGCATCAGACAGGTCCATCGAAAAGAAGTGCTTTTGCAGCCAGCCCCAGAATGGCGAGCGTCCTTCGCTGTTGCTGCGTCCGCGCATTTCTGCAATCACGGTTTCAGCAAATAGCTGCGGGCGTTGGGCCATGAACAGAAAGCGGAAGCGTGACAACAGATAGCCGTTGTGCCGCGCGCGCGCCACCCGAGTCAGGAACAAGGTGCAGATTTCCGTGGCATTGGAATAGTCGTTGCACAGGGTCAGCACATCCACGGCGTTGTGAATATCCAGTTCGCGCGAGGAATGCACCACCCGACTTAAGTGGTAGTGATACAGCGCATCCTCGACGCCAACCCGTGCTTCGATTCCGCTGGTGCCCAGCACCTCGCCCGACCCGGCGTCTTCCATGACGAACAGAAAGCCCGCGCCGCCCTTGGCATTGGGGCCGTCATGAAAAGCCACCTCGGCCCGATCGATCTTCGACTGCAACTGGGCGTCATGCTTGGGCAGCGAGGTAAACCCATGCCCGGACTCATGCGCAAAACGCACCAGCGCCGGGAAGTCGCGCGGCTCGATCGGTCGGATCAACTTCATCCCGCAACAACCTTGGCCACAGCCTCGGCGAAGCGACCCATGCCCAGATCAATGTCTTCATCCGCGATCACCAGCGACGGCGCAAAACGCACCACGTTGGGCCCGGCGACCAGACACATCACGCCCTGCTCGACCGCGGCAGCAAGCACGTCACGCGCACGCCCGTGGTACTCAGGCTTGAGCGCAGCGCCAATGAGCAAACCGGCGCCGCGAATGTCTTCAAACAGGTCATGCTTGGCATTGATCTCTTCAAGATGCTGACGGAAACGCGTAGCGCGCGTGTGCACACCCTCAAGCAACTGCGGCTGATTGACCTCATCCCACACGGCCTCGGCCACGGCGCAAGCTAGCGGGTTGCCGCCGTAGGTGCTGCCATGGGTGCCGACCTTGAAGCTGGCCGCCACCTTGGCCGTGGTCAGCATGGCTGCGACCGGAAAGCCCCCGCCCAGGCCCTTGGCGCTACTGAGGATGTCCGGAGTGATGCCGTGATGCATATAGGCATACAGGGCGCCGGTGCGACCAACTCCAGTCTGGACTTCATCCAGAACCATCAAGGCCTGATATTTGTCGCACAGTGCGCGCACGCCCTCAATAAAACCGGGAGCCGGTTCAATCAGTCCGCCTTCGCCCTGAAGGGGCTCAAGCAATACCGCACAGGTACGCTCTGACATGAGCGCTTCCAGGGCCGCAAGATCGTTATACGGCACATGCTCGATCGCTCC
>JBFKEC010000264.1:0-4774 GCA_041619315.1 Oceanococcus sp. | reverse complement strand
CGCCCCAGCTTGTCGCGAGCCAGGGCATCGGCAATTTCGTTGGGTGGGCGTTTTTCACGCTGCGATATGGCAAAGATTTCGCTCAGCCGCTGGCCAATGTCGCGCACCTTCTCATCGACGTCGGACTCGCTCATGCCACCAATATATTCAGCAGAACAACTGATGATTCCGCCGGCATTGATGACGTAATCCGGGGCGTAAACAATGCCGCGCTCAAACAGGCGCTGGCCGTCGGCATCACGCAGCAACTGATTGTTGGCTGCGCCGGCCACGACCTTGGCCTGAAGACGCGGAATGCTGTCGCTGTGCAGAACACCGCCGAGCGCACACGGCGCGACCACGTCGACGTCCTGATAGAGGATTTCATCGACCCCAACTGGAGTCGCGGCATAGCGCGCACAGACTTGTTCAACCGCCTCGTCGTCGATATCAGCAACGATCAGCTGGGCGCCGGCCTGATGCAGGTTGGCGCACAAATGCCGGCCCACGTTGCCCAGGCCCTGAACCGCAACACGCAAGCCGTCCAGATCATCGCGTCGCAACGCGGCTTTGACCGCAGCCTGAATGCCGTAATACACCCCACGCGCGGTCTTGGGCGATGGATCACCACCGGCCGCATCGCCATTCTGGGGCAACCCGCTAACATAGTTCGTGTGACGCGCGACGATCTGCATGTCGGCCTCACAAATGCCAACATCCTCAGCCGTCACGTACTGGCCACTCAGGCGATCGACCGCACGACCGAAGGCGGCGAACAGGGCCTCGCTTTTATCCTGGCGGGCGTCACCAAGAATGACGGCCTTGCCACCACCCAAAGGGAGATCGGCCAGCGCATTCTTGAAGCTCATGCCGCGCGAAAGACGCAAAACATCTTGCAGGGCCGCATCCTCGGATGCGTAGTTCCACATGCGGCACCCACCGGCGCCAGGCCCTAAAGCTGTGGAATGCACAGCGATGATGGCGCGTAAGCCTGACTCGACATCACGCACAAAGTGCACGGCCTCATGCTCGTCATAGGCGGAATGGCTGAAAAGCGACATCCCCTCTCCTTAAATACAGTTGTGTATATTACAAACGCAAAGCGTACGCTGATCGCTCAGAATTTCCAAGCGTTAAATACAGTCGGTTGAACGTCTAGATCCAGCGCTTGCGGCGAAAGAAAATCAACACGCCCGCAACGACCAGAATCATCACACCCCAGACAAACGGGTATCCGAAACGCCAGCCAAGTTCGGGCAAGTTGTAAGGACTGACCGTATCAAAATTCATGCCATACAGGCCGACCAGAAAGGACAGCGGCACAAAAACCGTCGACATGACGGTGAGCACTTTCATCACGTCATTCATTCGATGACTGACCAGCGCCAGATGGGTATTGAGCAGGTCGGCCGCGCTGTCGCGTAAAAAAGCCAAACCTTCGGCATAGCGGTCGGCATGATCCAGACAATCGCGCCAGTAGACATGCTGATCGACGATGCCCTCAAGCTGTTCGGCATTGAGCATTTCGCGCACCACCTCTTTCTGCCGCTGCGCCTGACGCAACAACGCCGAGAGCAGTCGTCTGACCGCATAAATGTCGCGACTCAGATCCGCATGCGTCTCTTCAACCCGCTCTTCCAGCTCGTAGAGCTGCTCGGTGATACCGCTGATCAGGGGGAAACCCAGATCGACCACCAGGTCACTCAGGGCGTACATCAGATAACCCGCACCACCTGCACGGATCACGCCCCGGCCCGACTCCAGCCGGCGACGCACCGGATCAAAAAGGTCGCCGTGTTCATGCACCGAAATCACCAGGCGCGCCTGCATGAACAGGCTGAGCTGAAAAAACTGCGCAGCATTGTCGACCAGCTGCGGTATTTGCAGCACCGCGAATGCATGGTCATCGAACTGCTCCAGCTTGGGCTTTTGCCCCAGGTGCTGTACGTCCTCCAGCGCCAGCCGGTGCAGACCATAGCGCGCACCGAGTGCATCCAGGCCGGCGCTGCCGGGCACGCCAATGATGTCCAGCCACAGACAGTGCCGCTCAGGCACCTCTGGCAACTCGGAGAAATCCTGCAATTCGCCGTGCTCTAGACGCTCACCGTCATAGAGCATCCAGACAATTCGCACACGGCTTTGCTGCTCAAACAGCATGCCGGGACGTTGACCCGGCTGGATCGCATCAGTCTTTGCCCACATCGCCTTTCATCCAAACGTCGCGCTGCGGGAACGGTATCACCACACCGTTCTCACGGAACGCCTTGTCAATTGCGAAGCGCAAATCGCTGCCCACCCGTCCACGCAAATTGACGTCACGAATGTAGGTGCGCAATTCGAAATCGAGCGAACTGTCGCCGAAACCCACGAAATAGGCGTGGGTATCCGGAACCCCCGGCGTGGCCTTTGGCAAGGTCGCTTCATGGGCCAGCCCGACCGTGACCAGCAAGTCACGCACCAGTTCGGTATCGGAACCATAGGCCACACCCACGCTGATCACCACGCGGATAAAGGGGTCGCGCAGACGCCAGTTGTATACCGCCGATGAAATCAGTTCTGAATTGGGCACCACCACGCTGACCCGATCCAGGGTTTCGATCTCCGTTGCGCGGATATGAATCTTGCGCACCTCGCCTTCAACCGTGCCAACCCGCACGTAGTCACCGCGCCGCACAGGCCGCTCACTCAACAGAATCAACCCGGAGACAAAATTGTTGACGATGGCCTGCAGGCCAAAACCGATGCCGACCGAAAGCGCACCGGCCACGATGGCCAGATTGGTCAAATTCACGCCCGCGGCAGACAAGCCGATCAGCACCGCCAAACTGAATCCGATGTAGCCGAGGATGGTCGCCACCGATTCGCTGGTCGAGGTGTCGAACTGGCGAACCTTGACCAGGCGCCGCTCGATCAGCACACGCAGCATGCGCGCTACCGAAATGAGCGCCACGGCCAGCATGACTCCAAACACCACGCGCACCGGCACCACATTGATCCCTGCCACATTGAATCCGGCCGAAGCCAAGCGGCTGAGCACATCCGAGGCGACCCGCTGCATACCTAGCGCCTGCAAGGACATCACCCCGGCAGCGCACCACAACAGGAACACCAGTGACCAGTGCAGCCAGACCAGTTCGCTCATGCGCTGCCCCGGGCGCAGTTGCAGCGCAGCCGTCAGGCGCTGTGCCCAGCTCGCCTGCAAGCGCGGCAGCCTGCGGATCAGCAGGAACGACAGCACATGCAACACGGCCGCAATGCCGGCGATCGCGGCGACATACATCCAAGGGGGCGTTGCGTTGGGCATGCTGTTGATGATCTGATCAGTCCGTCGGTATCCTCCGGCGCGGCTGAGCACACTGTCAATCTTCATGGCACGCGACCCTGCTCTTGAGCAGGCCTACCTTGCGACGCGCTACCGCGTCTATATGCCTGACACCGAGATGCCACTGGATTTGCGCATTGATCAGGCGCATCCGAAGATCGACCTTTGCCTGCGCACTTTCGGGGTCGAACAAGCGGCGTTTCTGACCGCCTGCAATCCCTACAGCGTGGCCTTGAGCGCCTCTCGCAACCAGGCGCGCATGGACCAGCTGCAGCACGCTCTACACCATGAAGGATGGCGCTGGCTCAAAGGCGCGGGCATACCGCACTCAGATGCCTGGCAAGCCGAACCCAGCGTGCTGATTCTGGGCATGGATCCAGCGGCCGCCCGGCGCTGGGGCCAACGCTACCAACAAAATGCGTTGGTACATGTGCAGGCTGGGCATGCGCCACAATTGCTTTGGCTGGCCGACTGAATCCTGCGCCAGCTATCATCGCCACAGACTTCTTCCGACACACCCATGTCCAGCCCCACCGATCTGATCAGCGCATCGGGCGCACCGCGCTTTGGCCAGTTTGACGATGCCATGCGCATCAATCTTGGCGACTACAAACACCGCACGCCCATGGGCCGGCCGGCCGGCCCATGGGCGCGCTGGATGGGCTACAAGCGCTTTCAGTATTTCGGCATTCTCAGCAATGACGTGATGGCCGGCTGTGCGCTGGTCCATCTGCGCCATGCGGCCGTCGCATTCGTGTATGTGTACTCGCCGCAGCACGGCATGCAGTTTGAAAAAACCTTTCGCCTCCCGTTGGGGCTGGGTTGCAGCCTGGCCGACAACCCGCGCGAAGGAATCAGCCGGCTGCGCAGCGGGCGCACCCGCATCGAACTGGGCTATGGCGACAATCCGCGTATCAAGTCACTGCATGTGACGGTCCCCGGCAAACTCACCATCGAGGCTCAACTCGATGAAACGGCCGGTCAGTTTCAGCCCATGTCACTGTGCACGCGCATAGGCCGCAACGGTTGGGTCTACGCGCACAAGGTCGCGGCTCTGCCGGCCAGCGGGCATATCGAATGTGCCGGTCATAACCATGATCTGGAACAGATACAGGCCTATGCGCATCATGACTTTTCGGCTGGCTACATGCGGCGGGAAACGTTCTGGAACTGGGCCTGCTTCTCCGGGCTTTCAACCAGCGGCGAGCCGGTTGGCCTGAACGTGTCCTGTGGCGTCAACGAAACCAGTTACTCAGAGAACTGCTATTGGCGCGACGGCAAAATGCACACCCTTGGCCTGTGCCAATTCGACTACGACTGGGACGCCCCCAGTGCACATGACTGGCGCGTGACCAACCACGATGGCCGGCTGGACATGATCTTCACGCCGGCCGGCGCCTACACTGAGTGCTTCAATCTCGGCTTTGCCGCCAGCGACTTCAAACAGATTTTCGGGCACTTCACCGGGCGCAT
>JBFKEC010000263.1:0-4792 GCA_041619315.1 Oceanococcus sp. | reverse complement strand
TTGCATTCACCCGGCGTGATGGTGCCCGGGCAGTTCGGGCCGATCAGCACGGCATTCGGATAATCCTTGAGCGCCGCCTTGACCTTGACCATGTCGGCCACCGGAATGTGCTCGGTGATGCACACAATCACTTCAATGCCTGCGTCAGCCGCTTCAAGAATTGCATCGGCGGCAAACGGTGCCGGCACGTAGATCATCGAGGCGGTGGCACCGGTTTCGGACACCGCGTCATGACAGGTGTTGAACACCGGACGATCCAAATGTGACTCGCCAGCACGCCCAGGTGTCACCCCACCAACCAGTTGGGTTCCGTAAGCAATCGCCTGTTCGGAATGAAAGGTACCCTGCTTGCCGGTGAAGCCCTGGCAGATAACCTTGGTGTCTTTATTGATCAGAATGCTCACGCTCAGGCTCCTTTGGCGGCGGCGACAACGCGCTCGGCCGCATCGGTGAGGTCGGTGGCGGCGATGATGTCGAAGCCGCTGTTGGCCAGAATTTCACGGCCCTTTTCCACATTGGTGCCTTCCAGACGGGCCACCACAGGAATGGTCAGCCCCACTTCCTTGACCGCTGAAACTATCCCTTCAGCAATCAGGTCGCAGCGCACGATACCGCCAAAAATGTTGACCAGAATGGCTTTCACATCCGAACCCGACGTGATCAGCTTGAACGCTTCAGCAACACGTTCTTTGGTGGTGCCGCCACCCACATCCAGGAAGTTGGCCGGCTGGCCACCATGCAGTTTGATGATGTCCATGGTCGCCATCGCCAGACCGGCACCGTTGACCATGCAACCGATGTCGCCTTCCAGGGTCACGTAGTTCAGGCCGTGAGCCGCAGCAGCACGCTCTTTTTCATCTTCCTGTGACGGGTCACGCAGCTCTGCGATCGCCTTCTGGCGGAACAGTGCGTTGTCGTCGATGTCCAGCTTGCCGTCCAGCGGCAGCAGGTTGCCCGACTCGGTCACAATCAACGGGTTGATTTCAACCAGCGAGGCATCGCATTCCATGAAAATCCGGTACAGACCGTTGAGGATTTTGAAGAACTCGCCGATCTGGGCCTTGTCCAGCCCGAGGAAGAAACCGACTTCACGCGCATGGTAGCCCTGCAGGCCAGCTGCCGGATTGATGAAGACCGTTTTGATCCGCTCGGGATTTTCTTCGGCCACTTCTTCGATGCTCATACCGCCGTCAGGCGAGGCAATAATGGCGACGCGCTCATTCGCGCGATCAACCAGCATTGACAGGTACAGCTCGCGAGCAATCGGCTGCGGCGTTTCGACATAAATCGAATTAACCGGCAAACCTTCCGGGCCGGTCTGAATGGTGACCAGCCGTGTGCCCAGCATGGCTTCGGCGGCCTCTTCGACCGCTTCGATCGAATCAACCAGCTTGACTCCACCCGCCTTGCCACGCGCACCGGCGTGAACCTGGGCCTTGACCACCCAGCGGTTGCCGCCCAGTGACTTGGCCTTCTGCCGAGCCTCATCAATCGAACTCGCCAGCTCGCCGGTTGGCACAGGAATGCCGAAACGGGCAAACAGGTCTTTAGCCTGATACTCGTGTAAATTCATCAGTGATGTTCCCAGGATTGAGGCCCCGCGGGCCGGAATGTGCGGCGAAGTACACTAGCTCATCAGCCATAACGGGGCAAAAACGTAACGCTACGTGACTATGATACTACTGCGCATAATACTTCTGGGCGGAATCGTATGGCTGCTGTGGGCAGCGTGGCGACGCTTGCGTCCTGCAAGGCCGCATAAACCCATCGAATCGTTCGAATCCATGGTCGCCTGCTGCGTCTGCAACATTCATGTACCTCGCAGCCAAGCCATTGAGAAGGATGGCAAAATTTACTGCCGTGAACATGCCCCTGACGGCCGATGATGGCTGTAACACAACGCTCACGCATTTCCGGCATTGATCCGTGGCGCACGCTTGAGGCCCTGAGTTTTTACCGCGCGACCTTGTGTGTTGCGCTCCTGATACTCGGGGCCAGCGATTACCGCCCCCCTTATTTTGATGGCAACAACGCCGAAGCCATCGATGCGCTGCTTTACCTTTACCTGTTTGGCTCTGCGCTGCTGCTGATCACGGTGCGAGGGCAGCAACCCTCACCCAAATGGCAGGCCGCTATTCATATCGGCAGCGATCTGGCGGTGATGATTGCGCTGGTGTACTTCAGCCAAGGTGTTTCAAGTGGCATTGGTGCCCTGCTGGTCACCCCGGTGGCCGCCGGCAGCCTGCTGCTGAGCCGACGCTTTTCGGTGGTCCCCCCGGCGATCGCCACGATCGCCTTATTGACCATTGAAATCTATTTCAACTGGAAAGTTCCAGGCTACGCCGAGAGCTACACCCAGACCGGCATGCTGGGCGCCGGCCTGTTTGTTATCGCGATCAGCGGTAATGCCCTGGCCCGCCGAGCACGCGAATCCGAGGCCCGCGCCTCACGCGCGCAGAGCGACATCGCCAAGCTGGCCATGCTCAGCGAGAACGTGATCCAGAAACTTCAGGCGGGCGTTGTGGTGGTTAACGGCGGCGGCCAGGTCGAGCTGCTCAACCGCGCCGCACGCAATCTGCTGGGCGCGGGGACCGCCTCCGGCCGCCACTTATCGGCCTGCGCTCCCACGTTGTGGCAACGCTTTAACCACTGGCGCAATGACCCCAGCGCCCTGACCAATACAGCTTTGGCCCTGAGCGAAGATCAGTCTGCCTGGGCACAGTTCACCCGCCTGGGCAGCGGCGCCGATGCCTCCACCCTGATCGTGCTCGACGATGCCAGCCGGGTAGCGGAGCAAGCCCAGTCCATGAAACTGGCCTCACTCGGGCGCCTGACGGCAAGCATCGCCCACGAAGTACGCAATCCACTGGCCGCGATTCAGAATGCGGCCGAGCTGGCTGCAGAATCCGATTCAATGGCACCTGACGACGTGGCCCTGCTAGACATTGTTAAACGCCAGTCTCGCCGGCTTGAGGATGTCGTCACCAGTGTGCTCAATCTTTCACGCAAAACCACAACGTTGGCCAGCAACATCGAACTCAAGCCGCTGATCGAAGAATCCGTGCGTGATTTTGTCAGTCGTTGCGAGCGCCCGGTGCCACTGATCAACACCAGCATCCATCCGCCCAAATTGGCTATCGCTATCGAACCGGTGCAGTTCGCCCAGATCATGAACAACCTGTTGGGAAATGCGCGCAGCCATGCGGGGCACCCCGAAAGGGAGATGGAGATCAGCATCGATGCGCGGGTCTCGGCGGATGGCAACCAGGCCTTGATCGACATCATCGATAACGGCCCCGGAATCGACCGTGAGGTCGCCAAACATGTGTTTGAGCCGTTCTACAGCACTCAACACAGCGGCACCGGACTGGGCCTTTTCATCACCCGCGAACTGTGCACCGCCGCGCATGGCGATCTCCAATTGGTCAACCACAACACGACCGGGCGCGGCGCTTATTTTCGCCTGTCTTTCCCCGCCGCATTGAGCGGCAGCTAAACCGCCCAAGCACTTGCATGTCCGGCAAATCCCGCTCACCCCGTATGAAGGCAACACAACGCAAACAAACGGGAGACCAGCATGCTGCTTTATCAACACGCTCAAGGACACTATCTTGCGGTGACACCTGCCATGCGCTTCAAACCCACGGCCGGCTTTGCCTTGTGCTTTGATGGCCGCAACGTACCCGATCTGATCTGTCGCGCCTTTGTCGACCAACATGGCGGCGAGATCATTCGCGAGCAGGACGTCATCGAATTGAGCGACAATTTTCGCCGCCGCCCAACCACGCTGGAGCACGCCGCACACTGAACCGAATTTTGAGCGCGGCAGCAATCACTTACACTGGAGACTGTATCTGTCCCGCAGCAACCACCGCATGACCGCCAGAGCCCTGATCGTAGATGACGAAGCTGATATTCGAGCCCTGCTCGAAATCACACTGTCGCGCATGGGCCTGGACACCTGCGCCGCCGCCACACTTGGCGAAGCGCGCGCCGCTCTCAAGGATGGCAGCTACGCCTTGTGCCTGACCGACATGCGCCTGCCCGACGGACTCGGCATTGAACTGGTCCGCGACATTCAGCAAAACCACCCGACCCTGCCGGTTGCGGTCATCACCGCCTATGGCAATGCCGAGGATGCGGTTGAAAGCCTCAAATCTGGCGCGTTCGACTTCGTCACCAAACCGGTTGACATCAGTACACTGCGCCGGCTGGTCAACAGCGCGCTGCAAACCAGCCAGGTCTCGCCCGCGCCCGATACCACCAGCTCAGATGACCAGCCCCACCTGACCGGCAACACCCCAGTGGTGGAAGAGCTGCGCCGCTTGATCGCCAAGCTCGCACGCAATCAGGCCCCGGTGCACATCTGCGGAGAATCCGGCACCGGCAAGGAACTGGTTGCCAAAATGATTCACGCGCAAGGGTCACGGGCCGACAAACCGTTTGTGCCGGTCAACTGCGGCGCGGTGCCCGCGGAACTGATGGAAAGCGAGTTCTTCGGCCACAGCAAAGGCAGCTTCACCGGCGCGGTGACCGACACCCCCGGACTGTTTCGCGCCGCTGACGGCGGCACCCTGTTCCTGGACGAAGTCGGCGACCTGCCGCTACACATGCAGGTCAAACTGTTGCGTGCCATTCAGGAACGCAAAATACGCCCGGTCGGACACAGCCAAGAACTGGATGTTGACGTGCGCATCATCTCGGCCACCCACCGCAACCTGCAGCAACTGATCGCCGAGGGCAAATTCCGCGAAGACCTGTACTACCGCCTCAATGTCATCGAAATCGACGT
>JBFKEC010000262.1:0-4839 GCA_041619315.1 Oceanococcus sp. | reverse complement strand
CGGCCAACGTTCGCAAAGTGATTCTGTATGGCAGCGGCAACGAGCGCATCACCTTCAAATACCCGCGCTCACGCGGCGGCTTCCGCGAAAAGCGCCATGCCTTTGAAGGCATCCTCAACAACATGCAGCGGCGCTATCACGAAACCGAATCGCAGATGGTGCGTGAGGAACTGGCCAAATTTCGCTCCGAGAAACCCTGCGTAAGCTGCGGCGGCTCGCGACTTAACCGCGCCGCACGCAGTGTGCGGGTTCAGCACACCGCCATGCCGGCCATCGCGCGCCTGTCGATTCGCGAAGCCATAGGCTGGTTCAGCGAACTGCAGCTGGCCGGCCAGGAAGCTGAAATCGCCGAGCGCATCCTCAAGGAAATCGTGCTGCGCCTGGAATTCCTCAATAATGTGGGACTGGAGTATCTGAGCCTGGACCGGGCAGCCGAAACGCTGTCCGGCGGTGAAGCCCAGCGCATCCGTCTGGCCAGCCAGATCGGCGCCGGTCTGGTCGGCGTGCTGTACGTGCTGGATGAACCCTCGATCGGCCTGCATCAGCGCGACAACAAACGCCTGCTCGACACCCTGGTTCATCTGCGCGACCTGGGCAACACGGTCCTGGTGGTCGAGCATGACGAAGAAGCCATACGCGCCGCTGATCACGTCCTCGACATCGGCCCCGGCGCGGGCGTACACGGTGGCCAGGTGGTGGCTCAGGGCAAACTTGAAGACATCCTGAACAGCCCTGATTCGCTGACCGGAAAGTATCTTGCCGGCAAGCTGGAAATTGCGATTCCGCACGAACGCACGCCAGCCGACCCCAAGCGCATGCTGCGCATCAACCAGGCCAGCGGCAACAATCTGCATGAGGTCACCGCCGACTTCCCGCTCGGCCTGCTGACCTGCGTGACCGGGGTGTCCGGCTCCGGCAAATCGACCCTGATCAACGACACGCTCTACCCGGCCGCCGCCAAGACCCTCAACCGGGCGTCGACCCGACCAGCTCCGAATGCCGGTATCGACGGGTTCGACCAGCTGGACAAGGTGATCGGTATCGATCAAAGCCCGATCGGTCGCACCCCACGCTCCAACCCGGCAACCTATATCGGGGTGTTCACCGCCATTCGTGAGCTGTTCTGCGGCACGCCGGAATCACGCGCACGCGGCTACAAGGCCGGACGCTTCTCGTTCAACGTCAAGGGCGGACGCTGCGAAGCCTGCCAGGGCGACGGCGTGATCAAGGTCGAAATGCATTTTCTGCCCGACATCTACGTGACCTGCGAGGTCTGCAACGGCAGTCGCTACAACCGCGAAACCCTGGACATCAAGTACAAGGGCAAAACCATCAGCGACGTCCTCAACATGACCGTTGAGGAAGCCGCCGAGTTCTTTCACGCCGTACCGGTGATCAAACGCAAGCTCGACACACTGCTGGATGTGGGGCTGACCTACATCACACTGGGCCAAAATGCGACCACGCTGTCAGGCGGCGAAGCGCAGCGCGTGAAACTGGCCAAGGAACTGTCACGGCGCGACACCGGCAGCACCCTGTACATCCTGGATGAACCGACCACCGGCCTGCACTTCCATGATGTCGCACAGTTGCTCAGAGTGCTGCATCGACTGCGTGATCATGGCAACACCCTGATCGTGATTGAACACAATCTGGATGTGGTCAAGACCGCCGACTGGATTGTTGATCTTGGCCCCGAAGGTGGCGATGGTGGCGGCCGCATCGTTGCCAGTGGCACACCCGAACAGGTCGCACAGATTGAAGGCTCGCACACCGGGCGCTATCTCAAAGAGATGCTCACGGCGAAATGATCCGCCTGCTGCTGATTGCAACGCTGGGGTTGCTGGTGCTGATGGCCTACCAGCGACCCGAGCCGTCTGCGTCAGCGCCCGGCATTGTTGCCGCGCAACCACCACAGCAGCACGCGGCTGATGGCCAGCCATTCCGCCACAACGGCTTCACCATCACCCCGCTGGAAACCTTTGAGATTCGTGCGCGCGTACTCGCACGGCGTGACTATCGCCACGACACCGAAGCCGCCATTTCACCCATGGATCTTGCACTGGGCTGGGGCCCGATGTCCGACAGTGACGTTCTGCAGCATTTCAAGATTCGCCAATCCAAGCGCTGGTACTCCTGGCGCACGAAAAACTCGCCCATACCGCTGCGCCAGGTGTCGTTGAACAGCGCCAACATGCATATGGTGCCGGCCAGCCCGGCGATTGCAGATCAGTTGCAGCAGGTTCGCCGTGACGATGTGGTGCAGTTGAGCGGACGGTTGATCAAAGTTGAGCGCGATGATGGCTGGCGCTGGGTCAGTTCACGCTCGCGCAGCGACAGCGGCGCCGGCTCCTGTGAATTGATATGGGTTGAGCAGGTGTCCATCAACTAGGCCCAGGCACGCCGTCTGTTTCCGCGACACACCCATTTATTGACAACATGAATGTGCCATTATCTAATGGCCAAATTAATCGCGCCTGCGCGACACGTTGAACACTAGAATAGGGCCATCTACAGAGCCCAATGTGTTTAGGAGGGGGAGCATGTCAGAATTGCAAAAGGCCATCGCTCGCAGAGCCCGCCCAGAGCGCCTAACGCGCCTGCGCGATATCGCGTCACGCCTGCCCGGCGCCAGCCTGGCGCGTGAGGCTTACGATGGCATTGAGCAATTTGCGCTCAACGAACTCAAGCAACGCCTGGATGCCATCGATCCGCCCAAGGCCAAGGCACGCGACAATACCGCGACAACACTGTCGCAGCGCATGCATCCACGCTTGCTGCTAGCAGCGCTGCTGGATGAGGCCGCCGAGCAGGACAGGGACGCCGCCCAACGCGCACTGTATACGTCCATTCTGCTTGAACTCACGGCTGACGAAGCCTGCCTGCTGGCCGCACTGTCCGACGGCAGCGAGTTTGCATTGATCAATATTGTGGTGGGCAACTTCCGCACCGGACAGCGCGTCGCCGCACGCAACTTCTGTTCGATCGAACGTGGCGCGCCGGTCAAACTCAGGGATTACGTCCCGGCCTACACCGAGCATCTACTGAATCTTGGACTGGCTGAAGTGGGCGCGGAAAACCGCGACCTGGAAATGAAATATCAGATCCTTGAAGGCAGCCCCAAGGTCAGCCATGTGATGCGTGAGCTGTCGCTGCAAAACCGGCAGGTCAAAGCACAACGTAGAACCTTGCGCATATCGCAACTGGGGCGCGATCTGTGGAGCTATTGTGACCCGGCCGAGGTTGCCGAAGAAGAATAAACCAGCGCGCAAAATAGCGCGCAATACACCAGGGAGACATGGATGTTTGAAGCAGCGTGGGCAGATTTTCAAGCCAATATGTGGCTATACCTGTCGATGCCGATCACCAGCGGCATCGTCGGCTACGTCACCAATGTGGTCGCCATAAAAATGATGTTTCTGCCACTGGAATTTATCGGCAAACCGCCTTTCCTGGGCTGGCAAGGCATCGTCCCCCGCAAAGCCGGGAAAATGGCCACGATCGCCTGTAACACCATCGTGCCGCGCCTGGTCAGCGAACAGGAAATTTTTGAGCGACTGGACCCCAAGCGGGTCACCGATGAAATCAGCGGCCCCATACTGCAATTGGTCGACCAGATCACCGAAGAGGTGATGTACGAATACGAGCCGACCTTGTGGGAAACACTGCCGGCCACAGCCAAGAACATCATCATCAAACGGGTCAAGGATGATGCGCCGGAAGTGGTCGAAGAGGTGATGGCGAACATTCGGGAAAATGTCACCGACATGTTCGACTTAACCGACATGGTTGTGACCACACTGGTTCGTGACAAAAACCTGATCAACAAAATCTTTCAGGAAACCGGTCGTAGCGAATTCGTGTTTATTGGCCGCTCGGGCTTTTACTTCGGTTTTCTGTTCGGCATCTTCCAGATGATTGGCTGGACCTTCTACAAGGCGGATATCCAGCTGCCCGTATTCGGACTGATCGTTGGCTACCTGACCAATTTCATCGCGCTGAAGATGATCTTTCGCCCACAGCTTCCGGTGCGCATAGGACGCGTTACGATCCAGGGCTTGTTCCACAAGCGCCAGCCGGAAGTGTCACGCGATTATGCGCGCCTGATCGCCGAGGAAATTGTCACCCCTTCAAACATTATTGAAGCGGTCCTAAAGGGCCCATACGCCGATCGCGTATTCAACATGATCGCCAAAAACGTAAAACGGGTTATCGACGATCAGTCGGGCCTGGCCAAGCCTTTTGTCGCCTGGACTGTGGGCACGCGCCGCTACATCGACATGAAAAATCTGGCGGTCGAACGCATCGTTGAAAACCTGCCTGATGCGGTCCGCTCAGTCGATGCCTACGCCAAAGAAGCCATGGACATCGCCGACACGCTGACCCAGCGCCTCACCGCCCTGCCACCACCGGACTTCGAAGGCATGCTGCGTCCGGCCTTCGAAGAGGATGAGTGGATTCTGATTACGGTTGGCGCCGCACTTGGTTTTCTTGTCGGTCTGGGCCAGGTCATTGCATTCAAACTGCTGTCTACACCGGCTCTAGGCGCAACCGAAGCCGCTGGCCTGGTCGCACGTATGACCGGCTTGGCCTGAGCCACGCGTGAATACCACCGCCATTGTCTTTACCGTCCTGGCTTTCGGCCTGGGCACCGGCATTGCCTGGGTACAGGCACGGCGGCGCATGCGGGCACAGGCTCGGGACCAATTGGTCGCGCTGGCCGAGGAGCGCATCAAGCAGGAACTGGTCAAGCGTATCGCCGGTCAGGCTGCGCGCGACTTGGCCGCATCGGCCTCCGATCAGGCCCGCCGCAATTCGGCTCAACAGGACAGCACGCAT
>JBFKEC010000261.1:0-4869 GCA_041619315.1 Oceanococcus sp. | reverse complement strand
GCAGGGTGCAACGCTGGTTGAGCCGGCGGATCACAGTTTGCGATAGCGCAACGGTGTGACGCCGGTCCACTCCTTGAAGGCGCGTATCAACGCGCTGGATTCCGAGTAACCCACGGTTTCGGCGATTTGCTCGATGCTGTACCCGGATTCGCTGAGCAGACTGATCGCCACATCGCGGCGGGCGCGGGTTTTCACCTGCGTGAAGTCAGCGCCCTCCTGGTGCAGTCGTCGCCAGAAGGTCTGCGGGCTTAATTTCAGCGCGGCCGCCACGTCACTGGCACGTGGCATGCCACGACCCTGTTCAAAATGCTTGAGGATCACCAGACGGGCGGCATGACTGGTGCTGGTGTTGTGCACAGGTGTGAACAGGTCACGCGGCGCACGCTGGATGTAAGCGGTCAGGCTGGCGAGGTCCTGGCGCACCGGCACTTCAAGCGCTGCGCGCTTCATAACCAATGCGATATCGCGGCTGTCAAAATGAACCGGCGCGCCAAAGAACAAATGGCGATATTCCTCGGCCCATTCGGGCGCGGAGTAATCCAGATCCACGCGTTGCAACGGAATGCGCGTATGTCCCAACCAGCAAAAATAACGGTGCGCCGTCATGATTGAGCTTTCAATCAGATAGCGTGCGGCAGTTTGCGGGCGTTGTTGCCGGCGCAAACCGAACGTAACGTGGTGCTCGTCCACCTCGACGAAATGGAACAATTCACTGGTCAATAGATTGGCCGAGCGGGCAAAGCAGCGCATGGCGGCCAGCAAGTCTTTTTCATGCAAGGTCGAGCGCGTAATCAGCTCAAACGTGCCCAGCCGCTGCGGGTGCGCCATCAAGCCGAGGCATTCGTCGTCCATCAGCCGCATCAACTGCTGAATAAGACGAACGAAGTCATCCAGCGCCACGCGCGCACGCGGCCGTTCCAGTAAATGCGGGGATATACCCGACGATTTCAATATGCGGTTCACATCAAAGCCAGCCCGCCGTGCACCCTCGGTCGCACTGCGCACAAAGGGCACGGCAATGGTGATGTCTTTCATGCCGGTCATGCTGGCGTATTGGAGTCAAATGTCAAGATTCTGATTGGAAGCAGCGACCTTGGCTTACCGAACAAGGGCGCACCTGCGTGGCGGCGGCGAATTGATCTGGATCAATTGGCGCGCGGCGATATGTGCTGAAATGCAAGCATGACAGCGATACTGGAATCACTTGGCGGGCTGGGTGTGTTTCTGCTCGGCGTCGTGATCATGACCAACGGCCTCAAAGGGGTTGCGGGCGATGCCTTGCGTACAGCCTTAAGCCGTTTTACCCGTAGTCCGTTGTCGGGCGCCTGTACTGGCGCCGTGAGCACAGCGATTCTGCAATCATCAAGCGCGACCACGGTTGCGGCGGTAGGATTTGTCGGCGCCGGATTGCTCACATTTCCGCAAGCCCTGGGTGTCATTTTCGGGGCCAATATCGGAACCACGATCACGGGCTGGCTGATCGCCCTTCTGGGTTTCAAATTCCAGCTGGGCAGTGCATTGATGCCGCTGATACTGTTTGGTGTGCTGATGCATTTGTTTGGCCGGGGGCGCATGCAGCAAGGCGGTCTGGCCCTGGCTGGTTTCGGTTTGATTTTCGTTGGCATTGCGACCATGCAACTCGGCATGAGCGGCATGCAGGGCCAGATCACGCCGGATACGTTTCCGCCTGATACGCTGCTCGGACGCTTTCAACTGGTTTTGATCGGTGTTGCCATTACGCTGGTCACACAATCGTCAAGTGCCGGTGTGGCCGCAGCCTTGACCGCCGTATTCACAGGCACAATCAGTTTCGAGCAGGCTGCTGCGATGGTTATCGGCATGGATGTCGGGACCACCGCGACCGCGCTGTTCGCCACCATGGGCGGTGCGGCGGCCACGCGGCGCACTGGCTATTCGCACGTGGTGTACAACCTGATGACCGGTGTGGGCGCGTTTGCGCTGCTCAGCCCCTACGTGTGGCTATGGGAATGGTGGCAGCCCGGGCAGCTTGCCAATCATGCGGAAATCGCCCTGGTTGCATTTCATACAGGCTTTAATGCCCTGGGTGTGATTGTGATCGTGCCGCTGGCAGGGCCATTTGCACGCCTGATGTTGCGGCTGGTGCCGGAAACGCGCAATTCACTGGTTTGTCAGCTGGATCCCAATTTGCTCGGTGACCCTGAGATGGCATTGGAAGCGATCCGAACCAGTGAGGGGGCGATTTTTAAGGCTCAGATGGAATTGTTGGATGGCGTGCTCCTCGGGCGCCTTGTTAAGCTCGACAACGAGCAACTTGAGGCCATCACAAAGGCGTTGGAATTGGCTGATGCCTACCTCGATCAGATTCACTCCGCCCCTGAGCGGGCGCGGGAATGGCAGATGCTGATGGCGTGCATGCATGCGCATGATCATATGGTTCGGCTACAGCATCGCCTGATTGCCGCCGCCGGCGTTGGGGCCGGGCGCCAGCAACTTGATGAGGCGGCACACAAGCGGCTGGCGTTGCTGGTCGAGACTGTGCGCGAGATTGGCGCCGCTGCAGACTGGCAATCGGCAACGCAGGCCGCAGCGCGTATTTCGACCCAGTTTGGCGAGGGCCAGTTGAGCGTGCGTAACGCGATCATGAGCGACATTGCTGCCGGCAGGATAGACACGGCGCTGGGTGGAGATCGACTGGACGCTGATCGCTGGCTCAGTCGCGTTGCGCACCATTTGTGGCGGATCAGCCATCATTTTCAAATGGCTGATGATGCGTCGTATCGCGACAGCCCCGTGCTTGAGCACTGAGGCAACGCTACGGAGGCGGCATGCGAACGGCGGAGCCGTGATGCTCAGGGCCGTAACTCCCTGAAAAATATGGTCGGGGAGGCAGGATTTGAACCTGCGACCACCTGCACCCCATGCAGGTACGCTACCAGACTGCGCTACACCCCGAGATGTATTGGCCACCATATCGCTGGTGGAGCGGCATTATACCTTGGTTAAGGCCAGAATGGCTTCCAATTCTGAACGAATTGCACTCAATTCGGAAGTTGGTTCGCCGACCGCAATATGGGCCTTTGTGGAATGCTTGAGCTGCTTACGTGCACCATCGATCGTGAAGCCTTGCTCGTAGAGCAGGCTGCGGATGACCCGAACGATCTCAACGTCCTGATACTGATAGTAGCGGCGATTGCCCCTGCGTTTGACCGGTTTGAGCTGAGGAAACTCTTGTTCCCAGTAGCGCAGCACGTGCGGTTTGACCAGGCACAGTTCACTGACTTCACCAATCGCGAAGTAGCGCTTCTCCGGAATCGCCGGCAGATCGTTATCCGTTATTGTCGCTTGAGCGCTCTGCATCTCCGCCTTCTACTTGTGCTCGCAATTTCTGCCCCGGACGGAATGTCACCACGCGGCGAGCGGAAATCGGGATTTCCTCGCCGGTTTTTGGATTGCGTCCAGGACGCTGGTTCTTGTCACGCAATTCGAAATTGCCAAAACCGGAAAGCTTGACCGGTTGGCCTGCTTCCAGCGAGGTTTTCACTTCTTCGAAGACCCGGTCTACAAACTCCTTGGCCTCGCGCTTGTTAAGCCCAAGCTGGAAAAACAGCGAATCAGCGAGTTCTGATTTAGTAAGCGCCACGCTAGTCCCTGATTTGTGCCCCAAATTCCCGTTCGAGTCCGGATGACAGCTTCTGCATGGCTGTATCTACGTCCTCGTCGGTAAGCGTGCGTGAAAAGTCCTGAAATATCAAGCCCAAAGCGACACTCTTGAACCCATCAGGTAAAGCATCACCAGTAAACACGTCAAATACGCGGACTTCACGCAGGATGGAGCCGCCCTCGTTGCTCACGTATTGAGTGAGCTTTTCCGCCGCAAGCGATTGATTTACGAGCAACGCAAGATCACGTCGTGAGCTTGGCGTGGAGTTGATTGGGGTCAGTTCAGGCAACTGTGTCTGATCCAGAACATCACGTTGCAATTCAAACAACAAGGGGCTTTGGTTGTTCGGCAAATCCAGCACTTTTTTGAGGCGCGGGTGAATTTCTCCGATAACGCCAATCTTGCGTCCATCCAGGAGCAGGGTGGCGCTACGACCAGGGTGCAGTGCGGCGTGCGGCTCTTCGCTGGTCCATTGCACCGCGTGTGCTTTGTCGCCTAGCAGTGCAGTAACGTCAGACTTCAGATCATAGAAATCGACATTGCGCTTACCACCGGTCCATTGTTCTGGCAGTGCCAGGCCGCTGATCAGGCCCGCGATACATTCCTGCTCGTGAATGGCACCTTCCCGCTTGGCGTATTTGCGGCCAAGCTCGAACAGGCGAATGCGCTCCTGTTGGCGCGCTACGTTGTGTTTCCAGACGGGGATCAGGCTGGCCCACAGGGAGCGGCGCATCTGCGCCATCGCCGCAGACATCGGGTTGTCGAGGCTGATGGCGCTGGCCTCGGCATCCCCATTGAGGGCGTCGTCTGTAACGGTGTCGGCGAAGCTGAAGCTGACAGCCTCGTGGTAGCCGCGTGCGATCAGTTCCGCTCGAAGTCGCTGTGTCGCGTTCGGGCGCGGCGCTGTCAGGGCAACCTCGACGCGGCGTTCGCGGCCGGGCAGATTGTCATAGCCGTGTATCCGGGCGATTTCTTCAACCAGATCAATCGGATCGGCCAGGTCATAGCGATGGCTGGGCGGCTTGACTTGAAATTCATCACCGGCGTGGATGACGTCGCATTCCAGCTTGCGCAGGATATCGGCCATCTCTTGTGGCTCTACGGGCGTGCCCAAAAGGGTTTGAACCCGCGCCGCTGACAGTGCGATAGTCGGCGCCTGCCAACTCGCTGCCTGCTCAACAACGACAGGCCCAGCCTGACCGCCGCAAATGCTCAGCAGCAGCTCG
>JBFKEC010000260.1:0-4883 GCA_041619315.1 Oceanococcus sp. | reverse complement strand
TCTCGGCTTCGCGCACAAGGCCCGCTTCCCACTGCATATCGGCACGGGCCAGATCACCGCGTTGCCACGGTTTGACCGTATCAAGCGCACAACCGCTAACCAGACCGACCAGGCCCAGCGCAGCGCACATGCGCAATACTTTGCAAATACTCATTGTCTCTTTCCTCCCCCACGACGGCGCGCTGTATTCAGTCTTCCCAGATGACCCGACGGCCGCTGGATGCCCAGTTCAGAATTTTCGTCTGGTAACGCTCTTCTATGACATTGCGGCGGATTTTCATGGTCGGCGTGAGCATCCCGTTTTCAATCGTCCACGGATCCTTGACGAAGACCAAAAAGGCCATTTGCTCATGCGGATCCAGCGTTTTATTGACCGCCTCCATATGCGCAGTCAACCCGCTTTCAACCTGCTCGCGGCTCAATCCACCGCCATTCAAATCGTGCAGCGTGTCTTCCGACAACAACACCAGACCATGTGTCTGTGGCTGATTGGCACCGCACACACAAATCACTTCTACACGTGGATGCGCGCCCATCTTGTTTTCAATCGGCACCGGCGCGACGTACTTGCCTTTGGATGTCTTGAACAAATCCTTGACCCGCCCGGTGATCCGCAAGCGCCCTTGTTCGTCCAACTCCCCCATGTCGCCAGTCTTGAAGAAGCCATCCGCGGTATAGCACTCCGCGGTCGCTTCCGGGTTCTTGTAGTAACCCATCATCTGCCCCGGGCTTTTGACCAGAATTTCATGGGTGTCAGGGTCAATACGGCACTCCACCCCGGGATTGGCATGCCCCACGTAACCGGTTCGGGCCTGACCGGGGCGCGTGAAGTGCGAATAGGCCATGTTCTCGGTCATACCGTAGGCTTCCAGCAGCTCCAGACCGAGCCCGCGATACCAGTCGAGTATCGCTGGCGGCAAAGGGGCTGCGCCGGTCACGGCCATGCGTGCATCGGCGAGGCCAAGGCCAGCCAGCACTTTGCGCTTGATCAAGCGACCAAGCAGCGGAATGTTGAACAGGATTTTCTGCTTTTTGAGTGGCAGTTTGTCATTGACCCCAAGCTGAAATTTGGTCCACAAACGCGGCACTGAGAAGAAAATGGTTGGCCGTGCCCGCTGCAGGTCATGCAGAAATGTGTCCAGCGACTCCGCAAAGTAGACCTGCATGGCGAAGTAATTCGAGTTGTTGGCAACGACCAGTCGCTCAGCCACATGAGCAAGCGGCAGATACGACAGCATGCGGTCCTGGGGGCCCACTGCGGCGATGCCGAATTCCACGAACTGCTCGGCCATGCGGTCAGCACACACCTGAAACGAGCGGAAACTCTGCATCACACCCTTGGGGCGACCCGTACTGCCGGAGGTATAAACAATGGTGGCCAGTTCATCCAGGCTGCGGTCAGGCTGGCCCTGCAGCGGTGCGGTTTCGGCCACGATATCCTGCCAGCGCTTGCCTGGTGATTGCGGCGACAGCGGCAAACATACGATCGGCATATCCTGCGGCACCCCCGGTTTCATTGCCTCCCAGTCGTCCAGCTTTCCGATCAGCAGCACGCGCGATTCACTATGCTCGAGGATGTAACTGACGGTGTCTGCATTGAGCGTTGGGTACAGCGGCACACTGACATGGCCGGCCATCCAGATCGCCCAATCCGACATGATCCAATGGGCCGAGTTCTTGCCTAGCACAGCAATCTGGCTGCGCGGCGGAAGATCCAGAGAAATCAGATACGCCGCGACCCGCCGCGCTTCATCCATGGCGCGTTGCCAGGTGTATTCCTCAACCTTTCCTTGGCCAACGGGTTGAACAAAATGCACGTCCTGAGCGGCATGTGTCTCCCAATGGTAAATCCGGGCCAGAGGTGACTGTTCCTGTTTCAAAGCACTCATACTGCCTCCATCCATTCAACATTTATTTATTGGTTTTCCCGATTCCCTCAGGGTTCCAGATAACGCTCCAGAAACCCCTGCATCGCGCAAATCGCGGCATCCCGATAAGCCGGCGTGACTTCACCGTGCACGAATACAGAACGACGCAAACAGGCCACCGCAATATCGACCGAAACCGTGAACACATCGAAGTCTTGTGGAATGCCGTTGGCGCCGGCATGTCTCTCCCAGATTTCCCGCCCCATGCCGCCAAGACGCGCAACCAGCATTTCCTGAGCACGATAGCTGGCATCTGTCACAGCTCCTCCAAGCATCAGCAGCCGAGCCACCGGGCGGCTGTTGTGAAAGTCCATAGCCATCTGCACCACGATGCGTACACCATCGGGAAATGGACTGCGCATCAACGTTTGATACTCATTGCGGTACATGCTTTCCATTTCGCTCAGATAACGCCCAACCAGTTCATTCAGAATGGCGTAATGGGTTGGAAAGTAGGCGTAGATGCTGCCACGGGTGATGCCCAGGCGCTCAGCCAGTATGGGAATCGAAAATCCATGGAGTCCGCTTTCGGCCAGCAACCGTTCCGACTCACTCAACACTGATTCAAAGCGCAATTTCGCACGATCCTGGGTGGGCACCTTGGCGATCGCAGAAGGGTCCAGCACATGCGGCGTGATCGGGTTCATGAAAGCATGATAGCGTGGCCCCGTTTAATTGACTAATGTCATGTCATGGCTATGATTCGGGTGTCATTGGTGTGCCCACGGCACGCCACCGTGACCCCCAGCACGTTCAGGATGTCCCCACTATGCGTCGGCCCTATTCCCTGATCTCAGGTCTTGCAATCGTCACCCTGGCTAGTGCTTGTGGCGGCGGCCAATACAGTGGCGAAGCCCCGGATGGCGGAGACTCGAACGCGCCGCCTGATGCCACGCCCGGCGCTTCTGACAATTCGTTCGCAAACGCCAAACAACATCTGGAGATTTGTCGCACTTGTCATATTCCAGGCGGCGTCGCCGATGTGGACGATGGGCGCCGCTTCATGCTCACAAGCCATGGCGAAGATGACCAACAACGCACATATGATGCATGGGATGTGATGGGCCGCGGGGTTGAAAGTAACCTGCTGCTGACCATGCCGTCAGGCACCGGCGAGCGCTCTCATTCGGGTGGCGACAGCCTGTGGCCCGTGGGGTCCCAGGCTTATGAAGATATGCGCGCCGTACTGGCCTGCTGGAATGAGCCGAATGATTGCGGCGGGAGTACAACACAAGGCAGCGAAAGCACCGAGGGCGCTAGCACGCAAGCCCTGCTCGGCAGCAAACGTGGCGGGCATTTATGGGCCGATTTCTGTGCCACCCACGCGGATGACGCACCACTTCCACAAGACCCACGCAGTCTGGTCAAAGCGGGCGCCTCACTGAGCAGCGCCGTGGTCTACAACACGCCGTGGCGCGAATGCAGCCTGAACGATGCCCAGCGCCCAGCCACATGCGGCGAGTACCGTGCGCTGTACGAGCAAGGTGAATTGATCGGACGCGGTCAGGGGCAACCCGGCGCTGCACATATGTTCAGCGGCGATGCTCGCAGCGGTGTGAACACCCTGGACCCCCAGACATATACCGACGGTGCATCTTTGTGGACGCTGAGTGCGGATCAGTACAACCAGTTGTGGCGCAGCTGGACCTCCTACACGCAGGGTCGTCGTCCAGACCAGTTTGATCAACTCGTCGCCGCCCGCTACGGCACTCCGCTTGGTGAGGCACGCAACCCCTACCCTCAGCCTGGTGAAGATCCCAATGATCTGGATGGTGGCAGTGGCCAATTGCCCATCGGCTTTACTCAGCTGCGCGACAGCAACGGCAATTGGACCGGCAGCATCGGCGTAAAGCTGTGCTCGTTCTGCCATGACGGGCAGCTCAGCGGCATGGGTGTCGAGCAAGAAGTTATCTATGGCGGTGCGGGCACAATCGGCGACTTCACCGTTGCGTTTCGTGATTTTGCCAGTGTCGGCGCAGTGCCTTTCGGTGTGCTTTCAGGTCTACCTCTGACCATCGCGGCCAATCGCGGGACCGGTGCTATCGACCAGTTTCAAGTCGGCTTCATCGCCTTCAACAATGGCAACCCGGAAGAACTCACCAACATAAAAATTCTGCTCAGCCAGGCGATCGGCAACATCAAAAGCCCGCCCTGGTGGAACCTGGGTTCGCGTCCACAGAAATTCCACGGCGCTGTGCTGCCGACGGACTCGGCGCGCATCGACATGGCAGCGTATTACCCATTGGGCGGCGGGCCCGCCGACGCCCTGGGCTGGGTGGATTCAGTGGCTTACGCATTTCAGATATGGGCTGAATCACTCAAATCGCCTGCCTATCCTGGGCCTGTCGATGAATCCCTGGCGCGCCAAGGCGCGGTGCTGTTTCATGCCAAGGATTTGTGGGCCGATGAGCTCGAAAACCCGGTGCCGGCACCCGCACAAAGAGGCAACGGGTCCTGTGCCAGTTGCCATGGCGCCTACTCCGCATACTTCGTCAACAATCCGGACTATCTTGCAGACCCGCGTCTTGAAGGCATCGCGGCCAACATCACTGAACTTGAGGTCATCGGCACAGACCCGGCTTATGCACAAGCGATGCAATCGTTGCGCAATGCTGATGGCACAACCCCCGCAGCCTATGACTACAATGTCTTTTTAAACTGCGGCATCGGTGAAGCCGCCAGCACCCCGAACAACACCCCGGTCATGCTGGCGCCACCACTGTACGGTGTCTGGGCCTCTGCACCTTATCTGCACAACGCATCCGTGCCCAATGTGTGGGGCGTTCTTGACCCCGCCAATGAGCGGCCGGACATCTGGCTGCGACAGTCAGCGCCATTACCACAGGAGCTAGCCGGTCAGTTCGTCAGCGGGTTTGATACCGACCTTGAGCGCGCCTACGACCACGACAAGCTTGGCTGGAAATACAGCGAACTTGATTGCCTTGCGGACGCCGC
>JBFKEC010000259.1:0-4892 GCA_041619315.1 Oceanococcus sp. | reverse complement strand
CGCAAGGACACCGGGCTTGATGCGGTTCAATGGGCGATCAAGATGGTTGCAATGGGCGCCGGCGAACTGTTGCTGACCAGCATGGATCGCGATGGCACCAAGGAAGGCTTCGATCTGGAGCTGACCCGGGCCATTTCTGATGCGCTCGATGTGCCGGTGATCGCCTCCGGTGGTGTCGGCACGCTGGAGCACCTCAAGGACGGATTTGTTGAGGGCCACGCGGATGCGGTGCTGGCGGCCTCGATCTTCCACTATGGCCAGCACAGCGTGGGCGAAGCCAAGGCGTATCTGGCTGAGCAAGGGCTGGAGATGCGCCTGTGAGTTTGCTCGACGCGGTCAAGTGGAATGCCGACGGTCTGGTTTGTGCGGTGGTTCAGGATCGTGTTCGAGGCACCGTACTGATGCAGGCCTGGATGAACGCCGAGGCGCTGGAATTGACCATGAGCACGGGGCAGGCTACTTTCTGGTCGCGCTCGCGCGGCGAGATCTGGGTCAAAGGCTTGACCTCCGGCAATACGCAGAGCGTTGTTGACGTGCGCCTGGATTGCGATGGCGACAGCCTTCTGGTGCTGGTGGACCCGGCCGGTCCGGCTTGTCACACCGGTGTAACCAGTTGTTTTTATCGTAGTGCGGATGATTCCGGTTGGCGCGATGCTGAGCCTCCGGCTGCAACTATGCTAACGGCTCTGGCGGCGCAGCTGGAAAGTCGCAAGCAGGCTGATCCGGGTTCGTCTTACGCGGCCAGTTTGTATGCCAAGGGCCGTCACAAGATTCTGCAGAAGCTGGGTGAAGAGGCGGTGGAAACGGTTTTGGCCGGTACCGCGGAAGATCCTCAGCATCTGGTTTATGAGATGGCCGATCTGTGGTTCCATGCGCTGGTGTTGTTGGCCGACGCCGGCCTGAGCCCGGACGATGTCCTGGCCGAGCTGGCGCGCCGTCAAGGTGTGTCTGGTCTCGCCGAGAAAGCGGCGCGAAACAAAGGAGAATCCTGATGGGATTGGGTGGAATCAGTATCTGGCAGCTGTTAATCGTGCTGGCAATTGTGGTGTTGCTGTTCGGCACCAAAAAACTGCGCAATATCGGCGGCGATATGGGCTCGGCCGTCAAAAGCTTCAAATCGGCGGTCAAGGACGGCAATGATGACGCCCTGAAGCCCGACGATGAGGCACCAGCGCTGGACGACGATCCGGCCGACAACGTGGCCGCCAGCAGCGCCGAGAAGAAACCCGCCGACAGCGATAAATCGGCCTGATCCCGAATGCTTGACGTCGGCTTCTCCGAACTGCTGCTGCTGGCAGTTATCGGCTTGCTTGTGCTCGGTCCCGAGCGTTTGCCCAAAGTGGCCCGAACCGTGGGTTACTGGGCCGGGCGTGCGCGCGGCTACGTGCGTCAGATGACCACCGAGCTGGATCGCGAGGTTCAGCGAGCCGAGATGAAGCAATACGTCGAGGATTCGCGCCGTCTGCTCAATCAGAAGATTGATCTGGACGGCAATTCGGACAGCGAATCGTCCGATTCGGCAGTTGCGCCAGACAAGAAAACCGACTGATGGGCAAGCCCAACAAGGCGTCAGCAGACAGCCACAAGGAAGCCCTTAAAGAGCAACCACTGATTGCCCACTTGCTGGAGCTGCGCGATCGCCTGCTGCGCATCGTGCTGGGTGTGCTGGTGTGCATCGTGCCGATGGTGCCGTTCGCGCAAGAGATATTTGCGACGCTGGCCAATCCGCTGCTGGCGAGCATGCCGGAAGGCACCAGCATGATCGCGACCGAAGTGGCGTCGCCGTTTCTGACCCCATTCAAGCTCACCTTGCTGTTGGCCATCGTGGTGTCCATGCCGTGGTCGCTGTATCAGATCTGGGCCTTCGTCGCGCCCGGTCTGTATCAGCACGAGCGTCGTTTCGCCATGCCGCTGGTGGCATCCAGCACCCTGCTGTTCTATACCGGGATGGCGTTTGCCTACTTCGTGGTGTTTCCGCTGATCTTCGGATTCTTTGTCGCTGCGGCACCGGAAGGGGTTGCGGTGATGACCGATATTGGCCGCTACCTCGATTTCGTAATCACCTTGTTTCTGGCGTTCGGTGCTGCGTTTGAGGTGCCGGTTGCGATCGTCTTGATGGTGCGCATGGGCTTCACCACGCCGGGCGCGTTGCGTGAAAAGCGTGCCTATGTGCTGGTCGGGGCCTTTGCCGTCGGCATGGTGCTGACGCCGCCAGACATGTTTTCACAAACCCTGCTGGCGTTGCCGGTGTACGCGCTGTATGAACTCGGCATCCTGGCTGCCGTCTTGATGGTGCCGGGCTCGCGCGAAGTCGACGCTCAGCGCAAGGCAGCGAACAGCAAGCCGAGCTAAACGGCGCGGTTCAGGCGCCGGCCATGTCCTCATGCAAAGCAGCCGTGTCGGGCAGGTCGCCGGTCCAGTGCTGCCAGGCCAGTGCGGCCTGCTCGATCAGCATTCCGATGCCGGGATAGGTCGCCTGAGCGCCTTGTGCTGATGCCCAGTTGAGAAACGGCTGTGCGGCAGGGCCATAGCTCAAATCGTAGGCCACCCCGCCGGGAGCAATAAGATCATTCGGCAGGCGCGGTACCTGGCCAGAATGGCCGGCTGCGGTGGCGTTGATCAGCACATCAAAGCAATCGCCCTTGAGGGCCAGATTGGCCCGGCAGACCAGCGGGCCATGAGCCTGAAAGGGCGCATCGCGGCCTTCCAGCTTGAGCGGGTTGCGGTTGGACCAGACCAGTTCGGCCGGGGCTTCGTCGAGCAACGGTTTGAGCACCCCGCGGGCCGCGCCGCCGGCGCCAATGACCGCAATACGCTTGCCGCGCAGGCTAATGCCCAGGCGTTTGAGATCACGCACCATGCCGCGCCCATCGGTGTTCTCGCCGTGCAGGCCATCCGCTTTCGGTACCAGCGTGTTCACCGCGCCTGCCAGTTCGGCTTCGCTGCTGATATGCGCGCAGCTGGCCATCACCGTGCCCTTGTGCGGCAGGGTCACGTTCATTCCGTGGCCGCCGTCGGCAAAAAAACCTTCGACCGTGGCGGCCACATCCTCGCTGGCGCATTCGATCAGTTCGAAACTGATGCTGCGGCCGCAGGCCTGGGCAAAATGCTGGTGAATCTGCGGCGAGCGACTGTGCGCTACCGGTTGGCCGATCAGCGCCAACTTCATTGGAAATCCGGGAAATAGTTTTCCCGCATGCGCTGGGTGTAGGCGACCAGTGAAGCGTGCTGTTCGGCGATGTCGGCGAGCACCGTACGCTGGCTGGAGTGCAACACATTGCACAGCAGGGCGTAGGCTGTGGCATCGACCGTGGCCGGCTGGTAACCACCGAAATACGGGCGCTCGCCAAGATTGGCCGCGAGTGCATTCATGTCTTCGTTGAAACGATGCAGGATTTCATCACGACTGTGTCGAGCCAGACCCTGGCCCAGTGCCGCGTTGCGGGTTTTGCGCCGTACGATGGAGGAAATCAGTGATTGGGTCAGGCCGCCATACTTGCCAAAGAACGACTGGCGGGTGTTGGGCCAGTTGCCTTCATCAATCCAGCGGAAGTAGATCAGTGCCCAATAGCTGTGTTCTTCGAGCATGCGCGTGAGGGCCAGTGCGCGACCGCGTTCGACGGTGCTCAACTGGGTGTCGAGCTTGGGCTCGAAATGCTTCTGCAGGTAGCGGATCGCACACCCACTGTCGGCGATCAGTTTGCCGTCGACCTCGATGGCCGGCAGCTTGCCCATCGGCATCTTGCGCGGGTCCGGCGTGATGACGGTCTCGTATTCCAGTTCGGCCATGCGCAGCCAGGTTTCCAGCTTGACGCAGAACGGGCTGGCGTTGGGCAGGCCCAGCGCGGGGGCAAACTGATAGAGCTTGATCCGGGGTGCGGGGTTGTCCGCGTTTTCGCTTACGGGTTGGTCAGCCATTGGGCCACCTGTGGTGCGTAGTAGGTGAGGATGCCGTCGCTGCCGGCGCGCTTGAATGCCGTCAGGCATTCCAGCACGGCCTTGCGTTCATCCAGCAGTCCGGCCTGAGCGGCGCACTTGAGCATGCTGTATTCGCCGCTGACATGATAGGCAAAGGTGGGAATGCCAAATTGCGATTTCACCCGCCAGATGATGTCCAGGTAGGGCAGGCCGGGTTTGATCATGACGCCGTCGGCGCCCTCGGCGATGTCGAGTTCGACCTCGCGCAGGGCTTCATCACCGTTGCCGATATCCATCTGATAGGTGTGCTTGCCACCACCGCCCAGATTGGCCGAGGAACCGACCGCATCGCGGAACGGGCCGTACAGATCGGAGGCGTACTTGGCGGCGTAGGAAATGATCGCGGTGTTGTGGCGGCTGTCGCGTTCCAGCACCTCACGAATACGCCCGATGCGACCGTCCATCATGTCCGAGGGCGAGACCACGTCGGCGCCGGCGCGCGCGTGGACCAGGGCCTGACGCGACAGCGCGCCGACCGTGGCGTCATTGAGCACGTAACCGTTGTCGTCGAGCAAGCCGTCCTGGCCGTGGCTGGTGTACGGGTCCAGCGCCACGTCGGTAATCACCATGAGCTCCGGGTAGGCCGCCTTGAGCGCGCGCACACTGCGCGGCACCAAGCCTTCGGGATTGAGCGCTTCAGCGCCATCAGGGGTTTTCAGGCTGGCGTCGATGACCGGGAACAGGACCATGGCCGGAATGCCGAGCTGAACCGCGGTGGCGGCGGCGTCGAGCAGGGCGTCCGGGCCCAGCCGTTCAACCCCGGGCATGGCGGCAACCGCTTCACGGCCGGGTTGTTCACGAATGAACACCGGCCAGATCAGGTCGGCGGTGCTGAGCTGATGTTCGCGGACAAGACGGCGGCCAGCGGCCGTGGCACGCCAGCGGCGCATGCGGGTGGCGGGAAATCCCATGTT
>JBFKEC010000258.1:0-4901 GCA_041619315.1 Oceanococcus sp. | reverse complement strand
TGGCCAGGTCAAATTCCTGTTCCCCAACCCCTATTCGGTCTATCTGCACGACACGCCCAGCCGCAGTCTGTTCGAGCGCGATCAGCGCATGTTCAGCTCGGGCTGCATCCGTGTAGATGAACCCATGGTGCTGGCTCAGGCCCTGCTGCGTGACCATTCTGAATCAGCATGGTCAGACGTCACGCAGGCCACTGATACGCACAGCGTGCGGCTGCATAACCGCGTGCCCGTGCACCTGCAGTACTGGACCGCCTGGGTTTCCGCGGATGGCAATCTGCAAGTGCGCAACGACGTATACCAGCGCGACCACACTACCCTCAACGCCCTGCGTGACCACGGCGCCTACCAGAGCAGCACCCAGCTGATTGCGGTCTATCAGAGTGAGCGCGGCACACAACTGGCCGCACTCTCCAACTGAAAGTCGCACTCAGTCCTGGTGGGTGATCAGGCGGCCTGCTCAGGCAGATGGTCACCCACCGCAACTTCACGCCAGTTTCCGGGCATGCGCGGATCGCAGAACACCTGTGGCTTTTCCATACGAACCTGAGCGCGCGCGCGCAGGGGATGCAGCAAGCGACTGGGACGGACAACAGCGGATTCAGCAGCGCTGCGGGTAACCGGGCGATTCAGCACAGCCATGGGCGTACGGGTCTTGAATTTCATGAGCACATCCTCGTGAAGTGTTTTACTACATATTTCAGACAAAAAAACACGGCCGCCACTACAGCGCCATGCCTTTGAAGATCACCACGCCACACAGCTGGTCATCTTCGCGGAGTTCCAGAATCGGTTCTGGCCAGTTCGGGTTGAGCGGCTTGAGATAGCGACGCGTCGCTGGCACTTCGCCTTCGACTATCAATTGCTTGAAAGTCGCGCTCTGATCCTGTTCGCGACGCACCACCACACACGATTTATTGTCCGGATGGCGTTGCGGATCAACAAAGATCAAATCACCGTCGGTAAAGCTCAAACGCCCCAGCGGGTTGTACATGGATTCACCACGCACCCGCAGGACAAAGGTCCCGTCGGAATGGCGCACCGGACACGGCAACCACTCTGCCGCATCATCGCCTTGGCCATCCGGCGTTTCCATGCCGTGCCAGCTGCCTGCAGCCACCCACGACAAGACCGGGCACAGGCCCTGCACTCTGGGCGACGCAACCGACTCGACGGGTTGTTCCTGATCCAGCCAGCCACGTGGCTTGCGGCACTGCATTTCAATTTGCCGCGCCACCCGGTCGCCGAAACTGCCAACCCCACGCACCAGTTGCCCAACGTAGGACGCAGACTTGCCAATACGCGTCGCGAAGTCAGCCTGACGCCCGTCAGCCTGCTCTTCGATCAAGCGCATCAGATTGTGACGACGGCGTTCCTTGTACATGGCACCGGGCTGCTGAAAAGTGAATTGCAATGTAGCAAAACACTTCATATCGCACAAGTGCAGCACAACCGCGACGTATACTCAGGCCATGAAACGCCTGATACCTCGCACTCTATTGCTCAGCTGTACGCTACTTGCTCTGGCCTGCGGGCGCAGTCCTGACAGCGCCACAGCCACCACGTCCACACCAGCGAAGGGCCCTAGCAACGCCGAAATCACCTGGTTTGACGGCGATGTGAACGAAGCCTTTGCCCAGGCCAAAGTCGATCAAACGCCCCTGTTTTTGTACTGGGGTGCGGTGTGGTGCCCTCCCTGCAATCAGCTGCGCTCCACGGTGTTCAAAGATCCTGCGTTCATCAGCATGAGCAGGTCTTTCGTCGCGGTTTATCTGGATGGCGACAGTGAAGGCGCACAGCGCTGGGGTGAACACTACGGTGCGATTGGCTATCCCACATTGATCGTATTCGGGCCCAACGGTGAAGAACGCACCCGCCTGACCAGTGGCATGAGCATTGAGCGTTACCCCAAAGCCCTGCAAGCTGCGCTGGAGCAAACGCGCAGCATTCAGGACATTGTCCGGCGGGCGCGCACACAAGCTGAAACCCTCGACACGGCGCAATGGCAATTGCTCGCCGACACGGCCTGGGATGCGGATGACGGACGTTTACTCGGCAAGGACGCGCCGGCGGATGCCCTGCTTGCATTGTCCACGCACTGCCCGGCATCAGCCTCGGCTGCCTGCCATCGCCTGCGCCTGCTGGCCAGCATTGCCGCGCTGGACAGCCCCACTGCGGCGCCAGACATCGCCAATCTGCAACAGATACTGGGTGATGCCACGCTGGCCCGCGCAAATCTGAGCGAGTTGCAGTACTACGGCGTCGAATTGAGCGCCGCAGCGCCCCCTGAAAGTCAGGCCGAATTGCGCGCCGCGCTCCACCAGCTGGCTGCAACGAGTTTTGCTGACACCACCCTGCCACTCAAGGCACGCATGCTCGCAACGCGTCTGCGCATGGATCTGGCACGCGACCACGACGGTGAACTGCCGGAAGACGACAGCGACCTGCAAGCCCTGGTGCGGACTCGCGCCAGCTGGGCCGATCAAGCTGCCGAAACCCCGGTCGAACGTCAGGCGCTGATCTACAACGCCGCCTGGTATTTGCATGAGGTTGGCCTCAGCGATGACGCCGTGAGCATGCTGCAGGCAGAGCTGGAGCGCGCCGTGGCGCCTTATTACTACATGTCCTATCTGGCCGCGATTGAAAAGGACCGCGGCAACCACACCCGCTCGCTCGGCTGGTCAGCACGTGCCTGGCAACTGGCCAGTGGACCGGCCACCCGAACCCAGTGGGGAGTGCAGCATGTGCTCAACCTGCTGGAGTTGGCGCCCGAGCAAAGCGAAATCATACAAACCGTGGTCAATCAGATCCTGGATGGCGTCGCTCAAGCCCGTGACGGCTACTATCAACGCACCCGCATGCGCATGCAGCGCCTGTTTGCGGCTCTGCAGGACTGGGCCACGGACAAGCCCGCACGCCAGGCTGTGGCTCAGACCCTGAGCCAACGGATTGCCGCGTTGTGCCAGCAAAGCCAGACCGACTGCAGTGATCTGGCGGCGCCGCTCTAGCCGGCCAGCCCATGCCCGGCGCGACGACCGGACCACAGGCAATCGGCCAGCGACAGACCGCTGACATAACCGTTGGAGGCTATGCCAACTGCGCAGCGTCCCACCGCATACAAACCATGGATGTCCTGTCCGCGCGCGTTGAGCACGGCGCCACTGGCTTCGTTGACCTTGAGTCCGCCCAGCGTAATAGCCGGTAGCGGGAAAGCCGGGTTGTCGGCGGAGATATTGATCGCCGCGAAGCTTGGCTCTGAAATCGCATTGAGCGCCGGCCCGTCCTTGCCCAAGGCATCGCCATGGCCCTGCTCGGCGGCCTGGTTGTATTCCTCGACCGTGCTTTGCAGCAACTGCGCAGACATGCCCAGTTTCCCGGCTAGTGCCGTGAGGGAACCTGCACGGCGGGCAAACAACATCAGCAGAATCGCCGGCCCGCTCTGGAAAATCCACAATCCGCCGGTCAGTGCTTCACGCCAGGCACGACGCCGCTGGGCTTTATCCAGAATCAACCAGGCCCGGCCCTGATGGGCTTCACACATGGCCACGCCCAGGCGCGCCCCGTATGAGGCTTCGTTGCAGAACCGCTGACCGCGCTGATCAACCACAATGCCCTGTGGCCAAGCTGTTGGCGGGTTGATGAAACGCCAGGCCGACACCTTGTGCATGCGATCGGCAACCCCGCCAGCGCTCAAACCCAGCCGAATGCCACTGCCATCACAACCCGCCGTGCCCAGACGCATGGCCGACAGGAAGCGCGGCGAGTAACGCGCCAGCATCTCGCGATTGAACACGAAACCACCGGTCGCCAGCACCACACCGCGTTTTGCCCGAATGCACACCACGCGCGCGTGCTTGCGCTCGATCACGGCGGCCTTGCGACGGCACCAGTCGGCAGCCATCGGGGCGAAGTTATGCAAACCCTCAGCCCAGCGCGTCCAGCGCCGGAATGCTTGCTCCGGAGCACTGCCAGCGGCCAGCTCCAGCACCTCCAGCCCGACCACCCGGTCATTGATGTCGAGAATCAGCCGGTGGGCAGCGGAGGGGGCACGCAGGTTCACCCCCGCTTTGAGCGTCGCAGCGCGCAGCACGCCATACAAACGACGACCGGACAGGCCACGGTCGACAGTTCTGTGTCCGCGTGGAGCCGGCGCGGCATGCTCGCGGAATCCGCTGATGGCCTCGTTGCCGGAGTAGTAAAGAAAGGTGCCATCCCTGGGGTATGAGGTTTTCGGCGGATTGTCTTGCGCATCGAAACCCACCCCTAGCGACTCCAGCCATGTGATCAACGCACGACTGTCTTCGCAGAATCGGCGCAGGGTTTGCGCGCTGACCGCATCACCGACCTCACGACGCAGGTATTCAAACATCGCCTCAGGGCTGTCATCGACACCGATCTTTTTCTGCTGCGCGGTACCGCCTCCGGCATACACCACACCGCCGCTACGGGCCGTGGCGCCACCAAGATCGAAACGGTCGACCACGATGACCTCAAGACCGTGCTCACGCGCGCTCAGTGCAGTGGCGCAACCGGCAGCACCAAAACCCGCGATCAGCACGTCGCAGCTGGCGTCCCAGTGCGCCGCCTCGGCATCATCAATTCGCCTTGGCGCATCGACCGGCAACGAGATATCGCCGCAGGACTTATGCCGTGCCGCGCGCATCAGGCACTGGGCTCAAAAGCCATATCGCCCGGCCCCCAGTAGGCCCGCATGCTTGAAAATTTGCCGGCGTCATCGAAGGTCATCACATCAATAACACGGATCAGACATGGCCCCTGATCCAGGGTGACGGCAACATCAAACGCCATCGCCGCGGATTCGGCATGCGAGGTTCGTATCGGGGCCACCAGCGACAATTTGGCCCCCAAACCGACCGAATACCGATAAAACTCGGCAATCGCCG
>JBFKEC010000257.1:0-4905 GCA_041619315.1 Oceanococcus sp. | reverse complement strand
CGCATGGTTGAAAGCACGGTGGACGGCTGCAGCGCGCATACCGCGACCCGCTCGTTGACCACCTCTTCGCTCACCTGGTCGGCATCGAACAACTGAAAACCCAGCAGCTTGCGCATGCTGGCGTGGTCAAGCGGCCCCTGGGCAAACAGCGCCATCATGCGCTTGATCCCTTCCATCTCGAAATAGGCCTCGCGCTCCTCAACGCCGCCCGGCGCCATCAGGATCAGTCGCGACACTGCCTGCGGGAAGGCCAGGGTGTAACCCAGCGCGATCGCTCCGCCGAGTGAATTGCCGAGCAGGGTCACCGGCCCGGGATTCAGCTCGGCGAGAAAGGCGTGCAGGGTCTGAATGAAGAAATCATTGATGTACTGCGCATCTTCCGGTTTGTCGGAACGGCCATAACCGGGCAAATCCGGGACGATGCAGCGATAGCCCGCTGCGGCCAGCTGCGGATAATTCATCTTGAAATTGCTGTAGCCACTGGCCCCGGGGCCGCTGCCATGCAGAAACACCACGGCCGGCCCCTGCCCCTCTTCCTGATAATGAATTTTCAGGCCGTTGGCAGTGACGTAGTGGGCTTGTGGGATTGGCAAATCGGGCATTGGCGGACACATTCCAGCAGTGGATCGGGCACAGCGCGGTTGCTGTGCACAGCGCCGATCATTGTTGGATTTCACCGGGTCCGCAGCTTCACCCGATTGGACTACGGTCCAAACGGACCACGCGGCACGCAAATTTGGCGCTAAGCTTTGCACCTTAGAAATAGAATGCGGCGCCACGACGCCTCGGAGACCCATGAATTTGCTCAATCCGCTCGATGCTTCCTTCGTGCGCATGGAAAGCAAGCGCACGCCCATGCATGTGGCTGGCCTTATGATCTTCCAGCTGCCCGACGACGCCCCACCGGACTACTTAAGCGAGCTGTTTGCCTTCATGCGCAGCCGCCCGGTCATCAACCCGCCCTACAACTGGCGTTTGAAACAAGGCCGGCACGGGCGGGTGTTGCCGCAATGGGAAGAAGTCCAAGAGATCGACATCGACTACCACCTGCGCCATTCGGCCTTGCCCCACCCCGGCGGCGAGCGCGAACTCGGCGTGCTGATCTCGCGTTTGCATTCCATCCCCATGGACATGACCAAACCGCTGTGGGAATGCCATCTGATCGAGGGCCTGGAGAATCGTCGTTTTGCGGTGTATCAAAAAGCTCACCACAGCGCGGTGGATGGCTTCTCGGCGATCAAGATGATGAACAACTGGCTGTCGGACGACCCCGACGAAGCCACTGATGCCGGCCCGTGGTCGCTGACCCGGCCTGCGCGCAAAGCCTCCGTTCCGCGCAACGTCAACGCCAATGTTCTGGTCAAGAACGCACTGAAAATCAGCGGCAAAAACCTGCAAGGCTCGGTCAAGCTGATCAACAAGATGCGCGAGATGGCGCGCACTGCAGACAACCCGCACGGCGGCTTGCCCAATCTGCTGGAAATCCCGCGCACCATCTTCAATGGCCGCATCACCAAGCATCGCCGCGTGGCCACGCAGTGGATCGAGATGGACCGCACCCGTGCCATCAGCAAACACAGCAAGGCCACCGTGAACGACGTCTGCCTGGCCATTCTGGGCGGCGCCTTGCGGCGTTACCTCGACGAGCAGGGCGCACTGCCGGACAACACCCTGTACGCCTCGGTGCCGATCGGCCTGCCGCACCTGGATGACAAGCCCGGCAACCGCGTGGTTGGCTTTGTCTGCCCCATGGGCACGCATCTGGCCAGCCCGGCCGAACGCCTGGCCTACATCAATGCGACCACCATGGACACCAAGACCAAGCTGGCCTCGCTACCGACCGAATCGCTCAATCAGTATTCGGTCATCGGCATCGGCCCGATGATGCTGGGCCAGCTCACCGGCCTGAGCCGCAAGCTGCCGCCGATGTTCAACGTCACGGTTTCGAATGTGATCGCGTCGAAAACGCAGCTGTATTTCCGCGGCTCGCCGATGGAGGCGATGTACCCGGTTTCGCTGCTGTTCGACGGCCACACGCTCAACGTCACCATCGTCGGCTATGCCGACAAGATCTCTTTCGGCATCGTGGGCTGCCGCGACACCATTCCCAATCTGCAACGCATCGCTGTCTACATCCGCGACGCACTGGACGAACTCGAAGCCGCACTGGCTGCGCCCAAACCCAAGCGCAAGACAGCCTCGCTGCGCAGGAAAAAATCGGTCGCAAAAGCATGACTCAGGTCTTACCTCAGGTTGTGCTCGTTACCGGCGGTGCCAAGGGTGTCGGCCTGGGCATCAGCCAGGCCTTTTTAGCCCGTGGCGCCACGGTCATTATCAGCGCCCGAAATGCACCCGAACGTCCTGTTTCGGTGGATGGCAATGAAGCCGAATTCATCGCCGCTGACATTCGCGATGCCGAAGCCTGCACGGCCTTGCTCGACGCCATCATTGAGCGCCACGGCCGCCTTGATGTGTTGGTCAACAATGCCGGTGGCTCGCCGTTTGCCATGGCCGACAGCGCCTCGCCGCGCTTCCACGAAGCCATCATCCGGCTCAATCTGCTGGCGCCGCTGAATCTGGCCCAGGGCGCCAACGCACGGATGCAGGCACAAACCTGCGGCGGCGTGATCATCAACATCGGCAGCGTCAGCGCCGATCGTGCATCGCCAGGCACTGCCGCTTACGGCGCCGCCAAAGCCGGGCTGCTGAATCTGACCCAGTCACTGGCGGTGGAGTGGGCGCCCAAGGTTCGCGTCGCTGCGGTCAGTCCGGGGCCGGTGCTGACTGAACAGGCCCATCTGCATTTTGGTGACGACGACGGCATCAAAGCGGTGGCCAGCACCATCCCCATGCAACGCCTGGCCAGCCCTCAGGACATCGGCAATGCCTGCGTGTGGCTGGCCTCACAGCAGGCCGGTTACATCTCCGGCAGCAACATCGTGATCAACGGCGGTGGCGAACGCCCGGCCTTTCTCGACAAGGCCAACGTCAACAACACATAGGGGCGACCGGATGACTCGAATCATCCGGCGACCCCGACCAAGAACGCGACATGAGGAGACACCATGCACAACGCGTCCCTGCGCCTGACCATCGCCGTCAGCTTCCTGACCCTGCTTGGCTGCCGCACATCCCAGGATCCGATCCCCTATCCGACGGCGACGCCTGACATTCCAGCCGTGGCCGATGCGCAACGGCTGTGCAACGATCACAACCCGCTGAAAAACGCCTACTTTGGTGACCTGCATGTGCACACGGTGTATTCGCTGGACGCCAACACTCAGGGCACGATCATCACACCGGATGAATCCTATCGATTCGCCAAAGGTTCAAGCCTGGGAATACAGCCATACAGCGCCGAGGGTGAAGCGCTGCGTTATGCCCAGCTAAGCCGTCCGCTGGATTTCTCCGCGATCACCGATCACGCCGAACTGTTTGGCGAGGTCGAAATCTGCACCGACCCGCAATACCCGCAGTACAACGCGCCAGAATGCCTGTTCTACCGCCAGTCACCGGAAAATGCTTTCCTGTTCTTCAATCTGGTAGCGGTGGGCCTGCCGGACCTGTCGCAAACACCGGTGGCGGCGCTGCCCATCATCAATGCGCTGCCGCTGATCGGTGCCGATGGCACGGTACCCAGACTGCCCTACTGCGGGCTCGGTGGTGAACAATGCCTGGACGCGGCGCAAACCCCGTGGAACGACATCCGCAATGCCGCCGATGTGCACTACGACCGCAGTGATGACTGCCAATTCACAACCTTTGTCGGCTATGAATGGACCGGTGCGCCCCTGTCCAACAACCTGCATCGCAACGTGATCTTCAAGTCTGCACAGGTGCCCGAATTGCCACCGGCGTTTCAGGAATACCCGGAACCGGAAAATCTTTGGAACGTGCTCGATGAGCTGTGCCAACTCGACGACGGCTGTGAATATCTGACCATCCCGCACAACTCCAACCTCAGTGCCGGCCTGATGTTCAACCCCATCGACAAGAATGGCGATCCGTATGACAGCGCCGTCGCCCAGGCGCGCCAGCGTAATGAGCCGCTGGCCGAGATTTATCAGCACAAAGGCCAATCCGAATGCCTGGGCACCAGCGGGCCCGGCGCGGAAGACGAGTTGTGCAACTTTGAACTGCTGCCCTACAACAATCTCACCGGCGATCGCTTTGGCGGGCTCAACACCGGCGAGCCGGTGGAACAGGATTTTCTGCGCGAAGCGCTCAAGGATGGCCTGCGTCTGGAGTTGGAACTCGGCGTAAACCCGTTCAAGTACGGTTTCATTGGCAGCTCGGACACTCATCTGGGCACCCCGGGCCTGAGCAATGAAGAGGGCTACCCGGGTCATGGTGGCGCCGGCGCTGCAGCCACCGACGAAGTGCCGCCAGGCCTGACCGATCTGATCGAATACAGTCCTGGCGGTCTGGCTGCAGTCTGGGCCGAGCAGAACACGCGCACCTCACTGTTCGAAGCCCTGCGCCGCAAAGAGGTGTATGGGACCAGCGGCACGCGCCCGATTGTGCGCAGTTTTGGCGGCTTCAACCTGGCCGAGGATCTGTGCGCGCGCGAGGACTTCGTCGCTGAAGGCTATCGCAACGGCGTTCCTATGGGCAGCGACCTGCCACCAGCGCCAAGCAGTGACAGCGTGCCAAGCATGGCGGTATGGGCACTGGCCGACCCGCAACCGGATCAACATGATTCCGGCTTGCTGCAACGCATCCAGATCATCAAGGGCTGGCACGATGCCAGTGGCAAGCATGAGCAGGTTTACGACATTGCCGGCGATGCCAACAACGGTGCCACGGTCGACCTGAACAGCTGCACTCCGCTGGGTCAGGGTCACAGCGAATTGTGTGCGGTGTGGCAGGACCCCGACTTCGATCCTGCCCAGCGTGCCTTCTACT
>JBFKEC010000256.1:0-4927 GCA_041619315.1 Oceanococcus sp. | reverse complement strand
TTCACCACCGCCGATCGCTACAACTACGCGGACCAGAACCTGCTGCTGACCCCGTCCGAGCGCCTTGGCCTGTTTGCCCAGGGCCAGTTCGACATCAACAACAACATCACGGCTTACGCCCGGATTCTGAGCCAGACCCGTGATTCGCAGAACCGCGCCGCGCCGGAGCCGATCTTTCTCGGCCCTGAGGCCGGCACCGGCGGCATGGCCGACAGCGTGGCCATCGCCCAGGACAACCCCTACAACCCCTTCGGCATCGCACTGGACCCGCAAGACAATCTGCTTTTGATCGGCCGTCGTCCGGTTGAGGGCGGCCCGCGCATCTTCAGCCAGGAAGTCGACACCTTCTACCTGGCAGCTGGCCTGAGCGGTGACTTCTACGGTTTCGCCCGCCCCGTGTTCTGGGATGTCAATCTGGTCAGCGCCAGCAACAAGGCCACCCAGACTGTGCGTGGCACCTACAACATCGCCAACATCGCGCGTGCGCTCGGCCCGGTTGCGGACTGCACCGGCGACTGCATTCCGCTCAACCTGTTTGGCGGCCCCGGCACCATCTCCCCGGATATGCTCGACTACATTCAGTTCGTCGAGGTGGACCGCAGCAAGCAGGAGCTGAACCTGGCCAGCGCCAATGCTTCGGGTGGCCTGCTGGATCTTAGCGCCGGCACCCTGAGCTATGCCGCCGGGCTGGAATACCGCGACGTTAGCGGCAGCTATTCGCCGGATGCTGTGGTTGTGCGCGGCGAATCCAATGGTGTGCCGTCGCTGCCCAGCAGCGGCAGCTACAGCGTCAGCGAAGCCTATGTGGAACTCGAAATCCCGCTGGTCGCCGACCTGCCCGGCGTGCGCCAACTGGATGTCAGCGTGGCCAGTCGCTATTCCGACTATTCAACATTCGGCTCAACCTTTAACAGCAAAATCGGGCTGCGCTGGGATGTTGTTGATGGCCTGCTCGCACGCGCCACATGGGCCGAAGGCTTCCGCGCACCGTCGATCGGTGAACTGTACGGCTCGCCAGCCCGCTTTGATGCCCAACTGGAAGACCCTTGTTCGCAACCCAGTGATGCGCAGACCCAGAACAATTGCTCCGAACTCGGCGTACCCCCGACTTACAGCCAGGCCAATCCGCAAATTTCGGTGCGCACCGGTGGCAATGCCGAGCTGAAACCGGAAACCGCGGAAAGCTTCACCGCCGGCCTGGTGTACAGCCCCAACTGGGCGGTCAACCAGGCCTGGTCGCAGCGCATGGATTTCGAGATCACCTGGTACGACATCGAAGTGGATGACGCGATTCAGGCGGTCGATGCACAGACCCAACTGGACCGCTGCGTTGCAACCCTGGACCCGGCGTTCTGCAGTGGCATCTCACGCGCCGACAGCGGTGGCATCAACGGCTTTGACAACACCCTGCTCAACCTCGGAATGGTGGAAACCCAGGGCCTGGATCTGATCATTGACTGGCTTGCGCCGGCCTCCGACTGGGGTCAGTTCAGCATCAACTGGTCGGCCACCCGGATTGAGCGCTTCCGCGCGATTTCAAAAGCCACCGGCCTTGCTGAACCGCGCGGCGTGGGTATCGAAGTCGCCGACAGCGGCATTCCGCGCTGGCGCTCGAGCATGCGCCTGAACTGGGACTATGCCGACGTGACGGCCAGCTGGGCGGTGCGTTACATCTCCGCACTCAAGGAACAGTGTGGTGACGCCGCGGCATTCCCAAGCTGCGGCAACCCGCAAGCCGGGACCAACACCCTGGATGCCACGTTCTATCACGACGTGCGTGCCAGCTGGCAGGTCCCCGGCGACTACGACCTGACCCTCACCGCAGGGATCAACAACCTGCTCGACGAAGACCCGCCGGTGTGCCTGAGCTGCTCGCTCAATGGCTATGACGCCTCGGTCTACGACCTGCCCGGTCAGTTCGCCTATCTGCAGGTCGGACTGCGCTACTGATAACTGCCGGGCAGGCGCGCATTACCCGCCTGACCCGGCTTCATGCTTACGCTGGAGAAATAAAATGACGCGTATTACCTCGCGAGCCATCCTGGTGGCCGCAACCACACTGCTTGGCGCCTTGCCGGCCACGGCCGCCGAGCGCTATCACGGATTTCAGGGCGAAGGCCCCGGCTACGTCCCATTCATGGACAGCCGCGAACAAAGCCTGCAACCGCTGAGCTCGCAACTGGAAGCGGCGCAGGCGCTGTCCGCAGCGGTGCGCTGGAACAACCATGGCACGCCCAAGGTGCTGTTCAGCCGCGGCGGCTTTCTGAGCGGTCCCAGTGCTGCTGCACCCGCCGAGGTGGCGCGGCAATTCCTGCTCCAGCACGCCGATCTGTTCGGCCAGACCACGGCCATGATCGACGCCATGGAAGTGCTGCGCGTCTCGCCGCTGCATGAATCACCTGACTACGCGCGCATGCTGCGCGGCGAACAGGTCCTGACCGAGGATGTCCCGCACGTGGTCCTGCTGCGCCAGATGTGGGACGGCATTCCGGCGGGCGGGCGCGACGGGCTGGTCAGCGTGGGTGTGGCGCGCGACGGCCGTGTTGCCTTCGTCGGCTCGACCTTGAGCCGCGAAACCCAGCTCAGCGGCAACGTGGTGCTGAGCATGGTCGACGCCCTGCTCGCCGGGGCCAGCGATGTCGGCATGCAGCTGGGCGTGCTCGAACTGGTGCCGCAGGCCCAGACGCTGCTCGAGAGCTTCAATACCTTCACCAGCTCGCTGCTCGAAGACGTGCAACGTGTGCGCCTTCGGGCCCTGCCGATTCCCGGCCAGGGCGTGCGCAAGGTGTTTGAAGTCACCTTGCTGGATTCCAGCCACGATCGTGGCCACCCGCAAGCCTTTATCACCCATCTGGACGCTGAAACCGGCAAGATCTGGCTGCGTGACAACGCGGTGCAGCACCTTGACGGCGAAGCCCCGCAGGCCTATCCGGCCAAATCCAGCTATGCCCAGATCAGCGGCACCACCACCGAGGGTGGCTGTGGCGAACGTCATATCCTGAGCATTGATGAAGGCAACGGCATCATGCAGGTCACCGTGACCGCCACGGATCTGGCCGACATCACGCTGCAGCTGTATTCCAACGGTCAGGTGGTCGCCAGCCAGGATTTGCTGACCTCGCCGGAAGTGCTGATCTACCAGCCTGCGGGTGGCATTGCCGCCGGCGACTATGAACTGGAAGTCTGCCCGTACGAGCCGGCAGGCGCCCCGGCCAGCAGCTATGTCGGTTTCTATTCGGCCACCCCCGGCGCCCCTGTAGCGCTGCCGGGCTCGGCCTCTCCCGCCTGGAAGGTTTTCCCCAACAGCCCGATTCCGGCGCGCTTTGGGCCCGCCGACGGCGTGATCGGCGCCGACATCCGAGAAATGTGGTGCTGGGATGTGGCCGGTGATGCACTGGATGACAGTGACCTGGGCCGCGACCCGGCAATGTGTGATCGCCTGGAACTGAGCAACATCGCCACACGCCTGCCTTGGGATGCCCATGCACCACTCGGCGTTCCGACCTTCACAACCCAGGGCAACAACGCGCTGACGGCGGTTTCCAATGCCAACTTTGTCGCCCCGGACACCGTGGTCCTGCGCCCGATTGCGCTGGATCGCACCTACGACTTCGAATTCACCAATGCCTGGTACGACTCGGCCTGCAGCCCGCTGGCGTTTGTTGACCCAACACTGAATTTCAACGATTTCGAAGCCGCAACGACCAATCTGTTCGCGATGCACAATCGCATGCATGACTGGAGTTACCTGCTGGGCTGGACCGAAACCAATTCCAACCTGCAGCTGGACAACTTCGGGCTGACCAGCCCGCTGCGCCAGAACGACCCGGAAGTCGGCTCGTCCCAGGCCGGTCGTCTGACCATAAACGGGCGTGACAACGCCAACCAGATCACCCTGCAAGATGGCATCCCTGGCATCACCAACCAGTACCTGTGGCAGGCCCTGCCGGCGACCATCTATCCCGCTGGCTGTGTGGATGGCGCCTATGACATGGTCATCATCGCCCACGAGTACACCCACGCCACCAGCAATCGCATGAGCGGTGGTCCTGATGCCTCATTGGGCGGCGGCCATGCCGGCGCCATGGGCGAAGCCTGGAGTGACTTGGCCGGCATCGAGTATGTGCAAGGCTACGGACTCGCTCCGATCGGTGAAGAAAGCCCCTATGCAGCGGCGATCTATGCCACGGGTGACCCTGAAGCCGGCATTCGCAACTACGGCATCGACAAAAGCCCGCTCAAGCTGTCAGATTATGACTACGACGGCAACGGCGCCGGCTCACCGCATGCCAACAGTGAGATCTGGGGCGCGGCGATGTATCAGGTGCGTCAGCGTCTGATTGACAAATATGCCGATGTGTACCCGTTCGAAGATCTGCAACGCCAGATCGACTGCGCCGATGGCAAGTACAATTCGACCGCCTGCCCGGGCAACCGCCGCTGGGTCCAGCTGATGTACGACGGGCTGCTGCTGCAGCCGGCAGCACCGACCATGCTGGATGCACGTGATGCCATCATCGCCGCTGACCTGCTGCGCTACGACGGCGCCAACCAGAAAGAATTGTGGGATGCCTTCGCCTACAGCGGCATGGGCGCAAACGCCGTTGCCACCAGTGGCAGCGATGCGGACCCCATTGCGGACTTCGCCTCGCCGCTGCGTAGCGACAACGCCAGCATCACCTTCAAAGTCGTGGGCAGTGACGGCAGCACGCCGGCCGCAACCATCTTCACCGGCCATTATGAAGCCCGCGTCACCCCGACCGCAGACACCGACCCGGCCACAGAAACAGGCGACAGCATGGGCTTTGTACCGGGCGACTACACCTTCCTGGTGCAGGCCCCGGGTTACGGTCACCATCGCTTCCAGCGTACGTTTACGGCGGGTCAGAACGGCACCATGACCTTCACCATCCGGCCCAATCTGGCC
>JBFKEC010000255.1:0-4927 GCA_041619315.1 Oceanococcus sp. | reverse complement strand
CATAGATGGCGAAACCAGCGGCTGCCGATCGCCACATGACGCACTTCCTCATCCAGGATGATCGCCAGACAGCTTACGGTCTGCGTATCGTTCACGGCCTCAAGGCGTTTGATCATGCCCGGCGTCACATCCAGGCCTCGCGCTTCCAGCACACGCGGCACCAGGGCCATGCGCAACAGCGCATCATGGGCGGTTTTTTCCGCCATTTCCCACAACCCATTGTGGGCGGTGCAATCACCGTAGGCCGAGCCCAGTTCATGCAGCCGTGCGCTTAGCATCTGGAAGTGCCGAGCTTCATCGACAGCCACACTAATCCAGTCCTGGTAAAACTCAAGCGGCATGCCGTCGAAGCGTAACGCCGCATCCAGGGCCAGATTGATCGCATTGAATTCGATGTGTGCAACCGCATGCACCAGCGCCACTCGTCCCATCGTGCTGCCGAGCTTGCGTCGGGGCACACGGGCCGGATGAACCAGTTGCGGGCTATCGGGCCGACCGGGCTGCAGCGGCAGGCTCAAAGGCGCCTGCACCGCGCAATCCGGACGAAGCAAAGCCAACGTCAACGCACATTTTTGTGCCGGATCAGCGCAGCTATAGGCCGCCAGCGCGGCTTCAGTCCAGTCCACGCTCAAGATCAGCGATCAAATCTTCGGCATTCTCCAGCCCCACCGAAAGCCGCACCAGACCATCACCAATACCTGCACGGGCGCGCGCCTGCGCGCCGATGCGGTGATGCGTGGTCGTCGCAGGATGGGTGATGGTGCTACGCGTATCCCCCAGATTGGCGGTGATCGAAACCATTTTGCAGGCATTAATCAATGCAAACGCAGCCGCCTGACCGCCGCGCAGTTCAAATGCGACGATCGCGCCATGGCCGGATTGCTGCTTGCAAGCCAGTAGGTGCTGGGGGTGTGAACTCAGACCAGTGTAGTAAACCCGCTCGACCTGATCATGCCCTTCCAGCCACTGGGCGATGTGCAAAGCGCGCTGTGCGTGCGCCTGCATACGCAGTTCCAGTGTTTCCAGCCCCTTAAGAAACACCCAGGCATTGAATGGGCTCATGCACGGACCCGCCGAGCGCATATAGCTGTAGACCTGTTTACCAACCAGTTCGGCACTGCCGAGTACGGCGCCACCGATACAGCGCCCCTGCCCGTCCAGAAATTTGGTCGCGGAATGCACCACGATATCTGCACCAAGCTCAATCGGGCGTTGCAGCGCCGGGGTGCAAAAACAGTTGTCCACCACCAGCAGAGCATCCTGAGCATGCGCGATGTCAGCCAAAGCCTGAATATCCGCGATCTCGGTCAGCGGATTTGTCGGGCTTTCACACAGCAGCAAACGGGTGTTGACCTGCATGGCCTCGGCCCAGGCTGCCGTATCTGCCGGCGCAACATAACTGATCTCAATGCCGAATTTGGCCACATAGTTGTTGAGCAGACCAATGGTCGAGCCGAACAGGCCACTGGCGGCCACCACATGATCGCCCTGCTTCAGAAAGGTCTGGCACACCGCCAATATGGCGGCCATGCCAGAGGCGGTTGCGACCCCCGCCTCAGCGCCTTCAAGCACCGCAAGACGCTGCTCGAACGCGCGCACTGTGGGGTTGTCGAAACGTGAATAGATGAAGCGGTCTTCGCGCTCGTCAAACGCCGCGGCGGCCTGCTCTGCCGATGAAAACGTAAAACTGGATGTGGCGAAAATCGCAGGCGAATGTTCACCAAATTCCGACTGCATCGGCTGTGCGCGGATGCCTTTGGTGGAGACCCCCCAATTGTTTTCGTCCGGATTGTCCTGGGCCATCAAATCAAACCGGGTTGTGCAGATCGATGAACTTGCTGTCACCGACCGTGCCACGCGACTGCTTGGCGGCATCTGAACGGAACAACTCAAGCTGGCTCAGATAGGCGTCACTGACGTCTTTGGTGACATATTCGCCGGTGAACACAGAATCTTCGAAACGTGTGACCGCCGGGTTGCCTTTGCTCACGGCTTCAACCAGGCCATCCAGATCCTGATACACCAAACGATCGGCACCCAGCAGGGTCTGAACCTCTTCCTCGGTACGCCCATGCGCAACCAGTTCACTGGCCGTAGGCATATCGATGCCGTACACATTGGGGTAACGCACGGGCGGCGCGGCCGAGGCGAAGTAGACCTTGGCGGCACCGGCATCGCGCGCCATCTGAATGATTTCACGTGAGGTGGTGCCACGCACGATCGAATCATCAACCAGCATGACGTTCTTGCCCTGGAACTCCAGATCGATCGGATTGAGTTTCTGGCGCACCGATTTCTTTCGCTGCTCCTGCCCCGGCATGATGAAGGTCCGCCCGATGTAACGGTTCTTGATGAACCCTTCGCGGTATTTCACACCCAGTTCATTGGCCATCTGGACCGCCGCGGTACGACTGGTATCCGGAACCGGTATGACCACATCAATGTCGTGGTCCGCCCACTCGCGCTGAATCTTGCGGGCCAGACGATCGCCCATACGCAAGCGCGCCTTGTATACATAGATGTCGTCCATCACCGAGTCCGGACGAGCCAGGTAAACATGCTCAAAGATGCACGGCGTAAGTTGCGGGTCTTCAGCACACTGGCGCTTCAGCAAGCGACCACTCTCAGTGATGATAACCGCCTCGCCAGGGGCGATATCACCAAGCAATTCAAAACCCAGCACATCCAGCGCGACACTTTCCGAGGCAATGATGTACTCCTGCCCTTGCGCGGTTTCACGCACGCCGTAAACCACCGGACGAATGCCATAGGGATCACGAAAACCGACGATGCCAAAGCCCTGAATCATGGCCACGCAGGCATAAGCACCGCGACTGCGCTGATGCAGATGACCAATCGCTTCAAACACTTCGTCTGGCTGCAAGGTCAGGCTACCCAATCGACTGAGCTCACCGGCCAACACATTGAGCAACACTTCCGAATCGGAATTGGTGTTCATGTGGCGGCGATCTTCCTGATACAGCGCCTTGCGCAGCTCTTTGACGTTGGTCAGGTTGCCGTTATGTGACAGTGAAATGCCATACGGCGAATTGACGTAAAACGGCTGTGCTTCCGCCGAACTGGCGCATCCGGCAGTCGGATAGCGCACATGTCCGATACCTATTTTCCCGCGCAGGCGCACCATGTGATTTTGGTTGAACACGTCGCGAACCAGGCCGTTTTCCTTGCGCAGGAACAACTCCTCGTTCTCGACCGTAATAATGCCCGCAGCATCCTGACCACGGTGCTGCAGCACGGTCAGCGCATCGTAGAGTTCCTGATTGATCCCACGGTTGGCGGCAATTCCGACAATTCCACACATAGTATTGAAACTCTAACTCTTGGTTTCCGGCACGAGAGCGGGCATGTCACCGGACTGCACCGCCTTCAACTTGGCTGCCGCATCAGGCGGCAGCTGATCCTGGGCCCACAGGCCCAATTCTTCGAAATAACTCAGCAAACTGGATTCCGCCCACCACGGGTCTTGATCCAGCGGGGTCATCTTGGCCAGCATGACCGCAATGGTGATCAGCAGCACGCCGCGCGCACCACCAAAAAGCAGCCCCAGTGCACGATCTGTGCCCTGCAGCTGTGTCTGCTTGACCAGCAAGGTCATGAAATGGCTGAACAGTGCACCGGCAATCAGCACCACCAGGAATGTCGCCAGATAGCCCAGCATGAGCCGTGCGGACGGTGTCGACACCATGGTGAAAACCCGCTCTGCAACCTCAGGACCAAAGCGCATGGCAACCCAGAACGCCAATATCCACGAGGCCAGGGAAAACACTTCTTTCACGAAGCCACGGAACAGGCTGATGATCGCTGACAACGCGATCGTGCCGATGATGATGTAATCGATCCAGATCAAAACGGGCTTGGACGCCAGCGTAAAACGCGGATTTTAACGCGCCGGCAACAATTTCGCTTGCAGTCGGTACTTGTTTTCGAGGGTTTTCATTACCGACTCGGCCTGAGCTTTGCTGCCGTTGACCTTCAAACGTACGCGGTAATAGGTTTTCCCGTTGATTGTGACCTGCTCGCGATACGACACATAACCGTCGTTACTCAGCCGCTTGCGGAAATCATCCGCGGCTGCGCGCTGACCGTAACTGGCCAACTGCAGCAACCAGCCCTGCCCGGCTTGGGTGTTCTTGACCGGCGCAGCTGTGGCTTGTGGGCTGCGCGTTGGTTGCGTGCTGGGCATGGCTGCGGCCGCCGGTTCCGACAGAAAGCGCCGTGGCGTTGCACTGGGCATGGTCGCCGGGTGCTCAGTTGCCGGGGCCGCTTGCACCAGGGCAATTTCGGCGTTGCCTTCAAGCCCAACAGGCACCGGTGTTCCGGAAAAACTGGGCTGGATGGTGACGCGTGGGTCCTTGGGGCTGCCAAACATCCATGGAATCAATACCAGCGCGATCAGTGCGAGCACCACAGCCCCCACCAGACGTTGCTTGACCAGATCATCCATGCCGTGTGCTACCCGCTGAAACTGTAAGAAATGAACCGCAAACCACTATTCTACGACCCAGGCTTCTGGCCTTGTCCATGGCCTCTTCAAAGGAACGGCAGGAATAACGCGGTTTGTCGCTTGAAACGCGCGCGTGCAAATTCTCGACAGCCAGCCCGCGCGCATCATCAAGGCCAAACAGGCACCAGCCATCAAGCAGCGGATCAAGCATCGCACTCATCTGTTCTACAGGTTTATCCGTCAGTGCGGAAAAAACCCCGATCACCGGTTGCTGAGTTGGCAGGCTGCGCAGATAGGCTGCCAGATGTTCAATCGCATCCGCATTGTGGGCGACATCATAGATCACCTCATGCGCGCCCTCGAGACGGCGCTCACAACGACCAGGCACACGCAAATCCCGCAGGGCATCATTTGGCTCCACATCCAGCATGTTCAGCGCCTGCAGGGCCGCGCAGGCCAACT
>JBFKEC010000254.1:0-4943 GCA_041619315.1 Oceanococcus sp. | reverse complement strand
GCTCAGGAATGGACGCGCCTCGCCGATCACAATGACCTGCTCAACCAATTCATCAAGCAGCAATTCCTGCTCGAGCAAAGCGGGCGCGGCTTTCTCGCCATTCGACATCACGATCAGTTCTTTGATGCGGCCGACCACGAAAAGGCGGTCGCTGTGCAGGCGACTGATCTTGTCGCCGGTGCGCAGCCAGCCATCTGCGCTCAGAACCGCGGCCGTGGCTTCATCATCACGCCAGTAGCCGAGCATCACATTGGGGCCGCGGACCTGCAGTTCGCCATTGCTGCCGCGGCGCGTTTGCACGCCCGGCAATGGCAGGCCGACGCTTTCCGGATCATTGTCATCAGGGTGATTGGTGCTGACTACCGGTGAGGCCTCGGTCAGGCCGTAGCCCTGAACGATGGGCAGGCCCAGGCCAATAAAGGTTTTGGCGATTTCCGGTGACAGCGGCGCACCGCCGGATACCGCGAGGCGGACCCGACCGCCGAGTGCATCGAGCACGCTTTTGCCAAAGCGCCGCGCGAGCAGTTGGCCGAGATGATCCATGGGCGGACGTGGCCCACGTTTTTGCTCATACAAGAAGTGCCGCCAGCCCGCATTGCGGGCTTGAATGAACAACAGGCGGAGTATCCACGGGCGTTTTTTAACCCGGCGCTGGATCATGGTGTAAAAGCGTTCGAAGACCCGCGGAACCGAAACCAGAACGGTCGGCCGGACCTCGCGCAGGTCGTCGGTGAGATGCTTGATGTCGCGGTTGAAGGCGACTTCGGCGCCGGCCAGGATGGCGTGGTAATAGCCTGCGGTGCGCTCGAACATGTGAGCCAGCGGCAGGAACGACAGCGCGATATCGCCCGGCTGCATGGGGATGACCTGGTGACAGGCTTTGACGTTGCTCAGGATGTTGTTGTGGCTGAGCATCACCCCTTTGGGCTGTCCCGAGGTTCCTGAGGTGTAGCAGATGACGGCCAGATCATCGGGGTCTATGTGGCGTGCGCTAGCGGGAGCAGAGCCGGCCTGATCGAGCCAGTTGGACAGCGCTATCAGGCGCGAATCCTCGTTGTGGCCAGTGGCCGGCTTGAGCGCCACGACGCGGCGGATGTCTGGCAGCTCATGATTGGCGCGAATGGACACCCACCATTGCGGATCTTCCACCACCAGCAGGCTCGCGCCGGCGTGGGCAAGGGTCGATCCGGCGCTGCCGGCGGTGTCCTCACTGAACAGGGCCACCACGACCAGCCCAAGGCTTTGTGCTGCGATGTCGGCGGCGATCCAGTCGGGACGGTTGCTGGCCATGATCGCAATGCGATCGCCGGCTTGCAGTTGCTCTTTGTTGAGCGAAGCCGCCCATGCATTCACACGACTGGCCAGATCATTCCAGGTGTAGCTGTGCCAGCGGTCCAGTCCGGGCAGATATTGCCGGTATGCCGGTTGTCCTGGCGACGCCGCGACCCGCGCATGGAAGAGATCAACCAGCGTATGAATCTTTGAGATGTCGAGCTGTCTGGGTTTGTCGCTCATGGTCTGGCCCTGCCGGAACAGCGAATTGTAGCAACTGTCCGGGTACCGGTTCTGCTAATGTTGAAGATAGAACAATGGTGCAGGAGCAAGGATTGAGCGACGACGCGCAGCTGGCCGAACTGAAGGCGGAAATTCAGGCGTTGCGAGATCAGCTTGCGACCGAGAAGCGGGCTGCTGAAAGCCAGCGTCAGGAGATGGAGCAGTTCGCATTCGTCGCCTCGCATGACCTCAAGGAGCCGCTGCGCATCGTGGCCAATTACCTGGGCTTGTTGCGCCGTCGTTACGGCGCGCAGCTTGATGATGCTGCGCATGATTACCTGAGCACCGCACTGGAAGCCACCGTGCGCATGCGTCAGCTGATCGACAATCTTCTCGAGTTTTCGCGCGCCCAGGCGCTCGAAGCGGATGTGCAGAGTTTGCGCCCGGCGGTCGACCGCGCGGTGCAGAATCTGGGCCAGTTGATCGACGACAACGATGCCCTGATTGAAATCGGTCCGCTGCCACAGGTCGCTATCGACGAAATGCAGATGGCGCGGGTCTTTCAGAACCTGATCGCCAATGCGCTGAAGTACCGTTCGGACAAACGCCCGGAGGTTCAGATCAGTGCGGTGCGCGAAACCGGGCACTGGCGTATTCGTATCGAGGACAACGGCATGGGCATTGCGCCGCAGCATCAGCAGCGCATATTTCAGATGTTCAGCCGGCTGCATGCACGTGACGAAATTGAAGGCACCGGCATTGGGCTTGCGACCTGCCAGCGCATCATTGAGCGCCATGGCGGCGTCATCGATGTGGAGTCCAGTGAAGGGCAGGGCGCCTGCTTCAGTTTCACCTTGCCGGCCGGAGGCGCAGAGACCGAGACGTGATCACCTGGCTGACCAACGTGGATAGTGCCGCCTTGGTCTGCGTGATCATCGCCTTGGGTATGGGGGTGGCATTTCTGGTTGCTGACTTCCGTTCGCTGACCACCCGCATGCTCTCGGCCTTTTTGCTCAGCATAGGGGCAGCCATATTCGCCAATGTCATGTTTGTGCGTCCCTACCCGGTGGATGCTTTGCCCTGGATGTCGTATCTCGCCCCTTGGGCGACCGCATCGAGCATTGCCTTTGGTGCGGAATGGATACTGCGTATTCGTCGCATGGTGCCGGCCGGCACCTTGCGCACCCGATTCGGCGATTACCAGTTTCGCGCCGCGCAATGGTTTGCCTTGCTTTATGCGCTGCTGGGCACCGCGTTCAACGAATTGCGAGCAGGCTATTTTCTTGGCGCGCTGGGCCGGGTGGAAGTGTTTTCCCAGTGGCCGTTCTGGTTGTTTGCAGGGCCTTTGATCGGCGCCGTTCTGTGCATTGTTGATGGCACCGTGATCACTTTGCGGCGCAAACCCGAGCATGCCGAAGCGCTGCGTCTGATTGGCATCGCGCTGGCCGCGCCTTTGATTGCTGCCGGCTTGCTGCTGCCGCCGCCGTGGGCGTCCTACAGTTCGGCTGTAGGTTTGATGGTGTTTCTGATCGCGGCCGTTCAATACCACGTGCTGCAAGGTCAGAAAGGCCAGTTTCTGCGCCGCTTTCTGGCCCCGTCTGTGGCTGAGATGGTGCGTCGTGACGGACTCGACAGAGCGATGGAACAGCAAAAGCTGCCGGTTGCGGCGGTGGCCTGTGACCTGCGCGGCTATACCGATTTTGCCTCGGAACGTGATTCGGCCGAGGTGATTGAGGTATTGCAGGCCTTTTACGATGAGGTTGGCATTGAAGCGGCAGCCCACGGCGCCACGATCAAGGATTATGCGGGTGACGGTGTGCTGTTGCTATTGGGCGCACCGGTACCGATGCAGGGCTATGCGCGTCAGGCTGTTCATATGGCGGTCTGCATTCGCCGCCGCTGTGAGCAGATGCTGGCCCAGCGCGGCATTGACCTTGGATTGGGCATCGGTGTGGCCAGCGGCATGGTCAGTGTCGGGGTGATCGGTCAACAGCGCCTGGAATATGTTGCGGTGGGCCGTGCGGTCAATCTGGCTGCGCGGCTGTGTCAAAATGCGGGGCCCAGCGAGATTTTGTGCGACCAGCACACCCTCGACCAGGTCGAGGATCGCGGGCACTTTGTCCACGGCCAGCAGATGACGTTGAAAGGCTTCGCCGACCCGGTGCAAACCTGGTTGCTGCCGGCTGCCTAGGCCGACCATGAGTTTGCATATGACCGACATCAAGATATTTACCACCGGGGGCACCATCGACAAGGTGTACTACGATGCCAAGAGCGATTTTCAGATCGGTGAGCCGCAAATTGAGCCGATCTTGCGCGATGCCGGTGTGACCGCGCAGTTTGTGGTTGAACCGCTTTTGCGCAAGGACAGCCTGGAGATGACCGACGAGGACCGCGCTATGATCAGCCAGGCGGTGCACCAGGACGTGCATCAGCGCATTCTGATCACGCATGGTACTGACACCATGATTGATACCGCGTTGGCTCTGGGCGAGTGTGGCGACAAGACCATAGTGCTGACCGGGGCGATGCAGCCCGCCCGTTTTCGGGTGACCGATGCGATTTTCAACGTCGGTTTTGCGCTGGGTGTCGCGCTGACCCATGAGCCTGGGGTCTACGTGGCAATGAACGGCCAGGTTTTCGATCCGCGCAAGAGCGTCAAGAATCGCGCTCAGGGCCGTTTCGAACAGCGCACATGAGCAAACTGTTGCTGATGCTGCTGTTGATCGGGCTGTTTCTGGTCGGCACCTTTGTCACCAGCTACCGCTTGCTCAAAGTGCTGTCCCGTCGGGAGCGGGACATCGACCCGGCCAAACTGCGCCGCTGGGAAGATGACGACGATGATTCATCATCCGGCTGGTCATAAAAAAACCCCAGCGGGCGGAGCCGGCTGGGGTTGGTACTGACTGAAATCAGGATTTACCAGACGCTGCCTGAGTCGCCGGCATCCTTGCCGAAGGTGTAGCCCATGCCCAGGCTCCACTCGTCAATGTCGAGCTCATCGTAGCTTTCGTAGCGGGCCAGCACGACCCAGTTTCCGAAGTTGTAGCCCAGGCCCGCGGCGTACACGGTTTCCTGATCGGAATCGTAATCGCGGAATTTGTACTGCGCGTTGAGTTCAAAGTTGTCGAACACCAGAGCGCGAATACCACCGGTCAGGCCGTAGCCGTCGGCGCGGCCATTGGACGGCAAGGACAGAGCCTTGGACGTGGTTTGTCCGGCTGCCGCGGTGTCACAAGCGCCGAGCAGGCCGCCCAGAAGGCCGCCGAGCACGCTGTCGCAGAACGCATCGCCATCATCGCCATCACCACCGGCTGCAACCGTGGCCAGGTCGAGGTCGATCTGTTCCCAGGTGGCAACGGCGTAGAGCTGCAGGGTACGGGCTTCATTCAGCGCGAAGTTCATGCCCAGACCACCCGAGACGAATTCCAGATCGGCATCGCCGGTGC
>JBFKEC010000253.1:0-4988 GCA_041619315.1 Oceanococcus sp. | reverse complement strand
AGGCCCTGCGCGCGCCGCTGTACACCAGCGCGCGCAAATACGCCCGCCATGGCTGGTTGCGCACCACTTGCCAGCATCTTCTGATCACGGCACGTCAGGCCCAAACCTTCTCCAGAGCCCGCCAGCGCGCATGACCATCGGACTCGCCATTATGGTCAAAACACCCGGCCATTCCGCGCTCAAAACCCGGCTGGCTGCCGATTGCGGCGCGCCTTGGGCCATCGCCTGGTATCAGCGCGCTGCAGCCTGTGTTGCCGCGGTAGTAAAGGACTGCGCCCACAGCGGCCAGCACATCACGCCCTACTGGGCCGTGGCCGAATCCGAGGCTGCCGCACACCGGCAATGGTCAGGCTTTGCCACCCTGAACCAGGGCGATGGTGACCTCGGCACACGCATGGCCCACGTCCATCATCACCTGGTACAAAAGCATGGCGCCGGCATCCTGATTGGCGCCGATGCGCCGCAACTGTGTGGCAACTGGCTCGACCAGGCTTGCGCCTGGCTTGCCCAACCATCCGCCCGCCAGGTCATCGGCCCGGCCAGCGATGGCGGCTTCTGGCTATATGGTGGAAATCGCATGGCACCCGCCTCGCTGTGGCAGAGCGTGGTGTACAGCCAGGCCGACACCGCAACGCACTTTCGCAAGGCCCTGGCGGCGCAAGGTGAATGGCTGAGCCTGCCCAACCTGACCGATGTCGACACCATCGCGGATCTGGCGGCCATGCGCGCCGAGATGCAGCGGTTGCCCGCCGCACTGCCGCAACAATGTGAACTGGTGCACTGGACCCAGCACAGTCGCGAGGTCAGCGCATGAACCTGTCAGCTTGGCTGATTGAACATGAGGCCAGCGTGCGCCTGTTCAGCTTCATCCTGGTGCTGGCCGTGCTGGCCGTGCTGCAACGGCTGTGGCCGACGCGCAACGATGGCCGCTGGCAACCGCGCCAGGTGGTCAACCTGACCCTGTCACTGCTGGGCGCGCTGACCCTGCGCCTGCTGTTTCCACTGCTCGCGGTGGCGCTGGCCATGACGCTACAAGTCCGCGGCATCGGCCTGTTCAATCTTCTGCATTGGCCGGCATGGCTGGAAATCACGTTGGCGATCGCCCTGCTTGACCTTGCCATCTACTGGCAGCACCGGATATTTCATGTCGTGCCGTGGCTATGGCGCCTGCACCGCGTGCATCACAGCGACACCGCCTTTGATGTCACCACCGGCGTGCGCTTTCACCCGCTGGAAATCGCCCTGTCGATGCTGATCAAACTGGGCCTGGTCGGCCTGCTCGGGCCAGCCGCCGTGGCGGTCATCCTGTTCGAACTGCTGTTGTCGCTGGGCAGTCTGTTCACACACAGCGACTTCAGCCTGCCCGCACGCCTGGACCAGCGCTTGCGCTACCTGCTGGTGACCCCGTCCATGCACCGCATCCACCACTCGACCCGGCGCGAAGAAACCGACAGCAATTACGGCTTCCATCTGGTCTGGTGGGACCGCCTATTTGGCAGCTATCGCAGCCAACCGGCGGTGCCGGAAGCCCGCATGCCGATTGGCCTTGAGACTTGGCGCAGCACGCACGAGCAAAGGCTGCTCGCCCTGCTGCTGCAACCCCTGCGCCAGCCCGAAACCCATCACCGCAACGAGAACAACCCACATGCATGACACCTGGCCGCGACTCAAGGACATCGCCTTTCCTGCCTTGTCCCGGGATCGCCTGGAAACCCTGCAGATGAATCTGGGCTATCTGTGCAACCTGAGTTGCATACATTGCCACGTCAATGCCGGCCCCAAGCGCACTGAACTGATGGACCGCGAGACCATGGCACTGGCGCTGGATGTGGCCGACAAGCACGCCATTGGCAGTTTCGATCTGACCGGCGGCAGCCCGGAAATGAACCCGCATTTTCGCTGGCTGGTGGAACAGGCCAGAGCCCGCGACATTCATGTGATGGATCGGCTCAACCCGACCATCATGCTCGAGCCAGGCTATCAGTGGGTCGGCCCGTTTCTGGCCGAACACCAGGTCGAGGCGATCGCATCGCTACCCTGCCACAGTCAGGCCAATGTCGATGAACAGCGCGGCAACGGCGTGTTTGAAGCCTCGATCAAGGCGCTGCAACAGCTCAATGAGTTGGGCTATGGCCAGGCCGACAGCGGCCTGACCCTGAATCTGGTCTACAACCCCAATGGCGCCTTTCTGCCGCCCAATCAGCAAATGCTCGAACAGGACTATCACCGCCTGCTCAAAGACAATTTCGGGATCGTGTTCAATCATTTGTTCGCGCTGGCCAACCTTCCGGTCAAGCGCTTCGGCTCATGGCTGATTTCCAAGGGCCAGTTCGACAGCTACATGGACACGCTGCAAACGGCCCATCAGGACCGCAATCTGTCGGCCGTCATGTGCCGCTCGCTGATCAGCGTGGACTACCTCGGGCATCTGTACGACTGCGATTTCAACCAGATGCTCGACCTGCCGCTAGGCGGCACCAACACCCACCGCCCGCATCTGCGCGACCTGCTCAGCGATGCCCCCGTGTCACGCGCCATTGCGGTAGGCGGACATTGCTACGGCTGCACCGCCGGACAAGGTTCCAGTTGCGGTGGCGCCCTCGAATAACCCCCAACCCAAGCACTCTAAACATGTCCCAAAAACCTTCCCCACTCCAACTCAGCCTGCTGTCCTTGCGCCTCGGCGTATTCCTGGTCATGGCGATCTGGACCGTCGACAAACTGCTTAACCCCCAGCATGCCGCGGCGGTATACGAGAATTTCTACTTCATAGGCGGCGTACCCACCTGGCTGTTCAGTGCCATCGGCATCGCCGAAATGGCCCTGCTGATCGCATTTTTGCTCGGCATGGCACGCAGGCTCACCTACGGGATCGTACTGGCCATGCATAGCGTTTCGACGCTGTCGGCATATTCCCAGTACCTCAATCCTTTTGAAGCGCACAACCTGCTGTTCTTTGCCGCCTGGCCGATGCTGGCCGCCTGCTTCAGCCTGTACCTGCTACGCGACGAGGATACCTTCCTGAGCGTATCACCCGCCCGCACCTAAAACAGCTGCGCGACCTGGCGCTCAGGCCACGCCACCATTGGCACGCAACACCTGCGCATTGACCCAGGCGCCATCGGGGCCGGCCAGAAACGCGACTACCGCAGCGATGTCATCAGGCTGACCAAGACGCTGCAGCGGTGACATGGCGGTGAACTGCTCGATCTGGTCGACGCTCTTTCCAGCCATAAACAATGCGGTGGCAACCGGCCCGGGCGCCACCGCATTGACCGTAATGCGCCGCCCTCGCAACTCGCGCGCAAACACACGGGTAAAAGCCTCGACCGCGGCTTTGCTGCCGTTGTACAGGGCATAACCCGGCAGATCCAGGGCCACCGCCGTGCTGCTCAGATTGATGATGCGTCCACCATCGTTGAGGCGGCGCGCAGCCTCGCGCAGAGTATTGAAGACGCCCTGAGTATTGATCGCAAACTGACGCGCAAAATCGGCATCCTCAGCCTCGGCGATGTGTACCGTTTTCATGATGCCGGCGTTGTTGACCAACACATCGACGGTGCCCAGCGCACTTTCGATTGCCTCGAACATGCGCGCGACCTCGGCAGGCTCACTTACATCGGCCCGAAAAGCGCCGGCCACGGCGCCCTGTGCGCGCAGCTCTGCAACCAGCGCGTGAGCCGGGTCGACGCTAGTGGCGTAATTGATGGCCACGCTATAGCCCTGCTCAGCCAGACGGCGGGCAATGCAGGCACCAATGCCTTTGGCAGCCCCGGTGATCAGCGCAACACGGCAAGTCTTTGTCACGGCTCCAGTCCTGTGGTTTGAAAACGGACGGGCAGTGTGAATTGTTCGCATGCAAAGATAATCTGCTTAAATCTGCATAAACAATTCATAAATTCCGAACAGTTACCAACATGGATCGATTCCAGGAAATGCGCACTTTCGTGCGCATTGCACAGCGTCAGAGCTTCTCCCAAGCCGCTGCAGACCTGCAGATACCGCGCTCAACAGCAAGCAGCCTGATCCAGCGACTGGAAGCGCGGATTGGCGCGAAACTCCTTCAGCGCACCACCCGTCAGGTCCGCCTCACCCAGGAAGGCGAAAGCTTTCTGCTCCGCTGCACGCGCTTGCTCAATGACCTGGAAGAACTGGAAAGCACCTTCTCTTCCCGTCCGCCCAGCGGACAGCTGAGGGTTAACCTGCAAGGCACTCTCGCCAAGCATTTCATCATGCCGAAGCTGGGTGAATTCATGGCCCGATACCCCGGCATCCGCCTGCACATCGGCGAAAGTGACCGGCTGGTGGATCCGCTGAGCGAAGGACTGGATTGCGTGCTGCGCGCCGGACATTTGCAGGACTCGTCCTTGCGGGCACGGCGCCTGGCGCTGCTGCCGCAGACCACCGCTGCAAGCCCGGCCTATCTGGACCGCGTCGGCATACCTGTGCGCCTGACCGATCTGCAGGCACATCTGGCGGTGGACTATGTCTCCAATGCCAGCAGCGGCCCGATGACGCTGGAATTCACGACCGCGCAAGGGCTGGTTGAACGCCATCTGAACGCCAACGTCAGCGTGACCGGTGCCGACCTGTACACCGGTGCGGCGCTGGCCGGGCTGGGCCTGATCCAGGTGCCACGCTACCGCATCATGCAGGAACTGGCCCGGCGCGATCTGGTCGAGGTGTTACCGAACATGCCACCGCCACCCATGCCGGTGTCGGTGTTGTACCCCGGCGATCGTCAACCGGCACCACGCGTCGAGGTTTTTGTGCGCTGGTTGAGCACATGCTTCGCCAGCCCCGACGGGCACGAATCGTCAGCCGACTCCGCGGTGTGAACGCCGCTTAGGTGTGCCACACGTCGATATCGTCAAACCCAGTCGCATCCAGATCTTCATCGCTGGCTTTGGCCTTCTCTTGCTCAACCCGTTGTGTGTAATCGCCGAACAATTTCTCGAACAGCACATCATCAGAAAGTTCGAAACTCT
>JBFKEC010000252.1:0-5033 GCA_041619315.1 Oceanococcus sp. | reverse complement strand
TAGGCTTGCTTGGCAAGCTCCAGGTTGTCGTTTTGCAAGGCCGCTTCGGCTAGCGCGCGCTGACGCCGTGGACTCTTGGGCGACAGCGCCACAGCCTGGGCCAGGGTCGCCTCCGCCTGTGCACTATCGCCCTGCCGGGCAACAACTTGAGCCAACAGGTCATACGCGGCAACAAAATGCGGGCGACCCTGAATCGCGGTCTGCAAGATACTGGCAGCACTATCCAGTTCGCCCTGACGAAACAGGGCATGCGCCAGATTCAGCTGAGCCCAGGCTGCAGGCTTGTCCTTGAGCACCTCCCGACAGACTTCGGAAGCCGCCACATGATCGCCCATGCGCATCAGCGCATCGGATTTCAGGCGCAGCAATTCAACCCGAAAGTCTGGCCGCCGGACAATGGCTTCGTCACACAAACGACAAGCCCGGGTGTACGCGCGCTGCTCTACGGCGCGAGCAATGGCGCGAAAATGAGCCTTTTTCTGCTGCAGACTGCGCAAGCGATTTTGCAGCACTTCGCGGGTAAAGGGCTTGGCCAGATAGGTGTCTGGCTCATGTTCGACCGCGCCCATCACGCGCCGCAGCGTGTTTTCGGCAGATATCAGAATGAAGATCGTCGAGTAGGTGATGAGGTCACGCTCACGCGCTTCTTCCAGCACCTGCTGACCGTCCTTGCCCTCACCCAGATCGTAGCCACACAGGATGATGTCGGGACGTTCCGTGGCCATCCATTCCAGGGCGCGTTCGGCGTTGCTGATCGATTCGATCTGGTCCGCCGCACAACTGACCAGCAGTTCACGCAGCATGGTGCGAACTTGCGGCAGCTCGTCGATGATCAGTATGGACTGGCCCCTTAAATCCCACAGGGCCGGATGGCGCACAGCAGACACAGCACTACCCGGATTGGACATGCCGCAACCATGCAGGATTTATTCCCCGCCCTGCTGCGAACCGTTGGGCAGGACCGTACTCACCGCCCCGCAGAGGCAAGGCAAAAAAAGGCGGTGCGACAATCTACAGCCCGCACCGCCCAAACATCGCGACAGCGAATACTCAGAATTCGGTTGCGTCTCCGTAGGCTTGCAGGCCTGCGACCAGCGGCGGCAATGTCACCGGGCAGACATCGCTGAGGAAGCTGCGAATGGGCCACTCGGGATCCGCGGCTGGTGCGTAGTCCCCATCGTAGTAACCATAGGCCCATGTGCCCCAAATGCTCTGACGGCAGATCGAATCCGCGACCAGCCAGTCATGCTGCTCCGCACTCAATTCAACCAGCACGTCACCGCGCACAATATCGATAATGCGTTGGATGTCGGCCTCGTAATGCGCGTCACCCAGATAGCGGCCGTAGTAACTGCCATGACCTTCCGAGACATATTCCAGCTCGGCAATGTTCTCGGAATCCGGAATGTCCGGCCCGCCAATCTGGTACAGCAGGGTTGTGCCGCCGGCGCTGTATTCGGCACCAAGAAACAGCGCTTGCTGCAATTCATGCACGGTCAGCTGGCCATCCGCCATGGCGCACTGCGCATTGGCATCGCCACAACGTGCCGGACCGGTCGCGATCACACCCTCAACCTGCATGCGGCTGGGCCCGTCAAACAGGCGGCGCAGACGGTACAGAACCTGCCCATAGATGCCAGAGATCACCGGTGTGGCGTTGGAGGTCCCACTAAAGTCACCTTCGGCGGTGACCGAATCGCCACCGCCGGTGGCGGAAGGGTAATCCGTGCCCAGGCTGGACAGATCAACCGGACGGTTGTGCCCCACGCTGGAGCCTTCCGGCTCGATTGCGCCGACCGTGACGATCCAGTCCGGGCCCTTTTGACTGCTCAGCAAGGTCGAACTTGGCACGGTGAAGGCATTGGCCAGACCATTGCCCGCCGACTGGAACCAGGACTGGCCACGCTCGACCCCGGCGCGCTGGATTTCAGTATTGCTGCCGGCATAAATGTTGTCGCGCACGGCGCCACCGGTCAGAGACAAGCCCCAGGAATTGGTCTGCAAATCAATCCAGTCCTGGGCAGCAACCCATTCGTTGGCCCATTCCGACGGCCCATGCACATAGACCAGCACACAGCTCGGGCAGGTTCCGTGAATGTTGCCGGTGCTCACGCTGGCACTGCCGATGCCGTGGCTTTCCGAGGCAAAGGTATCAACCGGGCCGGTGCTTGGCCCGAGCAGCCCATCCACCACGTTGGAGGTGGTCGGTTCGACCAGACCGATCGCACCGCCAAACGCCACATGTCCGATCACCTTGGTACCGGGAATCCAGTACATGTTGACCTGCGCGTTGCCGGGGCCTTCCGAATAGTTGATCTTCGACCATTCGGCGATGTCCTGCTCATGCAGACCACTGGGCGCAACCTGCGGATCCGACGCGGCGTCCTCGACACTCAGATTAAGCGCCTGATAGCTGGCAAACGCCTCTGCACCGGGGTGCCCAGGGACCCAGCTGGCCGGGTCCTGATTCAGCGGCAGATCATCCTGGCTGCCGGCGTTGGAATGCTGCGGCATTTTGCTGGCCAGAAAATCCCAATGATAGGGATTGATACTGCTGTCGATGACCGCAACCACGACCACGTCATCGATACCGCGACCAACGCCAGCAACCTCTTCGGGCACCGCCGCATCATCAGCCACGGGCGCTTCGTCCTGGGCCACAACCGTCGCGCTGAATGTGCCGGTAAAGGCGGTCTGCACACTGGTATAGCCATACACCCGCAAGTTGAAATCACCTGCACTGATGCCCTCGGCGAAACTCAGTGACTCGCTGTTCAGCGAGCCGGTTTCAGCGCTGCCACCGCCGCCGGCCGGCAACAACACTTGCAGGTCCAGATCCGCCGGCACATCCCAGCTCAGATCGAAACTTGCCGATGAATAGGCGCAGCCCTGCGGCAAACTCAGAATGGTGACGTGTTCGCCTTGCGATACGGTTGTTCCCGCAACTGCAACACCGATGCTGCCTTCCCAGCTCTGGGTGTATTCACCCAGCTCCAGCGCGCAATCGGAACCATCCTCCGTGCTCAACGCAGCACCGGCGAGCTGTGATGTTCGCCCGCCCTGCTGACACGCACCCAGCATGAGCGGCAGCAGCAACGCTGCGCTCCAGCCTTTCCAATTCCCCATGACTTGCCTCAATAGATTTCACAAGATTGCCCGCAGGCTTGTGGCTATTAACGCAGAACCAGCACATAGGGTTCCCACAGCCTCAGATGCAAGGGCTCAGTGAGGCGGGGTACAGACCAAGAACGTGGGTGTGCTCAGGCGTCAGGAACTGCACGACAGGGCCGAACAGCCAGCCTTGTCACGCGCCCATTCGGGCCGCCGCTGGGCATAGGCCTGACAACCCGGCTGCTCCTGATAGGGTTGGCTGAGCACACGCATAAGGGCTTGCAAAGGCTCGCCATCACCGGCGCTCATCGCATCAATGGCTTGCTGGGCAAGATAGTTACGCGGCACATACAAAGGGTTCACCGCGTTCATCTGGTCACGCCGCTGTGTCGCCTCCCGCCCTTCAGCACGAACCCGCTGACGGTAGCTTGCAAACCACGCCTGCCAGGCACCCCGACTGTCGCCCTGCTGGCACTGTTCGGTATAGAACGCCGGCGCAAGGACATCAAAATAGCTTTGCACATGCTCATCATCCGGCGCCCGCTCCAGTGGCAACTCGGCGAGTTGTCGAAAGGTCAGGCAGTAATCGGTTTCGTGGCTGGCCATGCAGCGGAAAAGATCGAGCAGCAAGACATCATCGTGGTGCAACTGTTCAAGCCCGAGCTTGGCCGCAAAGGCCCGCCCATACTCGGCATGAAACACCTCACCAAAGTGATTGAGGCTTTGCTGCAGGGCCTCGGTTTCGACTTCGGCATGACTCAGCGCCTGACCCAGTGCCGCCAGATTCCATTGACCGATACCAGGCTGCCGACCAAAGGCGTAGCGTCGGCCCTGCGCGTCGGTGGTGTTGGGGGTCCAGTCCAGATCGTAGGGCTCGAGCCAGCCGTAAGGGCCATAGTCGATAGTCAGCCCGTGAATGGACATGTTGTCGGTGTTCATCACCCCATGCACGAAGCCCACCCGCATCCACTCGACCATCAAACGCGCCGTGCGCGCACAGACTTCTTGGTACCAGCCAGGAATATCGATCGCGGTCGCACTGGCAAACTGCGGGAAATGGGTCCGCACGGTGTATTCGATCAAGCCATTCAGCAAGCCGCTGTCACCACGCGAAGCGGGCAGCTCGAACGTGCCAAAGCGCAAAAACGATGGCGCCACACGGCACACGATGGCGCCCGGTTCAGGCTCGGGATGGCCGTCGTAAAACATGTCACGGACCACTTCCTCACCGGTGGCCAACAGCGACAGGGCGCGGGTGGTCGGCACACCCAGCGCGTGCATAGCTTCACTGCACAGGTATTCACGCAGAGACGAGCGCAGCACTGCGCGACCATCGGCACCGCGCGAATACGGGGTCATCCCCGCCCCTTTGAGCTGCATTTCCCAGTAGCGTCCATCCGGGGCCACCCATTCGCCCAGCCCCAGGGCCCGGCCATCACCCAGTTGGCCAGCCCAGTTGCCAAACTGATGCCCGCCGTAGCACATCGCATAACTCTCCATACCCGGCATCAACTGGTTGCCGGCCAGGGCCTGAAGCCAGGCATCGTGATCGGATTGCGGCGCAGCAATACCCAGCACCTCGCCCATGGCGGATGACCAGTCAAGCAGACGCGGTGCTCGAACTGGTGTCGCCATGACTCTTGAACAGGCGGCGCCATGGACCTGGCGCGGATGTCCATCACGCTGCGCATCAACCGGCAGCTCGCGCAAGAAGCGATTGTCGAAATGGCCGTCCATCACTGTCCAACCGTAATGCGCATCAGCTGGGCGCACATCCACGCGGCATAAGTGCCGACCGCATAACCAAGCACGGCCAGCAGCACCCCGACCGGGGCCAGCGAGGGATGAAAAGCGCTGGCCACGACCGGTGCACTCGCTGCCCCGCCGACGTTGGCCTGACTGCCGACAGCCAGGTAGAAGGT
>JBFKEC010000251.1:0-5048 GCA_041619315.1 Oceanococcus sp. | reverse complement strand
GTGCTTCGCGCTTGATCAGTTCAACCTGACCCTTGTCCCCTTCGGGCGTGAGCACGGCTTGATACTGATAATTGTAGAAATCAATTTCGCTGCGATCGAAGCTGTAGTCGACGGTCCAGTGCGCGCCGGCCAGCCAACGCAAGTCAAAGCGCCCGGACAGGCTGCGCCGATCGCCGTAATCGCCACCGGGGCCTGTGTTGTCGATATATCCGTCAACCTGGCTGCCGGCCAGCGCCAGTTTGACCGCCAGTGTGTCGGCCAGCGGCATGTTGAGTATGCTTTTCAGCTTGACCCGATTGCGGTCACCAAAGCTTACGTCCTGGCTGAAGGAGAGCCCTTCGACGCTGGGACGCTTGCTCACCAGATTGATCGCGCCACCGATGGTGTTGCGGCCATAAAGCGTGCCCTGTGGGCCACGTAGCACTTCGATCCGCTCAAGATCGGCAACGTCAAAGGCGGTGCCGGTTGAGCGTGCGATGTAAACGCCATCGGCGTAGACCCCAATCGCCGGATCCTGGGTGATTTGCGCATCGATGATGCCCATGCCGCGGATGTAAAAGCGCAAGGTCGCATTGCTGGTCGGGAACGGTTCGATTTGCAGCGAGGGCACGCTGGCACCGATGTCGGCCAGCCCGCTGATGCCGGCAACGGTCAGATCGTCCGACCCCAGTGCAGCAATGGAAATGGGGGTGTCCTGCAGCGATTCTTCGCGGCGCTGTGCCGTGACGATAATTTCTTCCAGCGCGGCGGGTGCAGCGCGGGTCACACTGGACGTTGCAGGTGCCGGCAACTCCACCGCCGGTGTCGGTGTAGGGCTGGGTTGTGGTGAGGGTTGCGCATCGGGGTTGTTATTGGCGGGTCCGAACAGGCTGTCGAGTTCGTCGTCCTGAGCGTATGCCCAGGACGGCGCGAGCAGGGCGCCCAGAGCCATGCCTGATGCCGCCAGCCAGCCCCGCCGCTTAGACGCCAAAGCCGCCCGAAACATTGATTTGCTGACCGGTGATGTAATTGGCCTTGTTGGAGGCCAGGAACACGGCTGCATTGCCAATATCTTCCGGCTTGCCCCAGCGTTTGAGTGCCAGCAACTTTTGCGTTTCGGCAATCCAGGCCTGGTCGAACACGCCGCGTTCCAGCAGTTCCAGGAACATGCCTGCTTCGATCACCCCGATCAGTACCGAGTTGGCGCGGATGTTGTTGATGCCTTCTTCCTTGGCAATGCCTTTGATCAGGGATTCATTAACCGCCTTGGGCGCAACCGACAGGCCGTCTTTGTGTGGCCACCACAGATGACCGGCAGAGCCGAGATGAACGAACGAGCCGCCACCGTGTTCGCGTAGATGCGGGAGCATCGCCGACATCACATTGAAAAAGCCCATGGATTCGGTCTCAATTGAGCGTCGCCACAACTCTGGTGTGGTTTCGCCCAGAAAGACCTGCTCAACCACCGGGCCGGCGCCAAACACCACGGTGTGGATACGCCCATGGATTGCAATCGCAGCCTCGATGGTGGCTGCGACTTGAGCGGGATCGGTCACATCTGTGGCATGGGCCGAAGCCTCAACGCCCAACGCGCGGATGTCCTCAGCGACCGTTTCGGCAACATCCTTTTTGCTGCGGTAGGTGAGGGCGACCGGGCTGCCAGCGCTGGCGAACGTTCTGGCCACAGCCTGGCCGATGCCGCCGCTGCCTCCGAACATCAACACGGCACCGTCCGGAAAATCCGTATCCGTCATGGGTGTCTCCTCGCGTGTTTCTTTTTATTGAGACACGATCCTGAAGTCACAGACTGGCCATCACCTCGTCCGTTGGGATGAAAGCCCGTGTGCGAAAAAGGCGCACACAGAAAAACGGCCGCACTAGGCGGCCGTGTTCATGAATATTCACGCCATAACCCACAACAACTGGGTTACGGATTACGGCGCTTTTTTTGGTGTCGGCGCGGGTTACCAATGGCAGCCAGGGCGCCTCAGGTATTAATGCGCCTTGTAGAAGCTGGCCGGGTGAAACAGCCGCTCTGGGAGCTTTTCGTCACTGCGAAAACCGATGGTTTTCAGCGTTGACTGGCTGTTGTTGATGCGGTCACGCAAGGTGAACTCGGTCGGATACCAACGTTCGCCATCCGCCTCGATGGCGTGAGCCGGCACCGTGGCATCCTTGATCAGTTCGCCCTGCTGGTAGAACGACAGGTTGAGCGGCAGGCAGGTTTCGATATCAACCTGTGCAATCAGCTCATCGTAACCGGCATTGACCTCGGCATCGGGCGTCAGTCGCAGGTTGTGGACCGGGCGATTCTGGGCGATGTCCTGCTTGAGGTACTGCGCATCCATATCGCCAAAGGCACTGCGGATCTGCTTGAAGTCGTAATAGGTGATATCGGTTCCGAACAAGCGGCCGTCGGCGATTTCGCCGTTCACGCGACGCACTCGGGCGATAGCAGGCAGATAGACGAACATGCCATCACGCAGGTAGTCGTCGGTTTCCAGGATGAGGTAGGCCGAGTCACGCAGCGCCACCGGCTGGGTGATGCGCATCATGGCGCGGGCGCGCCCGATGTCACCATTCATGCGCTCGCGCGTGAAATAAATTTCCCCGCTGAGGGTTTCGCGGTTGCCGTCCTGTGAAGAGGAGAGCACAACAAACTCCTCGACTTCCAGGCGGGTGGGTAGATTTTCACGCATGCAGGCCATGACCGAGGCCGCTTCGGCCTCAGTGGCTGCTGCTGGCGAGGCCAGCGGAAGCGAAAGAAAACTTAGTAAAATCAACAGTCTCAAGATGCTGCACCGCAACAATGTGGGTTTATGATAACCCATATTGTGCGCCGCAACAATTATTTCAAGAGTGTCAGGCCTCGTTCGAGGCACCAGAAACAGGCCAGGCTGCCCATGCTGTAGATCGCGACGCTCTGAACGGCGCGCTGAACGCGTGGATGGATGCGAAGAGCCAGAGTGAACAGCATGCCCAGTGCGGCCAAAAAGGCGACCTGGCCGACTTCGATGCCGATATTGAAGGCCAGCAACGCAGCAACCAGATCATTGCGCGGCAGGCCAATATCACCGAGTACGCCAGCAAAGCCCATGCCGTGAATCAGCCCGAATATGCTGAATAGCAGCCATTGCGAGCGGTGCGGTTTAAAGTTTTCGCGGCTGAGCGACAGTGCCAGCACCAATATGGTCGCGGCAATGGTCAGCTCGACCCAGGCCGAGGGCAGTTTGAGGATATCCAGGCTGGCCGCGGCCAGGGTGACGCTGTGGCCCAGGGTAAAGGCGGTGACATTGGCGGCCAGTGCGCGCCAGCCCTGGGTGACTAAAAACAGGCCAACGATCAGCAACAGATGATCCAGTCCGATCAGGATGTGTTCGATGCCCAGCAGCAGATACTCGCGCATGACCGAATGCTGGCCGCGTGCAGGTGCGAATTTGTACTCAGGCTGCGTTGCTGTGACCAGAGTCTGCTGCTGGGCATGCTCGGAGTTCTCGCGAATGAGTACCGCCGTGCGTGCGGCTTCCAGACCCTGTATCGACAATGTCCGACCGTGCAGCGGCGTGTCACAGTGCAGGGTAAAGCGCTGATCCAGCCCTGTGGTCATGCGGCTGATGGCCGGCGTGTCGGCGCGGCAATCCTGCGGCCATAGCAAGGTCAATGGAGCGGTCTGCAAGCCGACACGCCACAACACCGTATAGCTGCTGGTGTCGCTGGGCGTGATGTCGAGCAGGGCGGGGGCCAGTTTGTGGGCCAGGCCGGGTCCACTGCACAGCAGCAGCGCAAGCAGGGTTAAGAGTTGCCGACGCATCATGATGTGATCCTGTAGCGCTGGCGCAAGGTCTGGATATAGCGCGACAGCCGTTGTCTGCGCAATTGGTCTTGCCACAGCGCCACCACTTGCGCACGCACGTTCTCAAGTTCGGCCGGGCGGGCCGGCTCATAGGCCGTAACACGCAGCAGGTGCCAGCCATAGTGCGAGGCAACTGGGCCAAACCAGCCCTCTTTGGTGGCGGCCACGTCCATCAGAGCTTGTGGCAGAGCGCCACCAAACGTGTCCTTGAGTTCACGCGGGCCCAGCTTTTCAAAGCTTGAGCCATGCAAAAAAGGATCGGAATCAGCCTGTTGTGGTCCGTCGATCAACGCCTGCTCGGCACGTTGCCTGGCCTGTGCCCAGGCCGTTTCGCTGGAATCGTCGGGGCGCAGGAAGCGTTGCTCAAAACTCACTCTGGCGGGTTGTGAGAACGCACTGCGGTGCTGCTCAAATACGCTTGTGAGTTGTTCGTCACTGGCGGTTGGCAGCGGGCCCACTGCCAGTGTGCGCATGCGTTCCAGTAAGCGCTGGCGGATCAGATCGTCGCCACGGTGCAATTCCAGTTCCAAGGCGGTTTCGATGAGTTGGTCTTGCGGAGCATCAATGCCCAGAAAGACCGCATCCTGATACAGCCGTCCCAGCACAACCGGGTCGTGCTCGTGCAGGCCCAGTCGCAGTGCTTCTGCGAATAGCAGACGGCGTTCGATCTCCTCGCGCACCAGAGCTGCGCGCACTTCGCTATCAGCCATGCGACCGTTGCGTGCACTCCAGTCAGCGACCAGCTCGGTAATTTGCGCGGCACTGGGGGCCTGGATCTGGCGCGAGGCGCGATCCTCCAGGTACAGCGACAGCAACCAGATGGCCGCGCCCAGGACGACAAAATGCAGCGCCGGCTGGCGCATCAAAAAGCGCATGAATGTTGTGTGTCCCTAATTTTGTGGGCTGTACCAGATGGGCGATGTCCAGGCCCGTTCCTGAATGGTCAGCGGATAGCTGTCGTCGCAACAGGCGGCAAACTCTTCCGGCACCGCAGCCGGGTCAGCGCAGGATATGCCGGCCTTCAGACATTGGCGAGCAGACCAGCGACAACTGGGGTTTTCTACCACACGGGCATAGTAGAAGGCACGCTGGGCAGGATCGAAGTCGGGGTCCTGCCACACCGCACACAATTCGCTGTGACCCTGACCCAGCGGAGTGCAGCTGTTCAGGTCGACCGTGGCACCGTTGTTGGCATCGCCGGCAATGTCGTAAACCT
>JBFKEC010000250.1:0-5067 GCA_041619315.1 Oceanococcus sp. | reverse complement strand
TCAAATTCATAGGGGCTCATGGGTTCAGGTTTGCAGGCTGGTATCGCAACAACCATTCCATACGCAAATATTATCCATGATGCTGAATTTAAAGAATAAAGTCTGATGCTGGTGAGCGCGGGCAGGGCGGATTCGCAAAATGCCACGCAAAACGCAATGCATTTTGCGTGGCCGGTCGCGCCTAGTTCTGATCCTGGCGCAGTTGCAATACCAGTTTGCCGATGTGCTCGCCGGACTCCATGCGCGCATGGGCCTGGCTGGCTGCGTCCAGCGGATAGCAGGTATCGATCACAGGCCGAACCTTGCCGGCCTCGATCAAAGGCCACACGCGTTGCTTCAATGCACGGGCCAGTTCCGCCTTATAGGCGTTGCTGCGCGGGCGCAGGGTTGAGCCGGTAACGCTTAGCCGTCGCAGCAAAATCTGGGCCAGCGGTACCTCGGCTTTGGCGCCGCCTAGCAAGCCGATGATGACCAGTCGCCCGTCATCCGCCAGGCAGCTGAGATTGCGCGCGGTGTAATCACCGCCGACCATGTCGAGAATGACATCAACGCCGGCGTTGTTGGTGTGCTCGCGGACGACACTGACAAAATCGCTTTCCCGGTAATTGATGGCATGGGCGCCAAGCTGGGTGCAGGCCTCGGTCTTGGCCACGGAGCCGGCTGTGGCAAACACGCGGTGCCCCAGCGCATGGGCGATCTGTATGGCGGTGGTGCCTATGCCGCTGCTGCCACCATGGACCAACACACTTTCGCCCGACTGCAGAGCAGCGCGCTCAAAAATGTTGCTCCACACGGTGAAGCAGGTTTCCGGCAGGGCTGCGGCCTGCAGCATGTCCAGGCCTTGTGGTATCGGCAGGCAGTGCGCAGCCGGTGTGACACAGTATTCCGCGTAACCACCACCGGGCGTCAGCGCACAGACGGCATCGCCAGGCTTGAGGCCGCTGTCGCCGCAATCGCCTTCAACGATGATGCCGGACACTTCAAGGCCGGGCAGGTCGCTGGCCTGCGGTGGCGCGCGATACAGGCCGGCACGCTGCAGGGCGTCCGGGCGGTTGATGCCGGCGGCGTGAACTTCAATCAGCACTTCGCCCGGACCGGGAATGGGGCGCTCGCGCTGACAGGGCACAAGAACCTCGGGGCCGCCCGGTTTGAGAATTTCTATGGCGCGCATCATGAGGATTGCAGCTTGTCCTGGGTGCGCTGGGTGAAATCACTGGCGGCGTGACGTTCATGCAGTTGTTCAGCGGGCTCGCCCCAGGTCCGGTTGACCATGCGGCCGCGTTGTACTGCCGGGCGTTGATCGATCGCCTGGGCCCAGCGCTGCACATGCTTGTAACTCTGGACCTGCAGGAATTCGGCCGCGTCATACAAATGGCCCAGGGCCAGCGCGCCGTACCACGGCCAGGTGCAAATGTCGGCAATGCTGTAGTCGGCGCCGGCTAAGAACTCGTGCTCGGCCAGATGCTGGTCAAGCACGTCGAGCTGGCGCTTGACCTCCATGCTGTAACGGTCAATTGGGTAGCGGTACTTTTCTGGCGCATAGGCGTAGAAATGGCCAAAACCGCCACCCAGAAACGGGGCACTGCCCATCTGCCAGAACAGCCAGTTGAAACATTCGGTGCGCCCGGGCGCTGTGTTCGGCACAAAGGCGCCAAATTTTTCTGCCAGATACAGCAGGATGGCGCCGGATTCGAAAACTCGCTGCGGTGTCGCGGTGCTGCAATCCAGCAGGGCGGGAATCTTCGAATTGGGATTGACCGAGACAAACCCGCTGCTGAATTGGTCGCCGTCCTGAATATTGATCAGCCAGGCATCGTATTCGGCTTCGCTGATACCTCGCGCCAGCAGTTCTTCCAGCATGACCGTGACCTTCACGCCATTGGGTGTGGCCAGCGAGTAGAGCTGCAAGGGATGCGTGCCTTGCGGCAGCGCCTTGTCATGCGTGGCGCCGGCAACCGGGCGGTTGATGCTGGCGAATTTTCCGCCGCTGTCCGTGGGTTGCCAGACCGTGGGCGGGGTGTAGGTATCCGTCATGGATTCTCCAAGCGTGGGTGGGCGGACCCGCATGGTGCGTTCAATCCGCGCCCAAGAGCAAGGCCGCCCAGGTGGGCAGTTTGATGAGTCTGCTGCTCAGACCACGCAGTCCCATTACAATTCCGCGCGTTGCGGCCGGTACGGCGCTGACCACGAACACATCGAAGGAGATGGCAAATGCTGGCCGAAAACATCAAAAGCAACACCCCCATGCGCCAACCACCGGCAGATTACTGCCCGCCAGAGAGTGCCAACTGGTTTGTTATTCCCAGCGGCGATGACGCTGGCAAGACCATGTTCTATTCCGATTGCCGCGTTGGTTCGGGTGAGCCGATTGCGACCATCGTGTTCGTGCACGGCAATCCGGAGTGTTCCTACACCTACAGGCATATCCGCGATGCGCTGATCGTCAGCGGTCAGCCCATGCGCCTGATTGCCATGGATCACATCGGCTTCGGGCTGTCTGATCAGGCCGATTTCGAAATGGTCGACATGCATCATGCGGCCAACCTCAAGCATCTGATTGCCCACCTTGATCTGACCGATGTCAGTCTGGTGGTGCACGACTGGGGTGGCCCCATAGGCATCGGTGCGTTCATCGATCAGCCTGAGCGGGTGCGCAATCTGCTGGTCATGAACACCACGGTGTTTCCGATGGCGCTGGATGGCATGACCTATAAAAACTATCCATTTCGCTGGTTGCCCTGGTCCGGCACGCCTTACTGGGTGCCGGCACGCTTGTGGGGTGGGGTGGCCGCCTATGTGGTTTCGCATGCGGCGCCGCAGTCTGCCGCCAGCTTTGTCACCGGGGTTGGGCGCAGTTGCATGCGTTTTGTGCGCGCCGGCTTTGAGCCGGGCTCACCAGAGTATGTGTGGTCTGAACCCTTGCGTACGCGGATCAACGCATTGAGCTCGATGCGCAATGTGTATCAGGCCGCGCGCTGGGGCCACGGTTACCGCTACCGCGATGCCAGGCACGGCTGGCAGGACACGCATGACTTTCACGCCGGCATCCAGAGCCGGATTGCGGACGTGTGGGGCGAGCAGGGTCGCAACATTGCGGTGTGTGGCTACTTTGGCGGCTGGGACCCTTGTGGTCAGGACTCGGTGGTGGCGCAATGGCATGCAGCCTTGCCGCGTATGCGTGAACACACCCACCGTTTCCCCAAGGTTGGACACTTTATCGAGGAGTACAAAGGGCCTGAGATGGCGGCATCGCTGTTGGCCATGAACCTGGAGGGTTAGGGCCTAGGCGTCACAAGCACGGTGCTTGCCTGGCCTATTGCTCCGGCTTGCTGGCGTGGGCCGACCCCAGAACGATCAGTGCAGGCCAGAACAGATAGGCCAGGATTTCCAGGTTCTTGCCGAAGGTGTACAGGAAAAGAATCAAAATGATCGCCAGTCCGCAGCGAGCCACCGGTGCGGATTGGGCTTTCACGACGAGATCGATAAAGCTGTAAAGCATGGGGACGGCAAGTGCCATGAAGCCGACGAAACCCTTCACGAAGAGCAAGCCGAACCAGCTGTGATGGGAGCCGATGGGCATGTACTCGACCAGATGCGGCCCGCGTTCAACAATGCCGTGCCCCCATACCGGGGCCTCGTTGCGCCAGCGTTCAACGGCGATGCGGCCAAGTGTCTCGCGCACGCGGGTGGAATCAGCCCGTGCCGAGCGAAAAGCTTCCCAAAACGCACTCACAAAGTTAACGATATGGAGCCCCGCAATGCCGGCCGCGGTGGAGGCGCCACCGGCCAGAAAAAGCACCCACGGTCTGCTGATGCGGGACAGAAAAAAGGTGATCACCGCAACCGTGACCAGCGCGACCAGCGCCAGGCGGGATTGAGACATCAGGACCATAAGTATGCATCCGATGATACCGATGGTTTTCCATCGGGTGTTTTGCTCGCGCAGGGCAAAAACAAAATACACATTGGCGACGAAGCCTGCCGCCGGGGCCCACGGCGTGAATAAGCGGAAGCGCGGTGTTCCAGAGCCGGGGTCGATCTCGTAAAGATTGAGCGAAAAAAACTCAGGGCCCGGACCGCCAATGGCCTTGAGCGGAGACACATAAACGGTTTGCGGAAGGCTTGCAGCCCAGGCGAAAACCAAGACGGGCAGCAGCAGTATGGTGTGCAGGCAAACAACCATCGCCGCACGGTAGATCAGAGCCGGCCGTATATTCAGGCAACCGATCAATGGAAATAATGCGAGCAAGGCCCAACCCTTGGCCCAGCCCACGGTTGATTTGATCAGTTTGCCGATGCCCAGGTCGTAACTTACGTGGCCGACTATGAGCGCCAGCAACATCACCAGCATGGAAACAAACCAAACCCATACGGCAACGGGTATGCGTGGGCGGTGGGCGGCATCCTCGGAAAACACACGCGATACCAGCATTGCAATCAGGACCCAGCCTACTACCGGTGCCACCACATACAAGGCACCGAACAGATAGAAAAGATAGGTACGCGTTATCGCATACCAGACTATCCGTTCTTCAGTATTTTCTGGAGAAAGGGTTTGCGGAACCATAGAACCAGTAGGCCAAGGATGCAGAACAGGGAGCCGGCGATGCCGCCAGCCAAGGCCAAGGTCTTGCCCAGAGTGTCCGCCTTGTAAGGCAGGGTTGGAGGCGACAGAACTTGCAGCATGGGATAGGACGCGAAATTGTTGGACCGGCCCAGATCAACCTTCGCCAGGGCTGATGTAAATACAGCCAGCGCGACCTGGCGCTTGCGTTCGAGATCCTCCAGCGTTGTCGCATCGCTGATGCCTTCTCTTAGACGTTGCTGGTCGAAGTCGATTTGCGCTTGGCGGGCGTCCAGTTCGGCGCGCAAGCCATCCGCTTCGGCATCCAGTCGGGCGAGCGTCTGGATGCTGTCGCCGGATGCACTGTCGCGTCCCAGGGCCTCCAGCAAAGCCGTGCTCTGATCCAGTGAAACGCCCAGAGCGATTGCACGTTCATGCAAGCGATCACGCAGTCCGCTGGCGACTTCGCGGGCGTCTCGCACTTTGAAATTGTTGTCGCCATA
>JBFKEC010000249.1:0-5073 GCA_041619315.1 Oceanococcus sp. | reverse complement strand
GACTGGACGCTGGAGCATGTCCCGATCGAGTCCGCGGTCCAACTCTACAAATCCGGTATTCCGCTCGATCTTCTGGAAGACATGATGCGTGAGTCGCTGGCATTGCCGCATGTCGATCTGGTGGGGTTTCACTATCACTTCGGCCGGCATAGCGACACCGCATGGTTCTGGCGCGAGCAGATGCGATCGGTTGGTGAGCTTGTTGGCCGGCTGTGCAAGACCTTCAACTACAAGCCCAAGGAGCTGGATATTGGCGGCGGGTATGCCAGTGCCCGCGATCCCTTCAACAAAAATGGGCGCAAGTCGGAAATCATCGAAAGCTTTTTCAGCTATCCCTTTGAAATCCTGCTGAATGCCGTGTCATCCAGGCTGCGTTATGGGGTGCTGGGTTTCATGTTCAACAAGCTCTTTGTCAAAACAGGCAGCGGTCGTTCGCCGTTGAGCATCGAGCAGTATGCGCAGGCGGCTGTGGGAGGGCTCAAGCTGGGTCTGGCCAAAGCCGGCATGACCGATCTTGATGGCATTGCGCTACAGGTGGAGCCAGGGCGCGGCCTGTTTGGCGATGCGGGCATTCACCTGGCCACGGTCAAGAAAATGAAGCGCCAACTGAAGCCTTACAAGATGAATTGGGTGCTGACCAATACCACCACCTTTTTCATGAGCGCGGGCCTGGAAGAGAACAACCTCTACGATTTTGTGGTCGCCAACAAAGCCGATGCGCAGAGAACGCAAATGGCAGACATCGTCGGACATTCATGTTTTCCGGACAGAATCCTGCCATTCGTGAAAGTGCCTGAGCTGGTCAGCGGTGACCAGATCGCGTTTCTGGGGATGGGCTGCTACCAGGAATGTTCGGCCTCGAATTTCAATGCGTTTTCACGACCGGCGGTGGTCCTGGTGAACGGCGAGCACACGGAAGTGATTCGCCGCGGCGAAACCCGGGAGGATGTCTTTGCTCGTGATGTGGTTCCGGAGCGCCTGAAACGGCCATCCGGCACGACTCAGCGCGAGTTCGCGGCATGAATACTGATCAGAAGCTGGCTCTGGTCACCGGCGCCGCCGGTGGTCTGGGCGCGGAAGTCGCAAGGCGCCTGCATCGACAGGGTTATCGGCTGCTGCTGACAGACCGGCAGGCTCAACCCCTGGCCGAGCTGGCCCAAGAGCTGGCCCCTGCTGAAGCTGTGGTGCTGGATCTGGCCGATCGCGAAGCCCTGGATGAATTTTTGACACGAATCAAGGGCGAGGAGCGGCTTGACCTCGCTTTCATCAATGCAGGCATCGTGGTCGTCGGTCCCGTGCTTGAGATTGAGCATGAGGCCATCGACCTGCAACTCGAAGTCAACCTGCGCAGCGCGCTGCATCTGATCAAAGCCTGCGCCCACAATCTGGTCGCGAAGGGCGCGGGGCATATTATCGCCACGGTGTCACTCGGCGGAATCATCGCCGTCAAAGGCAATGCGGCCTACACCGCCAGCAAGTTTGGTTTGCGCGGATTTCTGACCTGCCTGCGTGATGAGCTGTCAGCCAAAGGGGTCGCGGTCTCTGGTATCTACCCCTCCGCAATTGATACGCCGATGCTGCGCTACGAAGCCGAGAACAACGGCTCGCCAATGCAGTTTCTGAACAAGCCGCAAACGCCTGCACAGTTTGCCGACCTGTTTGAGAAGACCCAGAAGACCAGGAATCTGGAAGCGTACCTGCCGTACTCGGACGGTCTGTCATCGCGGCTGATCGGATTCTTCCCGTGGTTGCTCGCGGGTTTCTATCCATTGTTGGAGAAGCTTGGCACCAAAGGCCGGCAACGCTATTTGAAGTCGATTCGCTCATCTGCGGCATAGCGAGTGCCAACGCCTGCGGCAGCTGCTGTGGCGGGCGATGAAATCGCCAATCAAGCGACTGGCTTGCTGATCGGTTTCGAAGCTGAGACAGCACATACCGTGAATCCTGGAGCGATCGCATCAAGCGCTTGAACATGCCAATTGCGCATCGTGGAAATCGGGCCGAACAAACGCTTCTGCGACGCGGCTCCAATATGTTCTGAGGGGCGGGATTATCCGCTTATGGCCGAGTACCGACTGCTGCATGGAGGCGCATTCGTGAATGGCTTTTCTGTGTCTACTGGTCACGAGATGGAGCTGAACTACAAGTGGCCGCAGCTCTGGCGAGTCCGTGTCCCGCGCCCGGCATCACCTTTTCTTCGCCCTTGAGCGCGCATAACGTAATTTGGATCAGTGGGCGGAAATGCGATGCGAATCGAACACTGGAAGCAGGCAGCTCGTCGCGGGCTGAATTGGTTAGGCGATGTCTTTCTCGTCAGGCCCCCTGCTGTTCAGTCGCCACCCTCGGCTCCAAAGGCACGTCGGGTCTTTCGCTCGGCTGATGAAATGTTGGCCTCTGAGCCGGCATCGGCGGCCGATTTGCGCATGGCCGCGTTGCAGCCTGCACGCGTGTCACCCTGGTTATTGTGGTTGGCCTTGCCGCTCTATGCGGTGGCGGTCACGGTGCCTCTGGAATTGTGGCAACAGGCTGCTGTAGGCGGTGCGTTATGGCTGGCCGCAATGCTGGTGCGTGTGCTGCGAGGCAGCGTCGCCAATCTGTTGCTGATCAGCCTGACACTGGTGGCCTCGGGGCGCTATCTGTTCTGGCGGGTAACCCACACGCTGGATATGGTGCCGGGCCTGGAAATGCTGCTGGCCTGGGCGCTGCTGGCGGCAGAGATGTATGCCTGGATCATCCTGATGTTGGGCTTCGTGCAGACGGCCTATCCGCTCAAGCGCGAACGGGTTGAGCTGCCGCAAGATCGAGATTTGTGGCCGCATGTGGATGTGTTCATCCCGACCTACTGCGAGCCGATGGATATCGTTAAACCCACAGTGCTTGCCGCACGGGGCATGGACTGGCCACACGACAAGCTGCACGTGCACCTGCTGGATGACGGGGATCGAACCGAGTTTCGCCAATTCGCGCAGAGTCTGGCGATTGGCTATCAGGGCCGGCGCAATGGTGAATACGCCAAGGCCGGGAACCTCAACGCGGCATTGGCCAATACGTTCGGCGAATTCATACTGGTGCTGGATTGCGATCATGTGCCGGTCAAGAGTTTTCTTACCGTGTGTATGGGCAATTTGCTGGCCGATCCGAACTGCGCGCTGGTGCAAACGCCGCATCACTTTTTCTCGCCCGACCCGATTGAGCGCAATCTGGGCACCTATCATCGGGTACCCAGTGAGGGCCATCTGTTTTACGGTCTGATTCAAAAGGGCAACGATCTGTGGAACGCAAGTTTCTTCTGCGGCTCTTGCGGGGTGCTGCGGCGCAGTGCGCTTGAAGATGTTGGCGGTTTTGCCACCGAGACGGTGACCGAAGATGTGCACACCTCCTTGCGGCTGCACCGCAAGGGCTACAGTTCCTGTTACATCGCAGTGCCCCAGGCGGCCGGGCTTGCCACCGAAAATCTGGCCGCACATATCCGCCAGCGCCATCGTTGGGCGCGCGGCATGGCCAGCGTGTTCCGAATCGACAATCCCTTGCTCGGGCGCGGGCTGAGTCTGGCGCAACGGTTGTGCTACCTCGGCGCGATGCTGCATTTCTTCCACGGCTTGCCGCGCCTGGTGTTTCTGACCGCGCCGCTGGCCTACTTGTTTATGGGCTGGAATCTCTTCTCAGCACCAGCACTTTTGATTGTGGTGTATGCACTGCCGTATCTGGCGGTTGCCAGTCTCACCAATGCCAGAATCCAATCACGTTTCCGCCATTCCTTTTGGTCTGAGGTGTATGAAACGCTGTTAGCCTGGCGTTTGTCGATGGCGGCTTACGGATCATTGTTCAAGCTGGGCAGCGATTCTTTCAATGTCACGGTCAAGGGTGAGCGCGTCGAAAAAACCCATTTTGACTGGCATATCACGCTGCAATATCTGTTTCTGATCGCCGCCAATCTTGCCGGTGTGGCCTTCGGCATCTGGCATGTTTATATCTGGCCAGAAGCGGAAGTGGGTGCGACCGTGCTCAACCTGCTGTGGGTGAGTGCGAATCTGGTGGTGCTGGGCGCCGCCGTGGGCGTTGCGGAAGAAGCCAGTCAGGTGCGCAAGGCTCCGCGTGTTCTTGCGCGTGTGGCTGTGATGTTGCGCAGCCCGGATGGCGAATTGTTGCGCGGCCACACGCTGGATTATTCCAGCAGAGGCTTGCGTATCGAGTTGGCAGGTCCGTCCTCAGGGCCGCTGGTGGGGATGCTGCAACTGGATTTTCCAGTCGAGCCCGAGCGTGAATGGATACCCGCACAGATTGTTGGTTTGCGTGATGGAAAGATCGCGCTGAGTTTTGACGGCTTGAGCACGGCGCAGGAAACCCGGCTGATTCAGAACACCTTTGGGCGCAGTCAGTCGTGGCTGGATTGGGCGGCGCATGAAGCCCAGGACCGGCCAATGGTCAGCCTGCTCGAAGTGTTTCAGGTCGGTCTGCGCGGCTACAAGCATCTGGGTGCTTTGGTGTTTCGCCGTCTGACCGCACGGCGGTTTGAAAACAAGCAGGCGACGCATGTCTGAGCCAGATCCACGCCTACGCCTCGGATTCTGGAACGCCTACTTCCTCGGCAAGTGGGCGTTGTTCGCCTATGGCACATTGCATGTGTGGTTGCCCGGCAATGTTCTGCTATTGCTGTGGGTCTGCTGGCAGCCACAACATCGATCCATTCGGCGTTTGCGCAATGTGGTCGCGCTGCCGGCAGCGGTGCTGCTGCTGTACCGTGAAAGCTGGCTTGCCGCGCCGGATGAATTGTGGAGCCAGGTCACTCTGCTCAGTCAGTTTGAATTTGGCTACCTGATGGAGCTGGCGGCCCGGCTGGCGGTGCCCGTGCTTTGGACAATCGCAGCTTTGTGCGCTTTGTTGCTGATCAAGCGCTGGTTGCGTCTGGAGCCCTGGGTCTTCATCGGTCTGGCCGTGGTTGCTTGGCTACAGTGGCAGCCGCAGTCCGACCAGAATGCCAACCAACTGGCACTGAATTTGCCGATCACTGAAAGCGCAGATTTGCCGCCCCCGGATCAATGGTTGGAACAGTTTCTGGCCGAGGAGTCGACG
>JBFKEC010000248.1:0-5078 GCA_041619315.1 Oceanococcus sp. | reverse complement strand
CCTTGACGTTCAGATGCTCCAGCGGATGCAGTCCGGTGTGCAGTCCGGACGCCAGGACCAGGCCATCGAGCCCGTCGGTGGAATATTCCTGAGCCAGTGCGCCGGCCAGTTCCTGGTAGAGAATGGCATCAGCGCGCTGAAAATCCAGTTCGACCAGAGTCGGGCTGCAGCCACCGGCCTGGGCGATGGCATCGTCAAGCTCTTCGAGTCGGGCGCGACGTCGGGCAAGCAGTATCAGTTCGGCGCCCTTGCAGGCCAATTCGAGCGACAGTGCGCGGCCAAGCACGCCGGTGGCGCCGGTGATGAGAATCTTGCGTCCGGCAAGAACAGAAGGGCTGGGCATCGTGGGTGCAGTCTCAGGCGGGCTTGTATGCGCGCATCAGGTAATTGACGGAAACATCGCGACTCAGGCGGTGAGTGCGGGTCAGCGGGTTGTAGCTCATGCCCTCGGTCGGGCCGATGTCGAGGCCGCTGGTGCGGCACCAGTTGGCCAGTTCCGAGGGTTTGATGAATTTGGCGTACTCGTGGGTGCCCTTGGGAATCAGGTTGAGTACATGCTCGGCGCCGACGATGGCCAGCGCAAACGATTTGGGGTTGCGATTGATCGTCGACAAGTACAGCCGCCCTGCGGGTTTGAGCAGGCGGCTGCAGGCCTGAACGATAGACAGCGGGTCGGGGACGTGTTCGAGCATTTCCATGCACGTGATGACATCGAACTTGGCGGCGCGTTGTTCGGCCAGATCCTCGGCCGAGATTTCAATGTACTCAACGTCGATGTTCTGCGCGCTGGCGTGCTGTCGTGCGACCTGTATCGATTCGTGGGCCAGGTCAATGGCGCAGGTTTGAGCGCCCGCGCGGGCTAGCGATTCGCTCAGAATGCCCCCGCCGCAGCCAACGTCCAGCACGTTTAGCCCGTTCAGGGTTTCGAAGCGCTGTATGAAAGACAGGCGCAGCGGATTGATTTCGTGCAGCGGACCCATCGGCCCGCGGGTGTCCCACCATTGCTCGGCAAGGGCGGAAAAATGCTTGAGTTCGGCGGGGTCGGCGTTGCCGGTGCTGGGGTTAGTGCTCATGGTCGGCTCCGGCAATCTTGGCGCGGTATGCATCGACCTGCTGCGCCAGTTCTTCAGTATCCAGGGTGGTCAGCTTGCGCTCGCGCATCAGTGCGCGGCCAGCTACCCAAGTGTGGGTCACCTGATTGCGATTACAGGCATAAACAATCTGCGAAATCGGATCGTACATCGGTTGCTGCTCCAGTCCGGACAGATCGATGGCGCACAGATCGGCCCATTTGCCCGGCTCCAGCGAGCCAATGTCGTCACGTCCGAGTGCCCGTGCCGCGTTGATCGTGGCCATGGCCAGTGCATCGGCAGCGGGCAGGGCATCGGCACGCTGAGCCACGGCCTTGGCGAGTAGCGCCGCTGTGCGCATTTCGCCCAGCACATCGAGGTCGTTGTTGCTGGCTGCGCCGTCAGTGCCAAGGGCGACGTTAACGCCTGCCTGGGCCAGCGCATCCGTTGGGCAGAAACCGCTGGCCAGTTTTAGGTTGGATTCCGGGCAGTGCAGTACATGGGCGCCGGCTGCGGCCACGGCGGCGATGTCCTGCTGGTTGAGCTGGGTCATGTGCACCGCGAGCAGGCGGCTGTTCAGCAGGCCAAGCTGATCAAGGCGCTGAATAGGACGCAAGCCGGTGGTGCTGACGGCGCTGTCGACTTCGAAGGCGGTCTCATGCACATGCATGTGTATGCCAACGCCGAGTTCGTCGGCCAGCACGCGGCAGCGCTTGAGCGTGTCATCGCCCACCGTATACGGCGCATGCGGGGCAAAGCAGGTGCTGATCAGGCTGTCGCCGTGCCAGGTGTCGTGCAGGGCCAGGCCCTTGCTGAAGTAGTCCTCGGGGCCTTGGCCATAATTTGTCGGGGCATCGATCAGCATCATGCCGACCTGGGCGCGCATGCCGGCAGCAGCAGCTTCAGCCGCGGTCGATTCGGGGAAGAAGTACATGTCGTTGAAGCAGGTCACGCCGCCGCGCAGCATTTCGGCAATCGCATGGCGGACCCCGACGCGGCAATAGTGCGCATCGACAAAACGCCCTTCCAGCGGCCAGATGTGTTGTTCCAGCCATTCCATCAGAGGCAGGTCGTCTGCGATCCCGCGCATCAAGTTCATGGCTGCATGGGTGTGCATGTTGATCAGGCCGGGGATCAATGCGTGGCCGGGCAGGGTGACTTCGCGCACATCGGCAAAGTGCTGTGCGCCGGTCGGCAATATGTCGAGGATGCGTCCGCCGCCAATGAGCAGGCTGTGGTTTTCCAGCACCGTGCCATGGGGCACGACCGGAATCAGCCAACGGGGACTGATGAGCAGATCAGGAGTGGGTCGCGACATCAACAGGGCTGTGACAAATGCACGCGCATTGTACCCATCCGCCGCTGGTGCTTGTGCCAGGGCTGTCGAATTGCCGCGCGCGTCGCGCCGCAGACGCTGGCGCATGGTAGAATTGGCTCTTTTTTCAAGCCTGTTGTGCGCAGCGGGGGAGAGGGCCGCATCGCGGTCGCCGCAGTGCCGTTTCTGAATGGCCAGACAAGGTAGAGCATGAGCGAATTTGCCAAGGAAGTGTTGCCGATCAATCTCGAAGACGAGATGCGGCAGTCCTACCTGGATTACGCGATGAGCGTGATAGTGGGGCGCGCGTTGCCGGATGTGCGCGACGGCCTGAAACCTGTCCACCGCCGTGTGCTGCACGCCATGCGCGAACTGGGCAACGATTACAACAAGCCGTACAAGAAATCGGCCCGTGTGGTCGGTGACGTGATCGGTAAATATCACCCGCATGGGGACTCGGCGGTGTACGACACGATCGTGCGCATGGCCCAGGATTTCTCGTTGCGCTACATGCTGGTCGATGGCCAGGGCAACTTCGGCTCGATTGACGGTGACTCGCCGGCGGCCATGCGTTACACCGAAGTGCGCATGTCCAAGCTGGCCCACGAGCTGCTTGCCGACATCGACAAGGACACGGTCGATTTCACCCCCAACTATGATGAATCGGAATTTGAGCCGACCGTCATGCCCACGCGTTTGCCCAATCTGCTGATCAACGGCAGTACCGGCATCGCGGTCGGTATGGCGACCAACATTCCGCCGCACAATCTCAACGAAGTCATCGATGCCTGCTTGCTGCTGATCGAGAATCCCGAAGCGGATATCGACGATCTGATGGAATGCTTGCCGGGTCCGGATTTCCCGACTTCGGGCATCATCAATGGTGCGGCCGGCATCCTGCAGGCTTATCGTACGGGCCGTGGCCGCATTTACATGCGCGCTCGGGCCGAATTCGAAGAGTTTGATCGTGGCCGTGAAGCGATTGTCGTCACGGAACTGCCATTCCAGGTCAACAAGGCCAAGCTGATCAAGCACATCGCCGAGCTGGTCAAAGAAAAGAAAATTGAGGGCATCACCGAAATCCGCGATGAATCCGACAAGGATGGCTATCGCGTGGTGATTGAACTGCGCCGTGGGGAAAACAGTGATGTGATCCTCAACAATCTGTACCAGCAGACCCAGTTGCAGTCGGTGTTCGGCATCAACATGGTGGCGCTGGACGGCGGTCAGCCGCGTTTGATGAACCTCAAGCAGGTGCTGGAAGCGTTTCTGCGCCATCGCCGTGAGGTGGTGACCCGGCGGACCCGTTATTTGCTGCGCAAGGCGCGCGAGCGGGCCCACATTCTCGAAGGTCTGGCCATTGCGCTGGCCAACATCGATGACATCATTGCGCTAATCAAGGCGGCGCCGTCACCGGCAGACGCCAAGATCGGCCTGATGGCACGGGCGTGGCCGCCAGGCGAGGTGGGTTCCTTGCTGGAGCGCGCCGGTGCCGAGGCGGAAGAGCATCCGGAATACGGCTTCAAAGACGATGGCTATCACCTCAGTGAGGCCCAGGCTCAAGCCATTCTGGAACTGCGCCTGCATCGCCTGACCGGGCTTGAGCAGGACAAGTTGCGCGAAGAGTTCAACACCTTGCTGGAGCAGATTGCCGGCTATCTCGAAATTCTTGGCAGTCGCGAACGTCTGCTGGAAGTCATCCGTGACGAATTGGTCGAATCGCGTGATGCCTTTGGTGATGCTCGACGTACCGAAATCGTTGCGACCCAGGAAGATCTTGAAGTTGAAGATCTGATCACGCCGGAAGACATGGTTGTGACCCTGTCGCACGAAGGCTACGTCAAGACCCAACCGCTGGAGGCCTATCAGGCTCAGAAGCGTGGTGGGGTCGGGCGCAGCGCGGCCAAAACCAAAGACGAGGATTTCGTTGATCGTCTGTGGGTGACCCACACCCATGACACGCTGCTGTGCTTCTCCTCGCTGGGCAAGGTCTATTGGATCAAGGTCTATCGTCTGCCGCGTGGCAGTCGCGAGGCGCGCGGGCGTCCGATCGTCAATCTGCTGCCGCTGGAGAGCGGCGAGCGCATCAGTGCGATCCTGCCGGTCAAGGATTACCCGGCGGACAAGTTTATCTTCATGGCCACGCGGCGCGGTACGGTCAAGAAAGTCCCGCTCGAGCAGTTCTCACGGCCGCGTAGCGTCGGGCTTATCGCCCTGGACCTGCGCGCCGATGATGCGCTGGTCAATGTCGGCATCACCGATGGCGATTGCGACATCATGTTGTTCTCGCGTCATGGCAAGGTCGTCCGTTTCCGCGAGGATCAGGTGCGCGCCATGGGCCGCACCGCGTTGGGCGTGCGTGGTATCAGACTGATCGGCGACGATCAGGTTATGGCCCTGATAATCAACAACAATTGGGACATACTCACGGTCAGCGAAAACGGTTACGGCAAGCGCACGCCGATTGACGACTATCCGCTGCGCGGACGCGGCACCCAGGGTGTGTTGGCGCTCAAGAAGAGTGACAAGACCGGTGAGTTGATTGGTGCCGTTCAGGTCTGTGCCGATGATGAAATCATGCTGATTGCCAACAGCGGTCAGCTGGTGCGTACCCGTGTCCATGAAATTTCCGTACTCAGCCGCAACACCCAGGGGGTCAAACTGATTTCCTTGCGTGACAGCCAACTGGTAGG
>JBFKEC010000247.1:0-5106 GCA_041619315.1 Oceanococcus sp. | reverse complement strand
GGCCAACGGCGCTGGGATGCCGACAACAGTGGCTCGATTACCGACGCAGAACAGCACTGGCCGACTGGCGGTTAACCCAAGCGCAAGCAAGCGCCGCTGTACTCGCCCGGCGGAACGCTGAATAATATGCCCATGATGACCTTAGCGCGCTTTATTTTCCTGCCAATTCTGCTGTTCGGTACCACTGCCCAGGCAAGCGAATGGCAACTCGACATTCTGGTCTTTGAGCGGGACGTCAATGCCGCTTTCGATCCGGCTGAGACCGGTACGTTTCAGGCGTTGAACTGGCCCGAGATGGTCGCTATCGACAGCGATCCTGGAGTGCCGCTGAGTGATGTCCCGATTCAAGTCCAACAGTCTGCCCAGGCGCATGGCGTGATCGTGCAGTATCTGGACAACTCCAGCCTGAACGCGGCAGCACGCCGGCTGAGCAGTAGTGGGCGTTATCGTGTACTCACCGAACACAGCATGCGGATTGCCCAGAAGGCTTCGACACCGGCGCTACGCATTCATGCGGGTGAGCGCCTGCGTCTGATTGCGCGTGACACCCGCCCGGTGAGCATGAGCAGTATGGAATACTGGCGCAGCCAACCAGATCTTGCGCCTCCGGTGGAAACTGAAACCTTGACGGGCTGGGTTCAGTTTGAGCACCACATACACCCCATGTTGTCGATGGACCTGAGCTATCTTCGTGTAGCGCCGGATGCCTTTGCCGTGAACCTGACGCCAGATGGGCAACGCGAGTTCTATCGCGACCAGGTCGGGCAGTATCGGCTCAAAGCCGAGCGCCGACTGCGCAACGGCAAACTGGCCTACTTTGACCATCCGCGCATTGGGGTGCTGGTGCGTCTGAGTGAAATTGGCAGCGCAACTGCGCCAGCCAACCCTTGAGACGTATTCTTCAGGCCTGATTCAGACCCTGTATCAGGCCCATCGCCTTGCCCATGCCGATGTCGACGAATTTTTCGATTTCTGCATGGATATTGTTGCCATCGCCCATGCCTGCAGCCCAGTTAACCACCACAGCCAGACACGCGTAAGGAATACCCAGTTCTCGTGCCAGCGCGGCTTCCGGCATTCCGGTCATGCCGACGATGTCGCAGCCGTCTTTCTGCAGGCGGTGTATCTCTGCTGCGCTCTCCAGCCGCGGCCCCTGGGTCACACCGTGCACGCCACCAGGCAAAACCTTGATGCCCTGACGTGTGGCGCTGGCCAACAGGGCCTCGCGTAAGCCCGTGTCGTAAGGCTTGGTGAACTCAATGTGCTGCAGCACATCCTGTGGCCCCATGCTGTAGGTGTGCTGGCGCCCCCAGGTGTAATCGATGAGATCGTCAGGTACGACCACCTCACCGGGGGCCATGTGCGCATCTATGCCACCGACGGCTGCCACCCCGATGATGCGGGTGACTCCGGCGAGCTTTAAGGCATAGAGATTGGCACGGTAATTGATCGCATGAGGTGGAATGCGATGACCGTTGCCGTGACGGGGCAAAAACACCACCGGCTGGTCATGCAGCATGCCCAGCTGCAAAGCACCTGATGGCGCACCGTACTGGGTCGTAAATTTGCGCTGTTCTTGCAGCACCAGGCCCTTGAGTTGATTGAGGCCAGTACCCCCGATCAGCCCGAGCATTACAGCGCCCTCAGGGCAGCAATGTACGGCAGCTGTCGATAGTAGTTACGAAAATCCATGCCGCAACCAATCAGGTATCGGTCGGGCAGGCGCACGCCAACATAATCCGCGCTTTGCTTGGGGCTACGCCGGTCATGCTGCTTTTCGACCAGAACCGCCGTCGAGATCGACGCCGGGGCCTGCTGCTTCAGGCATTCAAGTATGTGTGCCAGGGTATGCCCCTCATCCAGGATGTCGTCAACCACCAGCACATGGCGATCCTCAAGACTCACACTGGGGCTCACTTTCCAAACCAGTTCGCCGCCATGGGTTTCGCCACGATAACGACTGGCTTGCAGATAATCCAGCTCAAACGGGAACTTCAGCCGTTTGGTCAGTTCAGCGGTGACATACAGGCCACCGAGCATCACGCACAGAATAACCGGGTCGCGATCATACAAATCATCATGGATGGCCTTTGCCATGCGGTCGTAACATGCGTTGACAGTGGCCTCATCAACCAACACGTCTGAGTGTTCCAGCGTGTTTTCAGCCTGATGCAAAAAATCATTCATGGCCTGGCGCCTCAGCATTTTCCGGAATCATGTGCAGTGTACGGGTCGGGAAAGCGAACTCAGCACCATGGCGTGTCACGATGTCGTGAATGTCAATCAGGACCGCATGCTTGATCTGGTGATATTCAATCCAGTTCGTGGTCTTGGTGAGACAGTAGATGAAGAAATCCAGTGAGCTGGCGTTATACGCATTGAAATTCACGATGATGGTTTGCTTTTGATCGATCGCGTCGTGATTCTTCAGGTATTCATGGACATCGGCAACGATGGCATTCATGCGCGATGCATCGGCGTAGCGAATACCAATGGTTTCGTTGATTCGCCGGTTGGTCATGCGTGACGGATTCTCAACCACGATGCTGGTGAACAGCGAATTCGGCACATAGATTGGTCGTTTGTCGAAGCGTCGGATTCGGGTGCTGCGCCAGCCGATATTTTCAACTGTGCCTTCGATTTCGACATTGGGTGAGCGTATCCAGTCACCCACCGAAAATGGCCGATCCATATATACCGTAAGCCCGCCGAACAGATTGGCCAGCATGTCTTTGGCCGCAAAGCCCACCGCAATACCGCCGATACCGCCAAACGCCAGCACGCCGGAAATCGAGAAGCCCAGGGTTTGCAGAACCACCAGCACCCCAGTGATGATGACACTCAATCGAACCAGCTTGGCCATCGCTTCGACGGTCGTGCGATCAACGTTTTGGCCGCGCAGTTGGGCGCGAACCAAAACGGCGGACTCGATCTTTTCGATCAGGCGGACCAAAAACCACACAAATGTGGCGATAACGGCCACCCGGCGTGTCGGGTCGATGTAGGCAAATATGGTGTCGTCAGTCAGTGGGTCGACCAGATCCGCTGCGATACCGATGCCGATAATCCAGATCAGGAAGCGCAGTGGCGGGTTGATCGCATCGTACAGCGCGTCATCCCAGATGGTTTCGCTGTCGCGCACGCGTTTATGCAAATGCGCCAGAACAATGCGCACCACAAGATTGATCAGAACAACAATGAATACCACGGTGAAAACGCGGTAAATCCAGTGGCTGGTCTGATAGAACTCGATGATGTCGTGCATCATGACCAATGTTTAACCTTCAGTGTGTTGCGTAGTACGCTGAAATTGCGGATGAATTCTTCACTCTCATGCAATGCATCAAGTGTCGAAAAAGATTGCGGTCGGCGCAGTGCCTCAAGACGTGTCTGGCTGTCCGGATTGGCTTTAAAGCCTCCTCGTGCAAGCACCTCGGCAACATCGTCAGGCCGGTTACATATGGGAATCATGTCGCAACCGGCATCAATGGCCAACCGTGTGCGCTGAACCGCATCGCCGAAATCGGCAAGACCACCCATGCTCAAATCATCGCTGAATACCGCACCCGAAAAGCCCATGCGTTGACGCAGCATGTCCTGAATCCACCAGCCGCTGATGCTGGCTGGCAGTGGGTCAATGGCGGTGTAATGCACATGGGCCACCATCACAGACGCCAGCCCACTCGCAATGGCGGCCGTATAGGGTTTGATATCGCACTGTTCAAGCTCTGTCAGCGAGCGGCTGTCTTGTGGCAGTTCCACGTGCGAATCGGGCACAACATAACCGTGTCCGGGAAAGTGCTTGGCAGTCGAGGCCATACCGGCCTTGTCAAAGCCGATGCAAAACGCGTGCGTTAATGCGATGACGCTGGCCGGGTCTGCGGCAAAGGCACGATCACCGATGATTTGCGAAACCCCGCCGCAAATATCCAGCACCGGTGCGAATGCCAGATCCACATCGACCGCGCGCAGTTCTGCAGCGAGTATCCAGCCAAATGCCTGCGCGGCCTGCAATGCGGTTTCTTCGTCCTGAGCATACAACTGGCCCAGACTGGCCGCGGGTGGCAATTCGACAAAGCCGTGGCGAAAGCGCTGAACCCGCCCGCCTTCTGTGTCTGCTGCGATCAATAATCCAGCACGTTCAATACGAATGCTTCGGGTCAGGGCGGCGAGTTGCTGAGGGCTCTGATAATTGCGCGTGAACAGAATGACCCCACCAACCGCAGGATCATGCAATTGGCGCCGTTCATGCTCAGCCAGTTCCTGCCCAGCAAGATCCAGCATGATCGGGCCCAGTGGCAAATTACTCATGGATATCGACCATGCATCCGGACGTCACGCGCGCAAACAGCGCCATCACGTCATCGTTGGCCATGCGAATGCAACCGTGGGAAACCGGCTGGCCAAGCAAGTGCTCATCGGGTGTGCCGTGTATGTAGATATATCGCGCTTGCGTGTCGACAGTTTGATAGCGGTTGATGCCGGGCTCCAATCCGCCCAACCAGAGGATGCGGCTGAGTATCCAGTCGCGCTGGGGATGCGCCCTGCCCAACTCCGGCGTGTAAATTTCACCACTCCAGCGGCGCCCGACAAACACGGCGCCACGCGGCGCTCCCGCGCCTATGCACGCACGAACACGATGACGGCCCCGCGGCGTGCAACCACTGCCATTGCGTTCACCCGCCCCATTCAAAGCAGTTGAAACCGGATACTGCGCCTCAAGCGCGCCATCGTGGTTAAACACACTCAAGCGCTGGGCCCCGATATCAATGGCCAGCCGGGTCATGCGCGCCTTTCAAATAAGGCTATGGACTCGACATGGCCAGTGTGCGGGAACATATCCATGACACCGGCTGAAGAGCAGCGATAACCACCGTTCACGATAATCCCGGCGTCACGCGCCAGGCTTGCCGGGTGACAGGAAACATAGACAATTCGTTGCGGTTTCTTACTCAGCACCAGCGGGAGTATCTCTTCTGCTCCTGCGCGCGGCGGGTCAAGCAGCACCTTGTCGAAACCGGCCTGAACCCAGGGTGCGCCCTGTTGAGGCTGAAACAGGTCAGCAACATGGTAGTCGGCATCCAGGCCCTGACGCTGTGCATTGGC
>JBFKEC010000246.1:0-5106 GCA_041619315.1 Oceanococcus sp. | reverse complement strand
TGGCCACAACCTCGTCTGGCGCCAGATTGCGCTCGGCCGGCAGATCACTCAAGTACTCAACAAACTCCACCTCGAAACCATCTGGGTCGATGAAATAGACATTGCGCCGGTGTGGCTCCTCGGCGCCGGGGTTGGAAATCGCAAAGCCGGCCCGCTGCAGCCTTTCGATCACCGCGTCGATGTTACTCACCACAAAAGCGAAATGAGCCAAACCCACCTGATGGCCGGTCAGGTCACGGTTCTCACCCTCGCCGAACTCATTCAACGCGAGATACTGGTAGTCATCGCCAAAGTGCACCCAGATGCGAGGCTTGCCATACCAGTGGCCGCCGCCCTTGGCGCGGATATGCCAGTGCGGGAAGGCGGCGCGGTAGAAATCCAGCGACCGATCAAGGTCACTGATCACAAGATTGATGTGTTCGATCTGAATCATGCAAAGCTCCTTTTGTAGCGGTTTGTGCAACTGTGGGGAGCATGCTAAAACCTCAACCTAACTTGAGATCAAGCACTTTTTCCACAAACTCGCTTTCTGCCACGGGAACCCACATGGCCTCGGATAACTGGAGCGTCGGCAAAGTCGCCAAGCGCAGCGGTGTACGCATCAGCACGCTGCATTTTTACGAAACCAAAGGTCTGATTTCCAGCTATCGCAACGCCGGCAACCAGCGCCGCTATACAGCCGATGTCTTGCGCCGGGTTGCCGTGATTAAAGCGGCGCAGAAGCTTGGCATCAGCCTTGATGAAATCCACCAGGCATTCGCATCCCTGCCCAACAACAGAACCCCGACCCAGGGAGACTGGGAAACGCTATCAGCCCGCTGGCAAGGCGCGCTGGATGCGCGCATTGCCTACCTGCAACGACTGCGCGACTCGCTCACCGGCTGTATCGGTTGCGGCTGCCTGTCGATGAAAAACTGTCCGCTGTATAACGCAGACGATCAACTGGCGGCGGAAGGTGCCGGCCCGGTGATACTGGATCGCAATGGCGTGCCGGATTGAATTCCAAGGCCTTGATAAGGCCGGTTCAGGCGAAGGTATCGATCACGCTACCGAGCATCTCGTTGCCAGCCTCGATCAGCTTGGCCCCCACTTCGGTCTGGCTCTGCGCCTGCTGCGCGCCAACCAGTGCCTTGGTCAGATTTTCGATGTCTGCAGCACCCTGGCTGGCAACCGCATGACTGGCCGAGTGCAGCGACTGACCGGCCACCGCCATGGTTTGTACACCACTACTGATCACGCTGGAAATCATGCTCTTTGCTCCGCCTATTCAGCACAGCTATCGGCCTCGCACAGGGCAACTTTAGAGTTGCCACCTAATTTTCATCCGCCGATACAAACCTAGCGCAGCGGCGCCGGACAGCCGTAGTCAACGGTTTCCAGCAAGCCACGGTAGCGATCCGGGTAATTGGTGAAGATGCCATCCACACACAGGCTGGCCAGACGCTCAAGATCATCATGTGAGTTGGCTGTGTAGGCGTGCAGCGCCACACCGAATGCGTGCGCCTGCGCCACCAGCTGGGCATTGGTTTCGTCCGCGGTGGCACCCACCGCCATGGCGTAGGTGGAGAACACCGGCAAACTCAGCAGCGTTGCCCCCAAGGACAGCTGGACCAGCGGCACCTGTGGATCCAGCGCAAACATGTTGAGCAGCGAGGTGGGCACAAACGACTGCACCAGCACCTGATGCCGCTCGACCATGCCGTCATACAGACCATACTGTTTGATCAGATCCAGCAAGGTCTGCTCAACCCCTCCCGCCAGGTTCAGACTGGGTTTGATTTCGATGTAGTAGTTGGCATCTGTGGAATAACGCTGGAAAACCTCTTCCAGTGTGGGGATCTGCAAGCCCACGTATTCGTCACGAGCACGATCCGGATAGGCTTCGTTGAACCACGAGCCCATGTCACAGGTCTTGAGCTGGGCCAGGGTCTTGTCGCTGACATTGCCGGTACAGTTTTCCGCCGGCCCACGCGCCGTGCGATCCAGCGTGTTGTCATGGATGCACACCAATACGCCATCGGCCGTCGGCAGCACATCCTGCTCGATGTATTCCGCCCCCATTTGCACCGCCAGATCGTAAGCCGCCAGGGTATTTTCCGGCGCGTGCCCGGATGCACCGCGGTGGGCCACGATGACCTGCTCTGTTTTCAATGCGGCAAGTGGCGGCTCCGCATCAATTGGTTGCGAATCGGAACTTTGACATGCCACCAGGAACACGCAGGTACAAACAATAACCGCAAGGGATTTCATGAAATCAAGCACCGCAACAAAGACAAGCGAATGGAAAAAGGCGCAACAAGCACCTGTGCGAAGTGAGCCGCCGGCCTGACCATTACTGGCTTGCGGCCCGCCCCTATTGCACGGATTATGGCACTCTCACACCGAATGCAGCTTAGCCGGCGACAATCAAGCGGCTTGGATGCTCGTTAGTGGCATGCTGCGATACGTCGCCCACGTATCTCACTGGTTTGATTCAAATTGCGCTGCCAGGCCAGCGTGAGATCACCATAGCCATCGTATGTCAGAGTGGGCAATGTCGGTGGCGGCGGAAAATTGGTGGCTAAGCGATCGGTCAACGGTTGCTGATTGATCACCAAATGGGGCTGCTGCGCGCTTCCACCCTCATCAAAACATGCCAATTTCAGCTCGTAAACAAGCTGATCATCGTCCGTGAACTGCCTCTGAGCCCAGGTCACTGCGAATTCCCCATCGGCCGCCATGGCCAGCGCGGGTGCTTCAAAAGACTGGCCGTCGAATTCAACGCCGTTGATCAGCGATATGGGTTGGTCCTGCTCGCTGCCGTCTGGATTAAAACGTTGAGCCCACATTTCGCGATTGGAGTCCACACCGCGACTCCAGAGCAAAACATAGTTACCGCTGGCATCCATGGCCAAGTCGGGCACGGCCAAAGCGGAATCCAACACACTTTGCGCCGCGCCCAGCGCGACGCCTGATGCATTGTAATGACGACGATAAATGCCACCGCCCGATAATGGACTCGGGTCCTGTCGCCACGCAGCGACGAACGCACCGGCGCCATTCATCGCCAGCGATGGAAAACGCGCGGTCTGCCCGGGCGCCACCAGAACCGGCGAGCGTACCGGCGTGCCATCGGCCAAATAGGGGCGCACAACAAAACTGCTGTAAAGCGTAAGCAATGCGCCCAATTGGCCTGAGCAGCAAAGTCCAGCCTCAGCGTGTCGCATCCAGCCAATCACAAAATCCCCATCAGGATTCATGGCCAACGCCAAGTGCAACGCACCTTCTAACAGTTGAACCTGTAACAGGGCGAGCGACGCCGGCGTTTGAAGGCTGAGAGAACCGCTGGAAACAAGCGCCGATTGTGCTTGCCCCAGCGCCACGCCATCAGCATCGAAACGCTGAAAAAGCACGTCATCTCCGGAATGCAGTGGCGTAATCGTTCGCCACACAATCACGAATTTACCGGCAGCGTTCATGGCGACCCGTGCATCGCCCACCTGACCGCTACCCGCAACCTCAAACGCAGGCCCTCGCGGGCTGCCATCAGGGGCAAAAAGCCGTGCGAAAAGGGCATCGCCAACGCCTAGCCAGACAACCACAAAGCGCCCATCAGCAGCGCTTGCGATGCGCAGGCTGGATTCACCACTCAAGATGCTGTCTAGCGAATCACTCACGGCAAATTCATCCGTGAGTGCTGAGGCACGCGCACTTGCATTGCGTGCCGCACTCTCGGAGGCTGAATTCTGTGCGCTGCCACAGCCGGGCAAGGCCACACTCAAGCCCAGCGTCAGGCATGTAACCCAACCCTTGAAACACCAAGATCGCTGGAGTTGATGACACCCTGCGGGCCGCGTCATGCCCACGGTTTCAATGGCTTTTGTCGTCATGCGAGGCCCCTTTTGCGAATGCGGTCGAGACGGTGATGCATTCCAACATATCTATAACATTCTGTCTGGCATGCGCATGATGGCACCACAACCAGGACACGCGCCCTGGCTGTGGTGAGTACTCGCGTTACTGCGGCCAGCTGCTGAGGTACTTCGGATACCCAGGATCCATCTGAGTGCCCGTAAAGCGGATGTACTGATTCCCTTTGATCATGTAGACATGGCCTTTGCGATACGTGGCCGCATCGATCCCGGACTGAAATGCCGCCGGCATACCCCGCCATCCGCCAGGCAAAGGCTTTGGATAGCCAGCATCCATACTTGCGCTTGAAAAGCGCGCATATTCTTTGCCTTTGAACAGATAGTGGTGTTCATTCGGCGGATAGTAAATGGCAGCATCCAGATGGGCGGCCCACGTTCCCCAAGGACGATGCGCATAAACCTCTGGCTCACCTGCGAGAAGTTTCGTATTGCCTATCACCAGTAGCTGGGGACCGCTCCACATGTACCGCTTGAGACCACCCAGATAAGGCAATGCTGCATCAATCCTGAAGGGATTGCCGTCTTGCTGGACCACCCCCTCCCACCCGCCAGGCATCTGCTTCGGATAATTGGCGTCGAATCCCTGATCCCGCGACTTGTCACTGCGGTTGTAGGTTCCGTTGCTGAGAAACAGGTAGCTGCTTTCATTCTCCGGCAGTGTGATGGCGCCCGTGACCCGGACATGGTCTATGTTGTTGGCGTCGGTGTTCGGCGGAAGCCGACCGCCGACACAATAAGCGCCGCGCCGCTCGGTCGCTGCGAGCTTTCCACCGGAGTTATAGCCGGCGTGGCCGCAACCGGATTGCGTCTTTGTCATCACATAACCAGCTTCCTGGCCAGCCAGCCAACCCACAGCACACATGCTGAAGTTGCGATGCTCGCTTGCGGCGATTAACTGCTGGCGGGTGGCTAGCTTTGCACCGTACTTTGCGCAGTACTTATTCGCTTCGGAGTAGCTCAGACCCAATGCATACCCGCGCCCAGGCCCCATGCCCCAGAATGGCTTGCGGGCCTCAACCATCCTGGCAAAACCAGTACGCGCTCCAGCCAGTGCGCGCTCGGACGACTGCACCTCGTTTGCGGCGTTCTTGATCTCCTGACGCTTGGCGTCCATGGCCGCTTGCAGCGCTCGCAAGGGGGCAACATCTTCAGGCTCAATCAACGACGAGGCGTGACCACGATTGCCGATGTCCTG
>JBFKEC010000245.1:0-5109 GCA_041619315.1 Oceanococcus sp. | reverse complement strand
GAGGCGGTAATTGTCCATGCAAAGCAGGGTGATCTGTACTACTGCGACACCACGACCTATCAGTGGACGCATGTGGATGCGGACACCGGCTTTGTTCGCAGCAGTGCTGCGGCATGTTCAGGCTCGTACTACGGTGACGCTCGCAATGTGGTCTATCGTCCTGGCGAAATGTGCTTTGGCGAGGAATCTCGCTTGTACTGTGCTCGGGATAGCGATGTCAGATTGGTCGCAGATATCGCTGACTATTGGACGAGTGGTACGGCTTACCCCGGATTTGAGGCCTACGCCCTGGGCGACGATCTGCTTGTGCCGGTACCGATTCATGGCTCCACCAACAGCTTCGACTTGCTGCGTATTGATGCGCGCGATGAAGTGGCCAGAGTGGGGAACTTGCCCGATACAGGGTCACAGGTCTACCTGCATGCGACGGGTTACAGCGCCTATGGCGGACTGCTACTGGGTACCCGCACCAGCGCGGGCATGCGTCTCTACCACTGGGCCGGCGGGCTGCAAGCGCCGGTTGAGATCACCGGGCCCTTTGGCACGACGCTCGCAAATGCCTGGAATGGCACGGTGGTGCAATACGCAGACAAGGCGTACTGGTATGTGCGACTGCAGGACGATACCGCCCTGTTGTTTGAAATCGATCTGCTTGAGGCCTTGACTGCGGCAGTGCCGGTCAAACCACGCGCCATCTACCAAAGTGAGCGCTCGGCATACGGTATGTCTCATCAGCTCAAATCGGATGAACACGGGATTTTGATGTATCGCCCTGCTATCAATCGATGCCACCTTATGCGTCTACGGCCGGGTGACGTGGTGGTTGAGGATATCGCCATGGACCTTGATTGCTATGGGGATTATGAGGTTCTGCAGGGTGGCTTTGTATATCAGCGCGAAGAGCCATTGGCGCCCTACCACGCACCAATTTGTCATGTGGATGACGCGGTCTTGAGTGGTGTGACCTCGTTTGCCGCAAAGATTACCGATGTGCAGGGGCAGAGTGCTGATTTGCCGATTGAAATCACCATAGAGGAAGCGCCATGAGTCGATTTTCCTATCGTGCGAGTGGGCGAGGGGTGCTGATCATGCTCGCGTTGCAGCTCGGTGCATGCGGTGGTGCTTCAGAAAGCGATTCAGGTCCTGCGGCCTCGACCGATGCTACAGACGCTACACAGGTGCCTGTGGGGGCTTTCTATGCCGGGCGCGCGGCAGTGACTCAGGATGATCAGGACAGTGATGGTGATGGCTTCATCGATCGCATCGACCCGCTGCCACAGCGTGCACCGGAGCCACTGCCGGCTGCCGCGCCCTTTGATCTGGCCACGTTTGGCGTGCCCTATGGCGACGGGGTGTCGCACGGTTTTGTACATGCCGACAAGCCATTGCAGCTGAATGTGCCGGGACTGGCCGCGTTCTCCGACAGCGCTTGGCTGGTGCTGCGTGGGGCAGAACAAGATCAGGTTATAGCCTTGCCTGCACAGGACAAGTTCCTGCTGGATCCGCAGCACATTGTTGGACGGCCACATGCACTGGCCATCATGACGCGTGATTGGATAACGTCCTGGCGCGCACTGCGGTTTATTGAAAGTGGCGAGCCGCTGGTGCAAGCGGTGGGTCTGGCGCGTATCGGTCAACCCTTGAAATTGCAGGGGCTGAACCTGAATCGCGCAAACTTCTCGAATGCTCAGCACAGGCTTGGCGGCCATGGTGATGCCAGCCACTACCAACTGGATTGGCCTGCCAGTGGCGCCTATCCCGAGCTGCACGTGGCCGGAGCTGATGCCCTGCAGCAGGGGATAGCGTTGAACTGGCTGAGGCGCGTTTCCTTCAGTCTCGATGCCACTCTCAGCGAGGCCTTGAATGCGCTGGCTTACTACGATGGGAGCGCCTTCCTGCAGGTTGAGGCAGGGCAAGACTTTGAACGCGATGTGATGGCCTTTGGGCCCAGCTTGCTGGGCTTTGCGCATGTTGGTGATGCGCAGCTTCCGGGTGTTGTGCGGGTCGTGGTGTGGCCGGATCAGGATCGCGTTCAGGTGGATTTGAACACCTGGTTGCAAGCCATGGCGATGGGCCATCCGATTGTGCGTGAGGCGATGCGCGATCTGCCCTGGTTGCAGCAGCGTGCCATTGTTGAGCAAGCCATCAGCGGCGAAACTCAGCGCAACGCTCAGGCGGTACTGCGACAAGCACTGCAAGGTGAGGATTCAGGCTACATCACACTGGCTGACGAACTGGCCCGTGTTGTGCTGGATTTTGTACCTCAGCAAGCGCCTGGAAAATTGTTGCTGGGTACCGAGTTGGTGTTGTCTGATGATGATGTAAACCGTCGCATACTGCGTTATCAGCATGGTCGTGAGCGCAACGGCGACGCTGACAAGATGTTTGCTGACAGCTTTGCTCATTTCGATGTGGGTACCGTTGCCCATTTGTGTGGCAATCGCACGGCTGGACGGCCAGCCGGGGTCAGTTCCGGAGACCTGTGCGTAGTCAATCGCAATCAAGTTCCCGCCAGCGTTGCGGTGCGTCACGGTAGCAGTGACACCAACAGCCTATGGTCCGACCACGTTAGCGTGAATGCCGGAATATTCAATCCGGATATTCTTGGTGGCACTGGAGGGTTCTTCAATCTTGAGCTGTTCGGCGATGCCGGTTATTTCGGCTTCAAACAGACGCATTTCTTCCCCAAGGCCGGCTCCAGCACGTTGTGCAATTCCAGCGATTGTCAGGTTGAGATTGTTACCGCAGGCTTCGGTTATGGTCTGAATGAGACGCTCGATGCGCGTGAGCGCAGTGTCTCCGAGATGCTGCGCAAACGCTCCATCATCGATGTGATGATTCTGCCGATTGTGTCGCTGGCCACCGGCGAGGATTTCAAATACAGCGGCGTGCTCGCCCAGTGCCTGGCCACAGCCAGTATCACGGCGCTGGACTTCGTCACCAAGTCTGCGGATATCTATCAGAAGATCAATGATTCCAGGGGCAGCGATGGCAATCTGGATGTTTCCAAACTGGCCAGCAATCTGCTGCCGTTCATTGCCAATGATCTGAAGGCCGTGCTGAGTGATGCGCGCCTACCCGGATGCTTCGCCGCCGCGGCTGCACAAGGTGCTGAAGATGCAGCCAAGGAGGCGGCTGAGAAAGGCCTCAAGGGTGTGCTCAACCGACTCAAGGCCAGCCCTGTCGCTTTACTGATGGAAGGGTTTTCCATGGCTGAAGGCTGGATCGAGATCGCCGCCACCCCCACGCTGCTGATCTTTGAAACCGAACTCATGCTCAAGCCAACATTGATTCAGCCGGCCATGTTCGATGCCAGCGGCGATCTGAGTGGTCAGATTCAGGTGGTCGGTCGCTGCCTTGGGCGCATCAGTGCCAGTGACAGTGATGGCTGCTCCAACACAGATGGACAGGACGATCCGGCCTATCATCCGATCGTTATGCGCTTCAGTGGCTCGCCGCGTGTAGGTGGTGGGATAAAACGGGTTGAGGTGCCGCTGTCGGCACAGTCCATAGCCCGGGTCAAAGATGCCAATGGCAATGACGAACAGTTTCCTTTTTTCAGTGCTGTGACTGTCGACGTTCACAGCGTGGTTCATGAGCTTGGGCTGTTGCCGGAGGCAGACCAGCTAAAGCCCGGACGGCTTGATGTTGATCTGATCTATCTGGATGCCGATGGTGCCCGCATCCATATTCCTGCGGGAGACATCGAGTACCGCGCTGCGCCGATGCCTGATCCGCTGGACAATCACACCTGGTCTGTCGGTCAGCTGGGCTTTATCAGTGGTTATCGGCTCGAATATTTTGACCTGAGTTCATCCAGTCTCCGGCTTTCCAGTGTTGAACTCGGCGGCGGCAGTGAGCATGAAATCACTGAGCTGCGTTTGTCGCCGGCTGGCAATGAAACCGATATTGAATTCGATGTTCCCGATAGGCTGTTGCCCGCTGGTCGCAACATGCTCAAATTCGATGTCTGGCTGCAAACCCCGCAGCAGTTGTTTGAGCTCGGCTCTGTGATCGTCAATCGCGGCGCCTTTAGCCGTTCAGTTCTGAACGACTATGGCAGCTGCAAGGATGATACGGCGAGCCTGGCGCTGCTCAATGCTCAGGGTCAGGTGGTGCGTGATGCTGCTGGCAACAAAGCTGAAATTCGCATCACCCCGAATAACTGGTCGCGCGAATTGAAGTGGGACAACGCGCTGCTCAATGCCAACTCTGTCACGCAAGTGCGTATTACCTGTGAGGAACCCGGGACTGATATGTGCGGGAACAGTCTGCAGTTCAGTGAGGGCGGTGGTGCGAGTGTGTGCACCCTGGGTTATGAGATCGATTCACAGTCGCCATTCTTCGCTCGCAAAGACAACGTCAGCCTGGGCAAGGGCGAAAGCAGCTTTATCAGTCCCTAAGAGCAGCGCTATGGTAGCCATAGCGCTGCAAGATTGCGGCAGCAGGTGCGGTCTTTATGAAGGCAAGCAAGGCGCGCGCCGCTGGCGTCTCTTCAATCAGGATCACATCCTGGCGGATGGGGTTATGCCAATCGGCCGGTATGATCCAGTGCTGGCCGCGCAGCGGGCGTGCGTCCTGCAGTGTTTGTGAAAGCGCAATAAAGCCCAGGTCGGCATTGCCACTGGCAATGAACTGATAGGTCTGGGCAATGTTTTCGCCCAGTACCAGGCGCCGCCGGACTTTCTCGGTAACGCCGAGATGATTGAGTACTTCGCTTGCGGCAATGCCATAAGGGGCATGCCGCGGGTTGGCCATGGCCAGGCGTCGCCAGTTTTGACCGCCAAGGGCCGTGCCTTGGTTGAGCTCAAGATCATCCCGCAGCGCCCACAGCACTAGGCGTCCCTGGGCATAGGTGTGGCGACTGCCGGCAATGCCGATGCCCTGCTGCTCCAGCGCACGTGGCTTTTCCTGGTCGGCCGAAAAGAACAGCTGAAATGGTGCGCCGTTCAAAATCTGCGCATACAGCTTGCCCGAGGCGCCGGGACTGATCCGGACCTGATGCCCAGAGCGCTGTTCGTAGAGTTTGGTGATGTCCGTCATGGCCGCGACAAAATTCGACGCGACGGCAACGTGGAGGGTTTCAGCGCGCGCGCTGCCGGCGAAAAT
>JBFKEC010000244.1:0-5222 GCA_041619315.1 Oceanococcus sp. | reverse complement strand
TTGGCTGGTTGGGCAGTTTGCGATACAGCGCAGTTTCGGGGGCGCCTAGCGGCACGATGCCCAGGCGCAGCAGATTGTCGAGCACGGTCCAGTCGGTCACGACCACACGTTCGGGCACCGCCTCAAACCAGTGTTTGCCGAAGGAGTCGGTGATCTGATACCCGGCAGCCATGGCCTGGGCCGAGAACAGGCACAGTCCAAGCAGGCTGAAGGCGCGCCGGATCATGGTCTTACAGGCGAACCTGATGCTCGCGGCTGGCGGCGATCAGACACAGCAGTCCGGCAATCATGATGGCGCTGACCAGATACAGGGGCAGGCGGAAGCTGCCACTGAATTCGGCAATGATGCCGCCCAGAATCGGTGACAGGATCTGCGCGACACAGTAACCCAGCGTCATGCGAGCCATGATCTGGGTGGCCTTGTTGCCGAATGCGCGCCCGACCGTGGACAGGGTCAGTGACACGATACCCATGAAGGTGAAGCCGAACAGCATGGCGGCCAGTGCAGTCGTTGCGAGTGAGAAGGTCAAGGCCAGACACAGGTTGCCGGCGATGTTGAGCACAAAGGCGGCACGAAGGGCATCCATGCGACCGATGCGGCGGGCAATGCGGTCCCAGATGAACGGCGCCGGCGTGGCCGCAATGCCGACCAGCATCCACATCTTGGCACCCCAGCCGTCCAGCGGCTGCAACTCGGTGATCAGCGAGGTGAAGGTCACATTCAGGGTGTTGCTGAATCCGGCGCAAAAGTAGGCCGCCTGCATCAGCCAGACCCAGCGCAGTGGCGGCAGTTCGGTGATGCCCTGGCCGATGTCGGCGTCGCGTGACATCTCGATTTCCTCGGCCTTGGGCATGGGCAGCAGGGCGGTAGCCAGCACCGCCAGCAGCGCGCCCACGCCTGCGAGCGCAAGCCACTGAAAGCGCCAGTTGAGATCGATCAGGCCACCCGCACTGGTGGCATCGACCACCACGGCGCTGGCGATAATGCCCAGCCCAATGCCGGAGAAATGCAGGCCCAGTTCGCTTTTATGCGCGTTGTGGTGCAGCCAGTTGAGGATCAGGCCGGTGCCCAGCATGAAACCGGCGGCTGAGGCGATGCCGGCAAAAAAGCGGCTGACATACCAGACCAGGCGATCATCGTGCACCGCCATCATGGCGGTGGCGACGACGGCTACGACCAGACCGTAGCGATAGAAGAAATCCTTGGCGCGCAGATCGGACACCAGCCAGACAATGAACAGTCCGGTGAGGTAGCCCATGTAATTCCAGCCCGCGAGCCAGCCGGCAAGGCTTTCACTCAGGCCAAGCTCAGCCTGCATGCTGGGAATCATCGGTGTAAAGGAATAGCGCGCCAGGCCCATGCTGAGGATCAGGGCACAGATACCGGAGAACAGGACAGTGGTGCGGGTGGCTTTGATCATGAATCGGATTCCACGGCAGCGGTGACCGGTGCTGTAAGCAGTTGGCGCACACGGGTCGTGAGTTCATTGGGGGTGGTGCTGTGACGCATGGCGTCGATCAATTCACCATTCTGGTCGATGACGTAATAGCGTGACGAATGGCGGAAGAAATAGCTGGGGTCGTTACGATCTTCATCGGTGATCTTGTAGTGCGCACCATACAGGCGGGAGACCTTGTCGATCTGGCGCTGGCTGCCGCTCAGGCCGATGATGTTGTCGTGATAGCTGTGGGCAAAACGGGCCAGCGCTTCGGGTGTGTCGCGGGCCGGGTCGATGCTGATCAGCATGATGCGCACCTGATCCTGCTCGCTCGGATTCAAGCGCAGCATGGAATTCTGCAGCACCCGCATGGAGTTCAGGCAGACTTCCTCGCAGTTGAGAAAACCGAAGTAAACCACCACCACCTTGCCGCGGTAGTCGGCCAGCGAGACCGGGCCATCAATGCTGGTCAGGGTGAAATCACCGCCGAGTTTGCCGTTTTCGTCGCCGAAGCCACCAATCGGAGCGCCACGCCCGGCAATCAGGGCGCTGACCAGAAGGCTGATGATGACCACACTGAGCAGCGCACTGATCGCCAGCCATACGCGGGCGCCCAGTGGCGAGCGTACTGAGTCGCTATGCCAGGTCTGTGCGTTCATCAGTGGCCCATCAGCATGTTGTGATTGAGGTGGTTCATGATCCAGATCGAACCGACGATCAGGATGGCCACCAGGACCAGTGAGAACAGCGCACTGATGCTGTTCCAGGCCTGCTCTGAAGACGCGTTCATGTGCAGGAAGAACACCAGTTGGACCATCACCTGGGCCACTGCACAGAGCAGAATCAGGGTGATGCTCACAACCTCGCCGGCAGCGCCGCTCATGACCACGCCGAAGGGGATCGCAGTCAACACCACCGACAGGAGCAGGCCGATGATGTACTCCTTGACGCTGCCATGGGCGGCACCGCCAGCGTGTTGTTGGGTATGGCTCATCAGATGGCTCCCATCAAGAAGACAAAGCTGAAAACACAAATCCAGATGATGTCGAGGAAATGCCAGAACAGGGACAGGCACATCAGACGGGTGCGGTTTTCGGAGCTGATGCCGTCACGCAGCAGTAGCCCGACCAGCACGAGCATCCACACCATGCCGGCAAACACATGCAGGCCGTGGGTGCCGATCAGGCCGTAAAACGCCGACCATGCGCCCGATGCCCAGGCCGCCGCACCTTCGTGGGTGAAGTGCACGAACTCGTTGACTTCCATGTACAGAAAGCCGGCACCCAGCAACCAGGTCACGGCCAGCCAGCCGAGCAGGGCTTTCATGCTGCCCTTGTTGGCGCAGAGCATGGCCATGCCGAAGGTGAAGCTGGACAGCAGCAGCAGGGCGGTTTCGCCGGCGACGTAACTCAGGTCAAACAGTTCGCTGGCTTCGATGCTGCCGGCAAAGTTGTTTTGCAGGACTGCGAACACGGCGAACAGGGTGGCGAACAGCACGCAGTCCGACAGGATGTAAATCCAGAAGCCGAAGACAGTGTCACCGGCGTAATCGTGATGATGCTCTTCGCGGATATAGCCGGTGTATCCGGGCGGTGGTGCGGGCAGGGCGGTGTTCATAAGCCTGTCCTCCCTTAGACGGAAATGGTGACGGCCTGATCAGCCGACAGGGTGGTGGTATGCGGCTGCTCGAGTTGGCGATAGCGTTCGTTTTCGATCGCTTCGATCTCCTCAACTTCCACGTAGTAGTCCTTGTTGCGCGAGCAGGCGTACGCAATCCATGAGCCGATCACGCCGGCGAAGCCAAGCCCCGCCATCCACCAGATGTGCCAGACCATGGCAAAGCCGAGCATCAGGAAGAAACCGCCCATGACCGGACCGGCCCAGCTGTTCTTGGGCATATGGATGCGTTGATAGCTTTCGGGCTGCTTGTAGGCCAGATCATGGGCTTTCATGTCGTGCCAGTGATCACGGTCACGGACCTGCGGCAGATGCGCGAAGTTGTAGAACGGCGGCGGCGACGAGGTGGCCCATTCCAGGGTGCGCCCACCCCAGGGATCGCCCGTGTGGTCGCGGTTCTTGCTCTGATCACGGATGCTGGCAAAGATCTGATAGAGCTGAACCAGGATGCCGGCCAGCACCACCAGTGCCCCGACTGCGGCGACCAGCAGCCAGAAATTCCAGGCCGGATTGTCGTAGTAGTTGAGGCGCCGCGTCATGCCCATGAAGCCGAGCACGTACAGCGGCATGAAGGCGAGGAAAAAGCCCACCGTCCACAACCCGCAGGCCCATTTGCCCAGCGTTTCGTCGAGCTTGAAGCCGGTTGCCTTGGGGAACCAGTAGGTGATCCCGGCAAAGTAGCCGAACAGCGCGCCACCGATGATCACGTTATGGAAATGGGCGATCAGGAACAGGCTGTTATGCAGCACGAAGTTGGCTGCCGGAATGGCCAGCATCACGCCGGTCATGCCACCGATGGCAAAGGTCAGGAAGAACGCCACCGTCCACCACATGGGCGAGGAGTATTCCACCTGGCCCCGATACATGGTGAACAGCCAGTTGAACAGTTTTACCCCTGTCGGTATCGAGATGATCATGGTGGCGATGCCGAAGAACGCATTGACGTTGGCGCCGGCACCCATGGTGAAGAAGTGATGCAGCCAGACCACGAAGCTGAGCAGCATGATGCAGGCCGTCGCCCACACCAGCGAGGTATAGCCAAACAGGCGCTTGCGCGAGAACGTCGCGGTGACTTCGGAGAAGATGCCGAAGGCCGGAAGGATCAGGATGTACACCTCAGGATGGCCCCAGGCCCAGATGAGGTTGACGTACATCATCTGGTTGCCGCCCATATCGCCGGTGAAGAAATGGGTGCCGACGTAACGGTCCAGAGTCAGCAGGGTGACGCACACGGTCAGAATCGGGAAGGCCGCGACGATCAGCACATTGGCGCACAGCGAGGTCCAGGTGAACACCGGCATTTGCATCAATTTCATGCCCGGCGCGCGCATGCGCAGAATGGTGACCACGAAGTTGACCCCGGTTAATAACGTGCCTATCCCGGATATCTGCAAGGCCCATAGCCAGTAATCGACCCCCACCCACGGGCTGTATTCAATTCCCGACAGGGGCGGGTAGGCGAGCCAGCCGGTGGCTGCGAATTCTCCGATGAACAGAGACAGATTCAGCAGCAGGGCGCCAACCACGAACAGCCAGAAGCTCAAGGAGTTGAGGAACGGAAACGCGACGTCGCGTGCGCCGATCTGCAGTGGCACCACAATGTTCATCAGGCCGACAATCAGCGGCATGGCCACGAAGAAGATCATGATCACGCCGTGGGCGGTGAAGATCTGGTCGTAATGCTCGGGCGGCAGATAACCGGCGCCGGATTCGGCGGCTACGGCTATGGCCTGTTGCGAGCGCATCAGCAAAGCATCGGAGAAGCCACGCAGCAGCATGATCATCGCGGTGATGATGTACATGATGCCGATCTTCTTGTGGTCGACCGAGGTCAGCCATTCATCCCACAGGTACTTGACCTTGCCGAAGTAGAAGACCGAACCAATGATGCCGAGCGAGCCGATCAGCACGACGGCGAAGGTGGTGACCAGAATCGGGTCGTGATACGGGATCGAGTCTAGGGTCAGTTTGCCGACCAGCCAGTGCGGGTCGGTGACGATGGTGTGGTGGGCTGCTGCCATGGTGGTCTACTCAGTTGTCAGCGGCTGATGCTTCAAGGCGGGTGGTCGGGACGGGGCTCGGCATGTTCTGGCGCGGACTGTCAGA
>JBFKEC010000243.1:0-5235 GCA_041619315.1 Oceanococcus sp. | reverse complement strand
TTCGAGAACGACTACAAGGTGTTCTTCAGCGACGATGATGCGCATCTGGTCGCCCATGAGGCGATGGAGGATGCCTACACCAGCAGCGACAGCATTTCGTTTCTGATCGGGGTGGATGAGGGGGATCTGTTCACTCCTTCGCGCTTGCAGGCCATCGCCGAACTGACCGAGCAGATGTGGACCTTTCAGCGGGTCATACGGGTGGATTCGGTCACCAACTTCCAGCACACCGATGCCCAGGGCGACGATTTGCAGGTGTATGCCCTGTTCGAGGACCCGCTGGCGCTGTCAGCGGATGAGATTGCCCGGCGCAAAGCGGTGGCCTTGAATGAAGTCACTCTGGTCAACGCGGTGATCGCCGCTGATGGACGCGCCAGTGTGGTCAATGCGCGCCTGGAAATGCCCAGTGGCAGCAGTCTGGAGCGTGGCCAGGCCACGGCCTCGATCATGGCCGATGCGCGGGCGCTGCGCGATGAGTTCGTTGCCCGCCATCCGGATTTTGAAGTCCATCTGATGGGCGTGCCGGCGATCGATCAGGCCTTTAATGATTCGACCGTGCGTGACATGCAGACCCTGGTGCCGGCGATGTTCGCGGTGATGATCGTGGTCTCGGCCCTGCTGCTGCGCTCGTTGCTGGCCACCTTCGCTGTGCTGCTGGTCATCGTCACCACCTTGCCGGCCACGCTGGGCACGGTGGGTTGGCTGGGCTTTGCCCTCAATCAGATCAACGTGTCCTCGCCGGTCATCATCATGACCTTGTGCGTGTGCGATGCCATCCACATTCTGGTCAGTCATTTGCAATTGCAGCGCCAAGGCCTGGATGTGGCCGCAGCGCGGCTGCGCGCGCTGGAAATCAACATGCAGCCGGTGTTCCTGACCAGCCTGACCACCGCCATCGGCTTTCTGTGTCTGAATTTCAGTGATTCGCCGCCGTTTCGCGAACTTGGCACTTTTGTCGCCATCGGGGTGATGTTTGCCTGGCTGCTGTCGCTGTTCCTGCTACCCCTGCTGATGGGCGGTATGCGGGTGAAGGCAGGGGCACAAAGTCGGCCGTCACTGGCCAATCGTCTGGGCGATTGGGTGCTGGCGCACCGCGGTGTCCTGTTCTGGGGTGGGCTGGTGGTCGCGGTATTGACGATGGCCTGGGCGCCACGCAATCAGCTCAGCGACAGCACCTATCAGTATTTCGATCCCGGCGTGCCGATTCGCGATGCGGCTGAGTTCCTGGAGCAACGCCTGAGCGGCTTTGACACCATCGCCTTCTCCCTGCCGGCTGGCGAATCCGGCGGGGTGACCGATCCGGCATATCTCAACCAGTTGGATGCGTTCAGTCGCTGGGCGCTGGATCAGCCAGACGTGATCCACGTCAATGCTTTCAGCGATGTGATGAAGCGCCTCAACCGCGATATGCATGGAGGTGATCAAAGTTGGTATCGCATTCCTGATGATCCGGAGCTTGCCGCGCAGTATCTGCTGCTCTACGAATTTTCCCTGCCGTTTGGTCTGGACCTGAGCAATCAGCTCAATTTCGACAAATCGGCGACCCGATTGGCGGTCACCCTGCGTAAGGTCAAAGCCGACCGCATTGTCGAGTTCGAACAGCAGGCCCAGGCCTGGCTTGAGGCTCATGCACCGGACATGGCCGCGCCCGGCTCAGGCGTGACCGTGATGTTCGCGCACATTGGCCAGAACAATATCCGCAGCATGCTCAGCGGTTCGCTGGTCGCGCTGATCAGTATCTCGCTGACATTGATGATCGCCCTGCGCTCGTGGCGGCTGGGTCTGGTCAGCCTGATTCCAAACGCCTTCCCGTCACTCATCGCATTCGGTTTGTGGGGCCTGCTGGTGCAGGAGGTCAATCTGGCCGTGGCCGCGATCTTCAGTATCTCGCTGGGTATCGTGGTTGATGACACCGTGCATTTTCTGTCCAAATATCTGCGTGCCCGTCAGGATCACGGCGATTCGGCCGAGGATGCGGTGCGCTATGCCTATGGCACGGTGGGTACGGCTTTGCTGGTGACCACAACCATACTGGTGCTGGGCTTTTCGATCCTCGGCTTGTCGGATTTCGTGGTCAACGAAATCACCGGCCTGCTCACCGCCCTGACCATCTCGATCGCGCTGATCTACGATCTGCTGTTCCTGCCAACCGTGCTGTTGCGTCTGGATGGCTGGCTCAAACTGCGCCGGACCTGAGTTTCAGGCGGGCATGTACAATCATTTCATTCACTGAATCGCAGAACATCTCATGAAATTTGAAGGCACTGAACGATACGTCGCCACCGACGACCTGAAACTGGCCGTCAATGCCGCCATGACGCTGGAACGGCCGCTGCTGATCAAGGGCGAGCCGGGCACCGGCAAAACCATGCTGGCCGAAGAGGTTGCCCGGGCCATGGGCAAGCCGTTCTTTGAATGGCATATCAAATCGACGACCAAGGCCCAGCAGGGCTTGTACGAATACGATGCGGTGTCGCGCCTGCGTGACTCTCAGCTGGGCGATGGCCGGGTTGGTGACATCAGCAACTACATCGTCAAGGGCAAGCTGTGGGAATGCTTCGAGCAGGGCGAGCAGCCGATTCTACTGATCGACGAGATCGACAAGGCCGACATCGAATTCCCTAACGATTTGCTGCGTGAACTCGACCGCATGGAGTTCTATGTCTACGAGACGCAGAAAACGATCCGGGCCAAGCAGCGTCCGCTGATCATCATCACCTCGAACAATGAAAAAGAGTTGCCGGATGCGTTCCTGCGTCGCTGCTTCTTCCACTACATAAGTTTCCCCGACAAGGAAACGATGGAGCAGATCGTGGCGGTGCATTTCCCCGACATCAAGAAAAATCTGCTCAAGGAAGCCATGGACGTGTTCTTTGGCCTGCGCGAGATTCAGGGCCTGAAGAAAAAGCCGTCGACCTCGGAACTGCTCGACTGGCTCAAGCTGCTGCTGGCCGAAGACATTCCGCCCGAAGCACTGCGTGACAAGGACGACAAGAAGTCCCTGCCACCGCTGTATGGCGCCCTGATCAAGAACGAGCAGGATGTGCATATGTTCGAACGCCTGATCTTCCTCAATCGGCGCAATGCTTAGTAACTTCTTCTACGCCCTGCGTGAGGCTGAGCTCAAGCCCAGCGTCACCGAATATCTGACCCTGCTGGAAGCCCTGCAGGCGCGCGTCGCGTTTTGCTCGATTGACGAGTTTTACTACCTGGCGCGGGCCACCCTGGTCAAGGACGAAACCAAGTTCGACAAGTTCGATCGGGTGTTTGGTGCGTACTTCCAGGGTGTGGAAGATGTCATGGGTGATCTGCTCAATGCGGCCATTCCCGAGCAGTGGCTGGAGCAGATGAAGCAGCTCAACCTGTCCGAGGAAGAGCTCAAGAAGATTCAGGCGCTGGGCGGACTGGACAAGCTCATGGAGGAGTTCAAGAAACGCCTGGAAGAGCAGAAGGAACGCCACGAAGGCGGCAACAAATGGATCGGCACCGGCGGCACCTCGCCGTTTGGTAACGGTGGCTTCAACCCCGAGGGCATCCGGGTTGGCGGCAAGGGCGGCAACCGCAGTGCAGTCAAGGTCTGGGACAAGCGTGAATACGCCAATCTCGACGATTCCCTGGAACTGGGCACGCGCAATATCAAGATTGCCCTGCGCCGTCTGCGCAAGTTTGCCCGCACCGGGGCTGAAGAAGTCCTCGATCTCGACGACACCATACGTTCCACCGCGCGCAATGCCGGCTATCTCGACATCAAGATGGTGCCGGAGCGCCACAACGCGGTGAAGGTGCTGCTGTTCTTCGATGTGGGTGGGTCCATGGATCCGCACGTCAAGGTGTGCGAGGAACTGTTCTCGGCTGCAAGTTCCGAATTCAAGCACATGGAATATTTCTACTTCCACAATTTCATCTACGAGAGCGTGTGGAAGGACAACTACCGCCGGCACAACGAGAAAACGTCAACCTGGGATCTGATTCATCGCTTTGGCGAGGACTACAAGGTGATTTTCGTTGGCGATGCGACCATGAGCCCGTACGAGATCAGCTATCCGGGCGGCAGTGTCGAGCACTGGAATGAAGAAGCCGGTTCGACCTGGATGCAGCGCATCACCTCGCATTTCAACAAGGTGATCTGGCTCAATCCTGAACCCGAGCAGCATTGGGAGTATCACCCTTCCATTCAGGTCGCGCGCGAGCTGGTCGAGGAACGCATGTTTCCGATGACCTTAAACGGCCTCGAACGCGCCATGAAAAAGCTGCTGTAGCGTTGCGGCCATAAAAAACCGGCTCCGGTGGGGACACCGGAGCCGGCGGGTCTGCGCCCAGAGGGGGAGGGCCTGCGGGGATCAGGCCTGGGACATGGGCGCAGAGGGGCTCAGAACATCAGGTTGAGGCCCAGTGACGCCATGTCGACGTCAGCACGGTCAATTTCGTAGCGCTCGTATTCCAGGCGCAGGTCGAGATTCGAGGCCAGCCCAATGCGCGAGCCGACACCGTAGAAGGTGTCATCGCCATCACGGCTGTTGCCGGTGAATGCGCTCGAGCGCGTTTCGCGATCCCAGAACAGCTGGCCCAGCTTGCCGTAGATCGAGAAGTTAGGGGTGAACGGAATGCCTGCGGTCATGGCCAGTTGCAAACCGTCGGAATCGAAACGGGCACCCTGGTGATTGACCTCGCCGAAATCCACATACCCGGCTTCAAATCCGATCACGTCATTGGGACGTACGCCGGCATAGGCTTTCCAGCTGCCTCGGTCATCCTCGAATTCATCGCTGGAACCCGGAAAATCTTCCTGTTCAAAGCGGTAATACCCCAGGTTGCCGCCGACATAGGCTTCCGGGGTGGCCGCCATTACAGCCAAAGGCGTGCCGCTCAGTGCCACGGCTGTGGCCAGACAAGTCAGCTTGTTGTTCATCATTGGCTCCTGTGTTTGGAAGTCGCAAGGGTAGGCGCAGGAACCGGGCCAGATTTGAAAAAACACTTATAAATTAGTGTTTTGTGCTTTTCCTGCTGGACTGCCTCTGGATTGGGCAGTGGCAACTGCAAAAAACTGTGGCTAACTGGCGACAACGGGCTCGGCGTTGCGCGCCCAGGGCGCTGTGGGGCGCGACTTTGTGTGCGTGGGGGCTCTGTCCGCAATCTGCGACAGTCAGCCTGATCAGGGCGTCTGCACCACCGACCAGGCTGCGATCAACCGTTCCAGCGACCAGGCGGCATTGGCCGGGCTGGTCGAGGGCAGAC
>JBFKEC010000242.1:0-5250 GCA_041619315.1 Oceanococcus sp. | reverse complement strand
CTGTTCATGCTCTATCTGGCCGCCTCTTTGCTGGTGGCCAATCAGCGTGGCTGGTCATTGCTCACCTGGCTGGGCCTGCTGGCAGCGGCGGTGGTGCCGTGTGCCTTTATCGCTGTGGAGCTTTTTCTGCGCCGGGCGCAGCAGCCGGCTGGAGCGCCGCAGGCCGCAAGTTAGGCGTCTGCTATCGTTCGGTCTCCGGAACTGGGGGAGTTTGCGGTGGAGACGAAAATACAGGGCTGGGCAGCGGTGGCGATTGCCGTGGTGGTGATAGGCGTGCGTCTGCTGACCATAGGCAACAGCGACGATCCTCGTTTGCATCAGGCCATCAAGGCCGAGCTGGCCAATGATCTGGGAAACAATCTTGGCAAAGCCATGGCGTCCCAGGAAGGCGCGCGCAGTGAGCAGGATATGCAGCGCCTGGTTGAGCTGGCCGATAGCAATGCGATCATGGTGATGTCGGCCAGCGTCAGTAAACCACTGCTGTCGCTGGGTAGCTCAGACAAGGTCATCGTGAAGGTGCGTTACAGCCTGCCGGAGCAGGCCACGCAGCAGGAATACTGGCGCTTTTCTCACAGTACTCTGGGCGGCTGGCGGGTGCGCAATCGCCACAGCAGCGCAATCAGCTATTACCTCAATTTTCTGTAGTTGGGCTGCTGGGCATTGACCGCGGTTGTTGCTGCGCCCGGTGCGGGCGCAGTTTTGACTAGCGTTCGAAGTACAGCGGCACCGAGCTGCTGTAGTTGGTCGCGGCCAGGCCGTCGATCACCCGGTGCTTGACGTTGAAACCGATCATGGGCAATCCGGGTATGGTGCCGGCGAAGGTCTGGTTGCGCTGGCCACCGTTGCTCAGGTCAATTTCCATCCAGCCTGCGTTCACGTTGCCGCTGAAACCTGAGGTGTCGACCCACATGGCGTCATCATTGAAGGCGGTGTAGCCATTGAACGCGACGGTGTTGGCTGTTGCGCAAAAGTTCAGCTCGCCGGACCAGGCCGGCAAGGGGTGGCCTGTGTCTACGCTGCCCGGGGGGTTGGCAACCAGGTCTTCACCACTGCGATCAGCCAGGACGCTGAGCGTTGTGGTGGCGCATTGCGGACTGCCGTTTAATTGCGCCTGATCGAAAGGTGGGTAGGGCGCAGCTTCGCAGTCGCTGACGCCATTGCCGTCAAAATCCACATCCCAGCTCCCGTCATTGTCATAGTCCTGGGTAATACAGCTGGCGCTGCGGCCCTGAGCATTGCCGACGACTGGATCAAGTGCGATGGCGGCTGAGGCATTGGCGGCCTGGTCGACATAGAAAGGCCGCGTCGGCATGGTCAGTACCCAATCGCTTGTGACACCCGCTGCAGCATTCTGTGACCACTCGCCTAAAACCGAGCGGGCCTGGATGGTGGCGCTGACCGCATCGATACCGCGCGGCCGTCCGGCGAAGGTGTCTACTGTGGCGTTGATGGTGACCAGTGTTTCACTGTCGTCATCGAAACGGCGCGCCACTGCGGGCCAGGCATCGTTAAGGCTGGGTTCCAGGCTGGCGTAGCCGCCCACCGGCGTGACCAGATTCTGACAGGAGGTGCTGGATTCGGGGCTCCAGTTGGCGCCCAGTGTGCGCTCATCACCGCGGGTGATTGTGCAGTTGGCGTTTTCCAGCGGTTCCACCACGCCATCCAGGTCTGAATCATTGGCGCTTGGGTTGAAGAAGTTGGCCCAGGCCAGCGGATACTGTTCGACCTCGGTGCCGCGCTCGATGTGAATCATGCGGAAATCGGCGCGCAGGGCTTTTGTCGGCTCGCCGAACTGACGTGCGCTGTCGAGGATGTGGCGGTCGCCGCTTTCGCTGTTGATGTCTTCGCTCAGCCCGGTCTTGAAGTTTGCGCAGTCGAACTGTTCAATCGCATGCGCCATATTGATGGCGCCGACCAGGGCGTTGCTGGGCGCGTCGCCCGCGCCGAAGCGTTGCGGGCCTGTGCTCCAGCTGCTGTCGGCATGGCCGAGCACGAACACTTCGATGTAGCCCTCGCGCATGCGATCTTTGGCCGTCTCCGACATGGTGTCCGCCGGCGAGTCACTGCCCGGGCCGCCATCGCTTTCTGAAGCAGCAAACCCTTGATGGTCGAACATCGTGTACTCGATACCATCGTTGGTTTGCGACAGGCTGGTACAGCTGCGCTTGCCGTCCTGATTCGGGCTGTCCGCAGATCGAAGCAGCAGATCCCCGTTGGAATCTTCAAGCAGCAGGCCAACGAAACTGTCGTGAGCGGCCAAACCAACCAGCATGTCAGCAACACCGCGCCCGTTGTAGGCCTCGCGCACGCGAATTTTGACCAGCAGTGGCGCCGCCGTGGTGTTGTTGATGTTGAGTAGTGTGGCCCAGCCATCACGCACCGAGTAATACGGCGCAACTATGGCCTCGCCCAGACCGTCGCTGGAAATATTTACGGCGTTGGCAGCGGGCATCATGCCCATGCTGAATGCCAGCAGGATGGCTTGAATGTGTTTGCTCATAATCCCCCCAGGATTGTACTCGTATCGATGCTACACGACGGCTGCGCGTGGCTAATCACGGAAACACGATGGTTTTCTGACCATTGAGCATGATGCGATGCTCGACATACCAGCCCACCGCGCTGGACAGCACGCGCGCTTCCACCTCGCGGCCCATGTTGACCATATCCTCGGCGGAGTGGGTGTGATTCACCCGCACCACGTCCTGCTCGATGATCGGCCCTTCATCCAGATCCGGGGTCACGAAATGGGCGGTGGCGCCGATCAGCTTGACCCCGCGCTCATGTGCGCGGTGATACGGCTTGGCGCCTTTGAAGCTGGGCAGAAAGGAGTGATGAATGTTGATGCAGGCGCCCTGCAGCTTGTCGCACAACTCCTCGGACAGCACCTGCATGTAGCGCGCCAGTACCAGCAGCTCTACGTTTTCCTGCTCGATCAAGCTCAGTAGTCGCTGCTCCTGGTCCGCCTTGCCGTTGTCATCGATTGGCAGGTAATGAAACGGCAGGCCATACCACTCGGTCAGGCGGCGAAAATCCTCATGGTTGGACACCACGCCGGCGATGTCGGTGTGCAGCAGGCCGCTGTGCCAGCGGTGCAGCAGGTCATTCAGGCAATGGCCCTGGCGCGAAACGGCAATCAGGGTGCGCAGGCGGCGCTGCATGTCGTGCAGGGTGTATACCAGCTGCTGGCTTTGCACCAGCGGCTGAATGCGGGTATCGAGTTCGTCGCGATTGAGTTCGGCCGGTGCGGCCAGCTGGATGCGGACAAAAAAGTTGCCGGTGTCCGGGTCGCCGTACTGCGCGGCATCGCGGATGTCGCAACCCTGTTCGAACAGAAATGACGACACCGCGGCGATGATGCCGGGTTTGTCCGGACAGCGAAAACACAGAACGAAATGCTGGGAGCGCGACATGCGATCAATCCGCAAAAGTCCGCGATGATAACCGTTGTCGGCCTGAACTTTGCGCTGTCTGGCGGGTCTGCAGTGGCGATTCCCGAGGTGTCAGCCGGGGGCTGATCCGAACTTCACGTAAATTTCTCGCCGGCCCTTTAAGTTCGCCTTCGGGAAGCGCACAGTATGTGCTTCAAATTCCCGACCTAAAAAAGCAACAGGACTTTCGAATGTCAGCGGAAAACAATCCGGCTACCAGCCCCCAGTATCCCCAGCCCTCGCAGACGGCCATGCGCCGAGACAGTGCCTCGATCGGGCCCAAAACCCATATCAAGGGCGATCTGCATGCCGAGGAAGACTTGCTGGTTGAAGGCAAGATCACCGGCACTGTGGTGCTCAAAAGCAATCAGCTGGCGGTCGGCCCTCAGGGCCGCATCATCGGCACGGCGTTTGCCAATGTGGTGATCGTCGAGGGCACCATCGAAGGCGACATTTATGCCGCCGAACGTATCGCGATCAAGAAAAGCGCCCGTATTCAGGGTTCCGTGATGGCGCCGCGCGTGTCGCTTGAGGATGGCGCCCATCTGCGTGGCTCTGTTGAAATGGATGCGGATGCCATCAAGGAAGCCATACAGGCCCAGTTTGGTGATCTGCTGCAGCCGTCCAAGCCCGAGGTCAAGCCGACCACGGCGCCAACCGCAATGCCGCCACGCCCCGTTGCGGTCGAGCGCAAGGATGACGCAGGCAAGGATCAGGCTGGCGACAAGGGTGGCAACAAGCCAGATTCGGCCAGCGTTACCCGGTAAGTCGGGCCAGCAATGTGCAAGGCGCCCGACTGAGACGCTTTCCCTTTGGCGGGGGCGGTCGCAACGCGCGAGCTGAAACGCCCGCGCCGGTCGAAGCCCCGGTTACCGAGCGCCTGCCCCTGTTCGCCGAGTTGATCGAGCGTACAGCGGCGGGCGGTCGTTGTGTGGTGCTCGATTTTGCCCCGCCGAGTCAGGCCGGGATGGCGTTGTTCAACGACCTGCACTGCCGTGTCGACATCGTCAATCTGCCGCAGGCCCTGACCAGTCTCAAACAGGCAACCACGGCAGAAGATCTGGTTCGTCGTATCGGCCAGGTCATACCGCATGATCCAGCCCACAAACCGACCCTTGTGCTGTGCTGGGATTTTCTTAATTACCTGCCGCGCAACGTGATCAGCGTGATCATGAATGAGGTCGCCAGCCTGTGCCGGCCTGGTGCCCAGGCCCACGCATTGATGGCGTATACCTCGCCGGAAATGCCGGCCCAGCCTTGTCGCTACACCCCTGCCGGCCACGGCGCGGTGGAAATCCGCCCGCGCATCGAGCGCATGTGCGAATCACCGCGCATGGCGCCCAAGGAACTGCAACGCTGCCTGCCGCGCTACAGCATTGACCGGGTGATGATGCTGCGCAACGGTTTTCAGGAGTACATTCTGCGGGTGGGCGACAGGGAACCAACCGCGCCAGCCTGAGGTCCACAGCTTTCGCTTGGCAGACACGGCGTTTTGGGGAGCGGTGTCGCGAACAGGGACCAACACACGTGAAATCCGTAGTAGCGGGGCTGCTGCTAGCCTCATTTTCGCTGGTCGTGGGCGTGGTTCACGCTCAGGCCGTGGTCGAATATGTGCAGCCGGAGCTTGCCGAGGTCGGTCAGGAGCTGGCTTTGACCGGCACCGTGACCAGCGCCCGTGATGCGGCTTTGTCCGGGCAGATCCAGGGCCTGGTTGCGGCGGTGCAGGTCGATGCCGGTGATCGGGTCAAGGCGGGGCAGGCCCTGCTCACCCTGGACAGCACCCTGGCCGAGCTGGCGGTGCAGCGCACCATGGCAGCCG
>JBFKEC010000241.1:0-5263 GCA_041619315.1 Oceanococcus sp. | reverse complement strand
GCAGCCACTGCGCGATGGCCAGATCCAGGAACACAGCGACCACAGCCACGGCATGATCCGCACCGAAGTGCGCTCAACCGAAGCGGATTCGCATTTGGGCCATGTCTTCCCCGACGGCCCCGGCCCTAGCGGATTGCGCTATTGCATCAATTCCGCAGCCCTGCGCTTCATCCCGCTCGACCGGCTTGAGGCCGAAGGCTACGGCGAATTCGCCAGCCTGTTTGACTGAGCCGCACCATGACCCCGGTGTATTCAGCCCCTGCACTACCCACAGTCGCCTGGTTGCGCGATGTGCTGCAGGACAAAGGCATACGCTGCGTGATTCGCAATGAATTCCTGTCAGCCGGTGCCGGCGAACTGCCGCCCAATGAAACCTGGCCAACCCTGTGCGTGCTCGACAAGCACCAACTGCCCTTTGCCCAGGCAGTCATTGCTGAATTCGAAAGCGATTCACCCTATGCACATGCGCCGGCCTGGGTCTGTTCACACTGTGGCGCCAGCAACGAAGCCATCTTCAGTGCCTGCTGGCAGTGCGGCGAACCGGATACACGACTGGCTTAAAGGCTTGGTGTCACCACCACAGCCGTCTAACGTGGCGGCAAACGCGCCCGTAACGCCAACATATCCTTGTCACTGCCGGATGCCGCTCGCGCCGCCGTGATGGCCGCAGCATCAAACGCCACATAACTTTCCGGCGGCGTGTTAATCGACTCCGCCACATAGCGTAAAACCGCAACAAGCTGAGGATCTTTCAAGCGCCCTTTGAACGTCCACATGAGTGCGTTGTAGCGCTGCCCACCGACCATAATCGGACCGTAAAGGCCATTCACCACCACTCGTGACAGATATTCACGGCCAAGCTCAGTGCCAAGCCAGGCCTGCAACCCAGTCAAAGGTGGATAGCGCTCACTCACGCCCTCGCCCTGCGCCTGATGGCACATCGCACATTTTGCCTTGTACAACGCCGCACCATCCGCTGCGTAGCCCGCAGAAGGCATGACAAGCAACATGGCCAGCAACAGAAAAGAACGCATCACGGATTCCAGCTTTGGGCGTGCCTTCGGCCCGCAAGTATCGCGCCAGCGCTGTGACCAACGCCAAGCCCACAATAGGCTCAGCCAGCTCTTACGCCTACATCGGCCTTGGCGGAATCCGCAATGGCGACCATTTCGGTCTGCTAAAAAGTGCCCGTAAAATCGGGGTAGAACCCGAGGCCGAAGCGAACCCCGACAATGTGGCATCCACAGCACTGCTGGAATCCCTCGGGTACAAGCTTGAAGGTTTTCTGAGAGCGGGCGATACGGGGTGAATGTGTATGGCTTGGCTCGCGGCCGATTTATCAGGTTTGTGAAAGCAGCGGCAACAATTCACGCCGATTGCGCGCCCAGGCTGACTCACATTGGTTACGAATATAGTCTTGCGCAGGCGGAAGTTGCCAGATGGCCTGATAGCCAATCCCATGCGGGATTGTGCACAAATTCATGTTCACAAATTTGGACCCACCAAACATCTGAAGCCGCGCCATCACGCTGTCTTCATCGCCGATGAACGCGTAGATCGAGGTGCTTTCCAACAGGCGGTTTGCGGCTTCCCATTGGTCACGCTCAAAGGGATATGCCGCTTCCACTTCGGTGCTCAAGGCGATGGCCTCTTCGGTTCTTCCGAGCAAGGCCAGTACCTGCGCCATCGTGCTTCGCCTGGAATCACTATCGGACTCTTCGCGCCAGCGCTGTATTTTCTCCAGCGCAACCTTGGCCACAGCGCGCACTTCCTCGATGGGCGCCTGGCCCACATACAAGGCCCATGCGACCCCAAGCTCCCAGGGTTCACGCCCGTGGCCTGAATTGGCTTTATCCTCACCATCAAACTTTCGCGCGATCTGGCGGATTGTGGCCAGATCACCCGCACGTCGGGCGATCTCCAGATCAACGAAATATCTGGTGCTCTGGAATTGACTGTTCTGGTCCACAATTTTCCGGCTGAGTTTCAAAAAGCCGATGTCGCCGGTCAAGCGATAGCAGATACTGGCGATTTTGAGCTGCGCATAGTCGCCCTCGGGAAGTCGGCTGGCCGCCTCACGCAACAAGGCAACAGCCTCGCCCCCTCGCCCTTGAAACGCCAGTAACTCGGCCTTTGTTTCCAGAGGCACAACGGATGAAGGGTCCTGATCCATAACCTGATCGAGAATGGCGTAGGCCTCATCCGCGCGCCCCACGCGGCGGAGCATATAGGCGTAAAACAGCGCCGATTCGGTGTTACGAACAAGTTGTCGGCGAAATGGCGCGAGTATTTCCAAACCACCGCCAGGATCGTGCTCCAGGTAATAGCGCCGCACGGCGCGTGCGGTGGCCAGCTTGACCGGTGGCGTATTCAGGCGCTCCAGAGCCTCGAGATGCTGGGCAATACGCGCTTCCGATTCATCCCGCGTGGTGGCAGAGAACCAATAATCACGTGCCGCTTTGAGCAGCGCGAGCAGATGCGCATCAATGAAATTCGAGTCCAACTCCAGCGCACGTTCGATTGCCGCTGCCAGCTCGTCGGCTTTGCCATCGCCCTGCTTCCACAGCGACAACGCGGCCAAATAAGCCTCATACGCCTGGTTGTTCACGGCCTGCCCTATGGCCGGTGAGTGATGCGTGCCCAGGGCTGTTGCCAACGCCTGCGCAATATCAGCTTGCACCGCAAAAAGGTCGGCTCGAGTGCCTTGTATCGCCTGCCCCCAAGTGGCTTCGTCACGTGCAGCATCGACGATCTGCAAATTGACCCGCAGTTGCTCACCCGACTGCTGCACAGAACCGCGAATCAATTTATCCGCCTTGAGCACGCGGCCAATCTGCCGAGCCGGCGCATCGGCCAGGCCCAGGTTGGACAGATTTTGCCCATGCACAAGTCGAACATCGGCAAGATTCGCCAGATCCGCGATCAAGGCATCCTGCAACCCACCCATCACGGTCTGGGTTTGATCATCCAGCCCCAGAAGATCAAAGGCCAATATCGCAACCCTTTGGTCTGTTTCGCCAGGCGTTTGAGCGACCGCCGTTTGATCGTCCGTGTAGACAACCGTCACCTTTACATAGCGCCACAGCCCAAAAACAGCGAGCAAAACCACTGCGAGCGCAAACGCCGCTTTAAGGGCATTTCGCCGCCGCTTCAGCGGCATATCAGCGGGATGCGGTACATCCTGCGGAACTGGAGATGTGTCGTGTCCAGGCGCCCAGGCACGAATACGCCGAGCCAAATCTTGCATGCCGGCAATACGCCGAGCCGGTTTACCCGCACAAGCCTCAGCAATGATCGCGCGCAGACCGGCGTCACAGACATCTTCTTCCCAGCCAGGCGCCATCGGCTCATTCAAGTCGCCAATCACCAACTGATACAGCAGAACACCGAGGGCATAGACATCCGATTGCTCGGAAAAGACACCGCCTTTGAGCACCTCAGGCGCCATATAGGCCGGCGTCCCGCTGGTCGATGAATCCATGTGAACGGATTTGGTAAATCCCATCACGGTCACGCCGGATTGCTCAAGACGCTCGCGACTCTTGATCGTGCCACTACCAAAATCGCACATCAGCAAGCGGGGTTCGCCAGCACTGAACTCGACCATCAAATTGCCGGGCTTAATGTCCTTGTGCATGACACCCAGCGCATGCGCCTTGTCCAAGGCGTCAGCTGCCTCAGCGACGATTTTCAAGCGCTGGGCCAAGGTCAGTCTGGCCGGGCCGCCCTGGGCATTTAACCAGTCAGCCAGACTGCCATTTTCATACCACGGCATTTGTATCCAGGCTGGGCTGGTATCGAATTGCCATTCCAGCAACGGCACCAGAGGGGCCTCATTGCCCAGCTCTGCGCGCAACACCTTGTTGAGGGTGACTTCACGCATCAAAGCCCGCTGGGCCCGCTCATCCAGCGCCAGCTTTACAACCCTGAACTGACCACTCTGGCCATGACGTATGCGCCATAGCTCATTGGCGGGACGTGTTTGCAGGCGCTCATCCAGTATCCAGTTCGGCAAATTGGGCAGGTGCTGACCTGCTTCCAGCTGAAGCCGGGTGCCGGGATCATCGCGGCCTTCGATTTCGATCGGCACATCCAGCCTAAAACCATAGCCATGCACGGTTCGCAGCATGGTGCGATCGGTATCGCCAAGGACTTCACGAATCCGCCGAATGGCTTGGGACAAAACCCCATCTGTGACGACACGGCCCGTCCAAACGGTGTCGAACAGCTCCTGCTTGGTCACCAACTCGCCCTCGGCACGCAGCAGGCACAGCAGCACCTCCAGCGGTTTTGACTCCAGAGCTACTGGTGCGTTGGCAACCATTAACTCGTGGTTGCGCTCGTTGTATTCCGCATTGGCAAAGCGCCACCTGATTGGTGCGGATTCGCCGTCGTTGGCTGCCATTTCAATCTCGACACTTGCCAGCGCATCGCTGGCCGTGAGATTAAGTTTAGCTAAGCCATTCACCGGCGCATACTTGAACGGGTCAAACTGTTGCACCATGAGAGCCGAATTCAGTAATCCATTGGAATGGCAGCCAGATCGATACCCCCACGGGCACGTTGTTCCTGGTTTGCGTGATCCGCGGCCGAAACACGCGGAAGAAACGTAGCCATCTGATGTTCAATGGCGTTTGAAATCGAACCCAACGCTGACGTACGAATGTCGAGCAAGGCCTGATCACCCTGCAAAGCGATGGATAGATGCAAAGCCCGATTCGGCGTGTTCACACGTTGATCATCTGCAATGGCATTGCCCTGAAGGGCCATCATGCTCAGCGCTGCGGCAATAACTTGAATTGAAATACGCATGGTGAAATCTCCTGTTCAACTTCGATAAAAGCGTCGCCGATGCCCTGCACCGCTCGCCGCTAACGTGTTGCCAGATTGACGTCACCGCGCATTGGGCGCTTGAGACATTCCGCAAAGATTTCTTAAATATTTCTGAATTGGGGCACGAGCCCCACAAACCCCGATACCACGGGCCTCGCCGCTGCCCAGGCGTCGCATCCTGCCGCTGCTGGCGCGCCCAATCGTGCTGAGTTTTCTCTCAGCCCCCGTCCGTTTCGGCGCACGAAACCAACCCCGGAGCGGCACACTCTATTGCGCAGTACTTGACCGATCAAACATATGGCAATATGTTTGCCAACTCAACGAACACGCAAGGAACGGCACATGAACACATCCCAGGAGGCTCAGTTGCTTTTGAGCCTGATTCATCTCAATGGAAAAATGCAGCGCAAACTCGGGCGTGTGCTCTCAG
>JBFKEC010000240.1:0-5332 GCA_041619315.1 Oceanococcus sp. | reverse complement strand
CAGGGTAGCCGACTCAATTCCAGGTATGTGTTCGACAACTTCGTGCGTGGGCAATCCAATCAGATTGCCAAGGCCGCAGCCGAGCAAGTCGCAGCGAACCCTGGCCAGGCGTACAACCCGTTGCTGATCTGTGGCAGTACCGGCTTGGGTAAAACCCACCTGATGCATGCTATCGGCAATGCTTTGCGTGAGAACAACCCCAGTTTCCGGGTGGTGTTCCTCGCGGTTGAGCGTTTCGTACATGACATGGTCAACGCGCTTCGGCACGATAGAATCAATGAATTCAAAGACTTCTACCGCACCGTTAACACCCTTCTGATTGACGACATCCATCTGTTCGCCAACAAGGAACGCACCCAGGAAGAGTTTTTTCACACCTTCAATGCGTTGCTGGAAGATGGCCACCAAATTGTGATGACCAGTGACAAATACCCGCGTGAACTGGACGGCATCGATGAACGTCTCAAAAGTCGTTTTGCTGGCGGCATGACGGTGTTTGTAGAGCCGCCTGAGTTGGAAACGCGTGCCGCTATCCTGCTCAAGAAGGCCGAGCTTGAGAACATTCGTCTGAACGAGGATGTTGCTTTCTTCGTTGCTGAGCGCATCCGCTCCCACGTACGCGAGCTTGAAGCCGCGCTCAAGACCCTAAAAGCCAACCACATCGTGACTGGCGACCCCATCACCGTGGATTTTGCACGCATGGCCCTGCGCCACATGCTCAGTTCGCACGACAAGGTCATCACCATCGAGAACATTCAGAAGAAGGTCTCTGACTTCTACGGCATCCGGCGCGACGATCTGATTTCCAAGAGCCGGCGTCAGACTGTGGCAAGACCTCGTCAGATCGCCATGGCCTTGTGCAAGGAACTGACCCGGCACAGCCTCCCCGAGATCGGCGATGCCTTCGGCGGACGCGACCACACCACCGTGCTGCATGCCTGCCGCAAGGTCACTGAACTGCGTGGCGACCAGCATCAGATCGAAGAAGATTTCAAAACCCTGCTGCGCAGCTTGAATCAGTAGTGGTTAACGCATCAACAAAACTGTGGATAAGCCATGGATAACGCAAAAGCGGCAAAACTGTACAATTCACAACACAGCTTATCCACAGATGGCTAGGGCCCTTTTCAGGTCAGCAAAGCACACGTTGACCAGTCAAGAAATTTATTTAAAATCAATCCTTTATCTTGGTTGTCCACAGGCAAGACCTTCGCCTATAACAACAATAACAACAAGAAAAGGAAGATATATTTATATTGATTAAGATGAAGTTCAGCGCAAACCGAGACGATATTCTCACGACCCTTCAAGCCATCATCGGTGTGGTTGAGCGACGCCAAACGATGCCGGTGTTGTCCAATGTTCTGCTTGAACTCGACGACAATCAGCTGCGTATGACCGGCACTGACCTTGAGCTGGAGCTCAGAGCTGACACGCTGGTCCACGGAGAAGCTTCAGGACGCACGACCGTTCCTGCACGCAAGCTGCACGACATTTGTCGAGGGTTGCCAGACGGATCAGAGCTGCAGTTTCAGATGGATGGCAACCGTCTTCGTGTTCGCAGTGGTCGAAGTAAATTCTTGCTCGCGACATTGCCTGCCGAAGAATTTCCGGCCCAGGAAGAACTCGATGCCGGCCAGCAGCTGTCATTGACCAGGCAGCAGTTGGCAGAGCTGATTCAACGCACCCAATTTGCGATGGCTCAGCAAGATGTTCGTTTCTACCTGAATGGCCTATACTTCGAGTTCGCGGATGCTGTGATTCGCAGCGTGGCAACGGATGGGCACCGTTTGGCCATGGCTGAAGTTGAAATCCCGGAAACCAACTTCGACAAAACCAGCATCATCCTGCCGCGAAAAGGTGTTACCGAACTGCAGCGGCTACTGGGTGCAGGTAGCAGCGACCTTCAGTTCAATTTCACCGACAATGCGCTGCAGATTCATTTGGGCAACATTCGGCTAACCAGCAAGCTGATCGAAGGGCGCTTTCCAGATTACGAACGCGTAATTCCCTCGCAAAGCGACAAATGGGTCACAGGCGACCGTGATGAACTTCGTTCCGCACTGCAACGTGCAGCGATTCTTTCAAACGAAAAATTTCGCGGCGTGCGCTTGCTGCTGGAAGATCGTTCGCTGAAACTGCAAACGCACAACCCGGAACACGAAGAAGCTGAAGAAGAGCTCGAAGTCGAATACGTCGGTGAAAAGCTCAGTATTGGCTTCAACGTCAACTACCTGCTCGACGCCTTGTCTGCATTGACTACAGATCAGTACAGCCTGGGCTTGTCTTCACCAGATCACAGCGGCTTGCTGCTTGAGCCCGGTAATGATCACTGCAAATACGTCATCATGCCGATGCGGTTGTAGGCGCCAAGGTCTACAACACGACTCACCTTGTGCACCTGGAAGCGCTCTGGATTCAGGGGCTGCGTTGTCTTGAACGCGCTGAACTGAAACTCAACCCTCAACGCAATGTGTTCATTGGCGACAACGGCGCGGGCAAAACCAGTCTGCTCGAAGCGGTCTACCTGCTGGGGCGTGGCCACAGTTTCCGCACTGCCAATTCACGCCGCCTGATTCGCGATGGTGAGCAACAGTGCTTGGTCCGCGCTCGGCTCGTCACGGATCAGATCAAATTGCCGATCGGCATACTCAAGACAGCAGAAGCAACACGGGTAAAGATTGGCAATGACGCCAATGTGAAGCTCAGTGATTTGGCGCGAGCCTGCCCTGTTCTTGTACTCGAACCTGGCCAACACCGTCTGGTTGAAGATGGCCCTGTGCTGCGCAGGCGCTTTCTCGACTGGTCGGTGTTTCACGTGGAACATGCCTACCATCAGGAGTGGCGCCGATTTTCACGCGCGCTCAAGCAGCGCAACGCGCTGCTGCGAGGATCCCTCTCCCAACGCCAAGTGCTCGACAGCTGGACACACGAACTGATTGACGCTGCGCAAGGTGTCGACCGCTATCGTCGCGAGGTGTTTGAACAGATGAATCCGATCATCAGCGCTTTGCTCGTACGGTTCATGGGTGAAAACCATGGCTTGAAAATCCACTATCGGTCCGGCTGGGCAGCAGACAGCAGTCTGGCTGAGCAATACGAAAAACAGCTGCCACAGGACCTGGAACGCGGCTTTACGCAGAGTGGGCCCCACCGCGCTGAAATCCGCGTCGTTAATGATCGGCATGCTGCGAAAGACAGTTTGTCTCGCGGCCAACAAAAGTTGCTGATCACGGCCATGCTGTTGGGTCAGGCACAGCACTTTTCCAAGCACCGCCAAGTTTCCCCCATTCTATTGGTCGATGATCTCGCCTCGGAACTGGGGCAGAGCGCACGTGAAGCGCTTTATGATTTCATCACCGAGTACACCGGTCAGGTGATGGTCACCAGCCTGGATCAAGCCCAGGTTCCGGAACAATGGCGTGCTACTGCGAATATGTTTCACGTGAAACATGGCGCGATCAAAGCAATGGTATAATTTGTTTTTGCAAGGGTTTTGGGTCGCATGACTGCCTCCGACGCGAACGCCAGCTACGATTCCTCAAACATTCAGATCCTCGAAGGCCTGGAAGCCGTCCGTAAGCGGCCGGGCATGTATATCGGGGATACGCAGGATGGGACCGGCCTCCACCACATGGTGTTTGAGGTGGTCGACAATTCCATTGACGAAGCGCTTGCTGGTCACTGCTCCACAATTGAAATCGTGATCCACGCTGATCAGAGCATCACCGTAAAGGATGATGGTCGTGGTATTCCCGTGGACATCCATGAAAAAGCCGGGGTGTCTGCAGCCGAGGTCATCATGACCACGCTGCATGCCGGCGGAAAGTTTGACGACAATTCCTACAAAGTTTCAGGTGGTCTGCATGGCGTGGGTGTGTCCGTCGTCAATGCACTCTCCACCTACTTGCGATTGGATATTCACCGCGAAGGGAAACACCACTGCCAGGAATACCGCGATGGTGTGCCGGTCGGTCCCGTCGAGGTTGTGGGTGACTCCACTCGCCGCGGAACTGAAATCACCTTCCGGCCCTGTGAAGTCATGTTTGGCAATGTCGAGTTTCACTACGACATTCTGGCCAAACGCTTGCGCGAGCTGTCCTTCCTGAATTCAGGTGTGCGCATTTGCCTGCGGGAAGAAACCGGTGAGCGTGAAGACGTGTTCGAATACGAGGGCGGTATCCGCGCCTTTGTCGAGCACTTGAATCAGGGCAAAACCGCACTGCACCCAACCGTCTTTCATTTCACCGAAGAGCGTGAAGGCTCAACGGTGGAAATTGCCATGCAATGGAACGACACCTACCAGGAGAATGTGTTCTGCTTTACCAACAACATTCCCCAACGTGACGGTGGCACCCATTTGGCTGGTTTTCGTGGCGCGTTAACGCGTAGCCTGAACGGTTACATCGAAGCACAAGGCTTGGCGCGTAAGGAAAAAGTCAGCCCCAGTGGTGATGATGCGCGTGAGGGCCTGACCGCAATCGTTTCGGTCAAAGTGCCGGATCCGCAGTTTTCTTCGCAAACCAAAGACAAGCTGGTTTCGCAGCACGTGAAGTCTTTGGTTGAATCCGTGCTGTTCGGTAAGCTCCAGGAATTCCTCGAAGAAAACCCGCGTGAAGCGCAAACGGTTGCTGGGAAAATCATTGACGCTGCACGTGCCCGCGAGGCTGCACGTAAAGCGCGCGAAATGACCCGGCGTAAAGGCGCTCTGGATATTGCAGGCCTGCCCGGTAAGCTTGCGGATTGCCGCGAGCGGGATCCAGCCAAATCCGAATTGTTCCTGGTCGAGGGTGATTCCGCAGGCGGTTCGGCCAAGCAAGGCCGTGATCGGCATTTTCAGGCGATCTTGCCATTGAAAGGCAAAATCCTGAACGTGGAAAAAGCCCGCTTCGACAAGATGCTGAAGTCGGATGAAGTCGGCACCCTGATTACAGCGCTGGGCTGTGGCATTGGTCGCGATGAATTCGATCCGGAAAAGCTACGCTATCACCGCATCATCATCATGACTGACGCTGACGTTGATGGTGCGCATATTCGTACGCTGCTGCTCACCTTCTTCTATCGCCAGATGTACGCGCTGGTCGAGCGCGGCCATATCTACATCGCGCAGCCACCGCTCTACCGATTAAAGTCCGGTAAATCAGAGCGTTACGTTAAAGATGATGCGGAACTTGAGCGTTATCTGCGGGCTTCAGCAACCAACAATGCATCGCTGGTGCCGGCCGCAGGCGCTGATCCGATTGAAGGCGAAGAGCTCAACAGCTTGCTGCAAGAAATCAACAATGTGGATGACATCACTGCACGGATGTCGCGGCGTTACGATGAGCATGTG
>JBFKEC010000239.1:0-5363 GCA_041619315.1 Oceanococcus sp. | reverse complement strand
TACTGCCGCCTGGAACCGCGCGCGCAACTGGTCCACCATGAATCGGTCTCGCTCAAGGATCATGCGCGTGGACGCAGCGCAGACTTCGCCCGCGAAGTGGCCTGGATGCAAAACCGCTGGGCCGCGGCCATAGCGCGCGACCCTTTCCACAACCTCAACCTCAGCCTGAGCAAGTTCCGCCCGCTGACGCCCTATGCCGGCAACCGCCGCGCTGCGTTCTGGCCATTGCTGGGGATCGATCCGGACACGGCGCCCAGCCCGGCCGGACTGCACCCGCCGCTGCGCTGGTACGTGGATGACAATCAGAGCCGCGTGACCGAAGTCCGCGAAGCAAGCCGCGCGGTGCAACTGGGCGAGCCCGGCAGCCGCGCCGGGCTTGCGGTGCTGATCCTGACCAAGAACCGGCCGGAATACATCGTGCCGCTGACGCGCGCCCTGATTGCTGCCGAGCCGGCTTTTGCCGAACGCGGGCTGGAACTGCGCATCATCATTGGCGACACCGGCAGCGAAGACCCGGCAGTGCTCGAGCTATACCGCACTTTGCCCTCCTGCTGCCGCCTGGTGACTGGCCTTGAGTATCAATTTTCACGCTGCAACAACCAGCTGCTGGCACAAGCTCGGGACCTCGACAGCGTGCTGTTCCTGAACAACGACATTGCCTTTGATGACGCCGCCGATTCGCTGCTGCAATTGCACGCGGCGGTGCACGCGCAGCCCGAAATCGGCATCGTCGGGGCCCTGTTGCAGTTCCCCGACGGCACCGTGCAACACCAGGGCATTGCAGCGTTCAAGCAGGGCCCGCTGCGCGGCTTTGTCCACCATCCCGGCGCGCATATGGCGGCAACACTTGAACCCGGCCAGCAACAGACATGCTTGGGCGTGACCGGCGCCCTGCTGATGATCCGCAGCGATGCCCTTGAGGTCACCGGCGGCTTTGATGAAAGCTACGCGGCCGAATGCCAGGATGTGGATCTGTGCCTGGCCGCCGCGCGCGGAGGCTTTGCCAGCGCGGTCAAACATGCCGGGCGCATTGTTCATTTCGAAAACGGCACGCGTGAAATCGGCGAGGAAAACTGGGCCGACCGGCGGCGCCTCATGCGCCGCTGGCACAACTGGATCGAGGCCCACTGGTTATGATGCCGCACATATTGTTTCTGACCGTGCGCATGCAGCCCGGCTTTGGCGTGGCGGTGGTGATCGAGGAGATCAGCCGACGCCTGATCGAGCGCGGCATCGGTGTCACGGTGGGCTGCCAGGAGATGAGTGGTGATTTCTCCGAACTGGACGTACGCCGGGTGCCGGCAGAAAGTGACCGACTGACCGCACTGATTGACGAGATCGGCGCCACCCATGCGATTGCCCATGCTTCGCCCTATTTCGAAGCCTTGCCAACCTTGCGCAAGGTCAGCACCTGGGCCTGGGAGCATGGCGACCCGGACCCCGATTTTTTCAACCGTTCACGGTCTGAGCGACAGGGCCAGATTCAACGCAAGAAAACTGCGGTCTACCCCAATCTCGACGGGGTCATCGCCATATCCGACTTCATTCGCGAACAAATCGGCTGGCCAGCCGCCCAGGTCATTCGCAATGGCTGGGAGCATGTACTCAACGAGTCAACGCAGGCCAGCGAAGAAATTCAGCTGTCGGCACACAGCGACCAACTCAAGGTTGGCTGCCTGATGCGTCTGGGACGCGGCGAAGAGCGCTACAAGGGCGGCGAACTCTACCGCGCGCTGGCCAAAGCTTGCCCCGAGGTGCATTTCAGCCTGATGGGACGTGGCGATAGCGAGGATGAAGCCCGCTATGCCCGTGCCGGCATCCAGGTTTTCCGCAATGCCAGTGACGCCGCGCGCGAAGCCTATCTGCGCCAGATCGACGTATTCGTCTCACCCTCCTTGTGGGAAGGCTGCAATCTGCCGCTGCTCGAGGCGCAGGCTCAGGGCACGGCCAGTCTGGCCTTCGACACCGGCGCTCACCCGGAATTTGGCGCTCTGGTGTGCGGCAGCGTAGAAGACATGAGCCGACTGATCCGGCGCTGGCACCATCAGCGCGATGGACTAAACAGCGAATCACGACGCATTCAGCAGTGGGTCCGCAACAACCTGAGCTGGGATGACGCCGTGGATACACTGCTACACACCCTGCTGAGCGCATGAGTACGCCTGTGCAACTCGCCAATTGGGTAGAATGCGCGCGATGAACAGCGCTGTATCCTCGTCAGCCAAGACCCGCCGTACAGGCCTGCTGGTCCTGGGCATGCACCGCAGCGGCACCTCCGCCACAACGCGCTGGCTGAACCTGCTCGGCGCTGCCCTGCCGGGCAACCTGATGGAAGCCCTGGCGGACAACAACGCCGAAGGATTCTGGGAATCCCGCGACATCTGTCTGCTTAATGACGAGCTGCTGCAAGCCGCCGGCTCATGCTGGGACGACTGGCGCAATCTCGATCAGCACCCGCCGCCGGAAAAGACCCTGAACACGTGGCAGCAACAGGCCCTTGAGCAGTTGCGCGAAGACTTTTCGCAAACCAGACAGTTCGTGCTCAAGGACCCGCGCATGTGTCGCCTGCTGCCGCAGTGGCAGCCGGTGTTCGATCAGTTCGACACCGACATGCTGTGCGTGCTGCCGCTGCGCAACCCGCTGGAGGTGGCTGGCTCACTGACCCGGCGCGATGGCTTTCACCGCGACAAAGCGTGTCTGCTGTGGCTGCGCCATGTGCTGGACGCCGAATTTCACAGCCGTGGCCTGCGTCGCGTATGGCTGGATTACGCCGGTCTACTTGGTAATTGGGAAGCGGCGCTGGAGCAACTCAACCGGACCCTTGAACTCAATCTCAGTCCGGCCGATGACGCCAGCCGCCAGCAAATCGACCTGTTCCTCAATCCGGCCCACCAGCATCAGAAGGCCAACCAACACGCACTGGAGAACGAACCCGGCCTGGATCCGGACATAAAGCGCACCTGGGACGCGCTTAAACGTTTGATCGACAGCCCTGACGACCGCGAGGCTTTGAGCACGCTGGATGACATCCGCGCCGCACTCAACGCCGCCGATGCACGCTACGGCCACGCCTTTGGCGATGAACTGCGCCAGCGCATGCAGCTCAAACAACAGCATGCCGAAGAAGCCCGTGCCCTGCGCGAACAGCTGGCCGAACGGGCTAGCAAAGTGCAGTCGCTGGAGGCTGTGGCAGGACAACGCCGCGAGGAACTCGCCGAGGTTCGAAGCAGGCTTGAGGACCGTATTCAAAAAGTCGAAGAGCTGGAAACGCTCTCCAGGCAACGCCTGGATGCGTTACAGGAAGCCCGTGACAAGCTGCGTAACCGCATCGAAAAAGTCGATGCCCTCACGGACGCCCTCGACAAGTCGCGTCAACAATTGCAGGAGCGTGCAAACAAAGTTGATCAGTTGAATCAGCGCCTGCAGCAGCAACGCCGTCGCGAACAACACCTGCAGCAACAGATGCACAGCTTGCAAGAAGCCCACGCGCAGCAAGGTGCGGCTTTGCAGCAAGCCGAGCGCACCAGCCGTCAACAGCAGGATGCGCTCAGGCAACTGCGCCAGCAGCATCAAGATGCGCTGGCCAAACAGCGGGCTAGCCAGCGGCGCGCTGCGATTAGTGCGTTGTTGCAACGTCGCGGCAGCATGTATCGCAGCCACAGCTTCGATCAGGATGCTCTGCCCCCACGGCGCTACTGCGGCGTCAAACTGAGCCTACGCCAGCGCCGCGCCCTGCGCGCACACACGCGTCTGGTGCTGGCCAGCGAGCTGTTTGACCTGCCCTGGTACCTGGAATCCCAACCCGACCTGATCGAAGCGGCGGCACATCCGGTGTGGCATTGGCTGCTGGTCGGCTGGCGCGAAGGGCGCTCGCCACACTGGCTGTTCGACCCGCAGTGGTATCTGGATCAGAACCCGGATGTGGCGACCAGCGACAGCAATCCGCTGTTGCACTATCTCGACACCGGGCATCGCGAAGGCCGCTCGCCCAGCCCGTTGTTTGACGCACGCTGGTACATGGCCCAAAACCCGCAACTTGAGGCCGGACAATCCGCACTGCAGCATTATCTCGTGCATGGCCAGTGGCATGGCTTCAGCCCCAATCGCTATTTCGATAGCGCCTGGTATTTGCGCGAGAACACCGACCTGGCCGAAACCGGGCTGGGCGCTCTGGATCATTATCTGAGCCTGGGTTGGGGCGAGGGGCGCAACCCCTCACCACTGCTGTGGGGTGACTGGTACCTGGCCCACAATCCGGATGTGCGCGAGGCCGGGCTCAACCCGCTACGGCATTTTATCGAGCATGGCCTGCATGAAGGTCGTGCGCCCAATCCGCTGTGCGTGGCAGATCACTACTGGCGCCAGCTGGCCCGCGGCAAGGCCGATGCACCCGAGCCGCTCAGTCACTATCTGCAAAGTGGCTGGCAGGCCGGCCTGGACCCGTCTGCCTGGTTCGACACCGACTGGTATCTGGCACGTAACCCCGATGTGCGCGAGGCCGGCGCCAACCCGCTGATGCATTTTCTTTATCACGGCCTGGACGAAGGGCGTGATCCCGGCCCGGCCTTTGATTCGCAGTGGTACCTGGCACACAACCCGGACGTGGCTGAAAACGGCAGCAACGCGTTTGCTCATTTTCTGCAATACGGCCAGCGCGAGGGGCGTCAACCGCGCGCGGCACCGGCGCAAATCGCAGCGGCGTGCAGCCCCGGCGAGATCACAAGCCAGGCCGGTTTGCGTGAGATCAATCCGCAGTGGCCGCATGTTCTGGTCTGCGCACATGCGGCACATGGCCAGCTTTTCGGGGGCGAGCGCAGCTTCATCGACATTCTCGCCCTGCTTGCCGAGCTACCCTACAACGTGCACGTGGTGGTCCCCAGAGCCAACCCTGACTATCTGGCTCAACTGGCACCACTGAGCTGCCACACCGCACACATCCCGTATAACTACTGGCGCCGCGGGGAAGCCCCGCAAGCAGCCGCGATCGACAGCCTCAAGGCCTATATGGTCCGGCACAAAATTGCGCTGGTTCATGTCAACACAATCGTGGTGCGCGAACCCCTGATCGCGGCACGCGAGCTGGACATTCCCTGTGCAACCCATGTGCGTGAAAGCGTGCACGATGACAGCTGGCTGAGTCGCATGGTCGGCCTGACACCGGATCAGATCGTGGCCAAAGTCACCGCCGCCACCGATTGCATCATCGCCAACTCGCGCCACAGCGCGGCCGAATTCGACAAACCCGACGCCACCTTTGTAGTCCCCAACACCTTCGACATGCAGGCCCTGGACCTGGCCAACCCACGTGCCGACGACGGCAGCCTGAGTATCGGCCTGATCAGCAGCAATATCGCCAAGAAGGG
>JBFKEC010000238.1:0-5372 GCA_041619315.1 Oceanococcus sp. | reverse complement strand
GGCCGAGGAACAGGAACGAGCCGATCGGGCGGTTAGGGTCGGACAGCCCGGCGCGTGAGCGCCGTATGGCATTGGCCACGGCCGTGATGGCCGCATCCTGACCAACCACGCGCTGGTGCAGTACCTGTTCCATGCGCAGCAGTTTTTCGCGTTCGCCTTCGAGCAGTTTGGAGACAGGAATGCCGGTCCACTTGGCCACGACCTCGGCGACTTCATCATCAGTCACGCGATTGCGTAACAGCGTCGGTGTCTGGGTGCTGTCGGTTTGTTGTGATTGCGTCAGGCGGGCTTCCAGTTCGGGAATGCGGCCGTACTGAAGCTCGGACATGCGTGACAGATCGCCGGCGCGTTGAGCTTGCTCCAGTTCTACGCGAGCCTGCTCCAGAGCTTCTTTGACGCTTTGCGAATCCTGTACGTTGGCCTTTTCTGCCTTCCACACCTCTTCCAGGTCGCTGTATTCGCGCTCAAGTCCGGCAATTTCATCCTGCAGCGCCTGCAAGCGTTCGCGTGCGCCGCTGTCGGTTTCCTTTTTGAGCGCCTCGGCTTCGATCTTGAGCTGAATCATGCGCCGCTCCAGCCTGTCCATGGCCTCGGGTTTCGAGTCGATTTCCATGCGGATGCGTGAGGCGGCTTCATCGATCAGGTCGATGGCCTTGTCGGGCAGCTGCCGATCGGTGATGTAGCGATGCGACAGGCGCGCTGCTGCGATAATCGCGTCATCGCTGATGTCCACCCCGTGGTGGACTTCATAGCGCTCCTTGAGGCCGCGCAGAATGGCAACGGTGTCCTCGACGCTGGGCTCGTCCACCACGACTTTCTGGAAGCGGCGTTCTAACGCGGCATCTTTTTCGATGTACTGGCGGTACTCGTTGAGCGTGGTCGCGCCAACACAATGCAGTTCACCGCGCGCTAGGGCCGGCTTGAGCATGTTGCCGGCATCCATGGCGCCTTCGGCTTTGCCGGCGCCGACCATGGTGTGAATTTCGTCAATGAACAGGATGACGTTGCCTTCCTGTTTGGCCAGATCGTTGAGTACGGCCTTGAGGCGTTCCTCGAATTCGCCGCGATACTTCGCGCCGGCAATCAGCGCGCCCATATCCAGGGATAGCAAGCGGTTGTTTTTGAGGTTTTCGGGGACCTCGCCATTGACGATGCGCTGGGCCAGGCCTTCGGCAATGGCGGTTTTGCCAACGCCAGGCTCACCAATCAGGGCAGGGTTGTTCTTGGTGCGGCGTGAGAGCACCTGAATGACTCGGCGAATCTCTTCGTCGCGTCCAATCACCGGGTCCAGGGCGCCGGCTTCTGCGCGCTGGGTCAGATCCAGGGTGTATTTTTCCAGTGCCTGGCGCTGGCCCTCGGCATCCTGGCTGTCCACGTTCTGGCCGCCACGCATCTGTTCGATGGCTTGCTCCAGAACTTCCGGTGTGATGCCGGATTCGCGCAATATTTTGCTTATTGGCTGGTCCGTGGTTGCTGCAGCGAGCAGGAAAAGTTCGCTGGACACGTACTGGTCGGAACGCTTCTGTGCTTGCTTGTCGGCCAGATTGAGCAGTTTGGACGTGCTGGCTGAGACACTGACTTCGCCGGTGGCTTGGCCAATGGTCGGCATAGCCGCCAGCTCGCCATTGAGCTTGTCGGTCAGTGTGCGCACGTTGGCGCCGATGCGGTTGAGCAGCGGGCGGGTGGTGCCATGCTCCTGCTTGATCAGTGCTGCCAGCACATGAGCGGGCTCGATCTGGGCATGGTCACGCCCGACCGCAAGGCTTTGTGCATCGGCCAGTGCGGTTTGAAATTGGCTGGTCAGTTTGTCCATTCGCATAGTGTTTTCTCCGGTGGTTACGAACCACATCAATGCACTAGCAAATGGGGGTGGCGAATGTGCGCTTCAAGTCGAGGCGTTTTCGCCGGCGCTGGTTGTGCCGCGAACAGTCGTGCTTTTCAGGCTGTGTCGAGGTCGTCGAACCAGCTGTCGCTGGCGATTAACTTGTCCATTTCCCGTTGTTCGCGCAGTCGCTCAATGTCACGCCAACTGCGTTTCGAGCGGTTCGGGCGCGCGCGCATCTGGATGTTGTCATCATCCGTTTCCGGCACGGAGCCTTGCTCGTCGAAATCTACAAAATCATCGTCATCGTCACGCATGAATAGGCACTCCAGTTCAATCTTTCAGCTGGCGCGCTGAGCTTGAATTTCGAAGTATCATCAAAATGTGAAAAAAAGGAAGAGTCCGCGTACTGAATCGGACAAGGGGTTTTTCAGGATCCTGGATGAACCCGGTGAGGCGCTTGAAAAGTCTTTTTATTACAAGCGCTTTTCATGCTTGATGAGGTGTGGATGGTAGGCCTGTTCAGTGCGGCCATTCGAAAGTCAAAGATGACGTTGCGGCTTGAGTGCGCGCAATTCTTTGTTTTGCGCGGAGCGCTGGGTATCATCACTGTTAAGGGGCGGTAGCTCAGCTGGGAGAGCGTCGCGTTCGCAATGCGAAGGTCGGGAGTTCGATCCTCCTCCGCTCCACCATTTCAATTTGGCCGGCATGGTCCGGCCGTCTCGTTTCGGGGCTATAGCTCAGCTGGATAGAGCAGCCGCCTCCTAAGCGGCAGGTCGCAGGTTCGACTCCTGCTAGTCCCACCATAGTTTCAAGCCCAGGGCAGTCGCTAAGCAGCACGTGGCGGGCTGCTTTTGTAGCGCTGCGGGGTTTAGGCTGGCTTTTAGGCTCGGCGGTACGCGTTGTTGCGGGTCTCGGGGCTTAACCGGTGGCAGATTGCGCGCCACACCTGCGGGTTTACACCCAGTCCCATGTGGCTGCCGCGCACCTCAATGTTTTCGGTGTTTTCTGCCTGAGGTTCGCAACTGGCACGCCAGTTTACGATGCCGTCGCTGCGTGTGTAGATCGCGGTGCAGGGCACTGGCGGTGGTTGGTAACGCAGTGGGTCGTGACCAGCTTTCGGGCCTTTGCTGCGGTTGATCAGGCTGAACAGCGTGTCCAGCGTGGTGGCCTGGCCGCCGGCCAGAGGGCTGCCCAGTGTGATGACGTGGGCAATGCGGTCGGGTTGTTTGCGGGCGAGTTCGCGGGCGATGACGCCACCCAGGCTCCAGCCTATGAGTGCGACTGGGCGCTGGTGAGCATCGTGCAACTGCTCAATGCTTTTGAGCAGGGCGCCTGTCATGCCGGACTTTAGGCCCATATTGCGACCTTGTTGCCAGCCGTGTGGGGCATAGCCCTGTGCTTTGAGCATGTCGCGCAAGGGGCGGGTAGAGTCGTCTGATTGGCCGAATCCGGGGATCACCAGAACGGGGGCGCCATCGCCGCGCGGCCAGCTTGACGCGGCTGCGGGGTTGGGTTTGCGAAGCCACTCGACGATTGCCCGGCTTTCGCCTGCAAGGTGCAGCCAGGGTGGTGTCCAGTTCGAAGGGGAATCGGGCATGCGCTACTTTCTCAGAATGCCGCGATTCTGCAGTACCAGCACGATGAGCATCAAAACAACGCCGGCCCCGGTGATCCATTTGGCTTGCTCAAATTCTTTGCGCGCTTTGATCTGGGGGGCGATGAATGTGGTGCTGATCTCGTTGCGAATTTCGGCCTTGCGTGCACTCTGCTCGGCGGTGCTCAGGGTCACGGGTTCGCCATTGCGCATCTGGTCCAGGGCAAAGTTGAGCTCAACCGCACGGTCGAGATCGTTGGGTGTCCATTGTTCGAGGTTTTTCAGCTCGTTGCCGCGCAAAATCATGATCGTCAGGCCGATACATACAAGTAATGCGGGCAAGACGCGGGGGTTGCTGAACAGCATGTTGCTCCCGTTTTAAGGTGGGCTGTGGGGTGCCTTAGGGGCGAAAATCCATAGAAAGCAGTACCGGTACCGGGTCCAGTGCGCCGGGCTTGAGCTTGATCGCTTCAAGCCGGTCGATCAAGGCGAAGACGAAAGTCGAATCGTTGAATTCGCTGGCGATGGTCTGGATGTCGGAGACGCCGCCCCAGGGCTGAAGGTTGAGCTGCAGGGTGATTCTGCCCTGTGTGCCTGGGTGATCGCGCAGGTGCACCGCAAACATTTGATCAAGGCGCTGCTTGGCTTGGTCGAACGCGTTGCTGACTTCCCGGGTATCCCAGCCGGCAAATGCCAGCGTGTTCGCGTCGACCTGCAAAATCACGCCCTGTGGCGGTAGTTTGGACCAGATTTCCATGCTGTTGCGCACGCGCAGGTCCGGGGTGGGTTCGGGGGGCGGTGGCGGTGCTTTGGCGGTGCGTGCCGCTGGCGCGCTGTTGCTCACGCTGGCTGGCCTTTCGGCGGTGTTCTGCTGTGGCTGAGGAGGGGCAGGTTCCTCAAACGCGTATCGATCATCCTGGTCGGCGCTGAAAAAATCACTGGTGTATTCGCGCAGGAAGTACAACGCGCCGGCTATGACCAGCAGAACGATCATCAGCCCGCGAATGATAGGCAGATCCTGGCGGCTTTCTTTGGTGTGCCAGCTGCCTGCGACCGAGCGGTTTCCGCGCGGCTTGAGCTTGGGCTGATACTCGCGCCCAGGCAGCTTGCGCAGCCAGCTGTCCGCATTCTTTTGCCCCAGTCCGCAAATCAGGACGCCGGTGGCCCAGATTGGCAGTAGCAGCAAGGCGGGGATGATGAAAACAATCCAGCTCACCCCTGAGGCCATGGCTGGCGGTACCAGCAGGGCGCAAGCACTGACCAGCAGAAGGTTGAAGGACCAGGCTGCACGTTTGGTCCACGCAATCGGATTTGGCCAGGCTTGCTTGAGCACCTGCGCCTGGCGGATTTGCGCCATGCGGCTGAGCAAATAGATCGCAGCGACTCGACCTTCCTGAGCATTGCCCTGAGCAATGGCCGCGTCATTGAGGCGATTGTCGGTTTGGCCGCTGACCAGTTCGGTGACGCCTTGCTTGAGCAGGGTGGTGGTTTCTTCGGCACCGCCCCACTGGACATGCCCGGATGCGTGGGCCCGATGGACGAGCAAGCCGACCGCGGCGCCAAGTGCTGCCAGCAAAGGCGCGAGGAATATGAGCGGGGTCAGCAGTTCATGAACTTGCGGGATCTCATCACTGCCAAGTTCAACAAGCGCTGCGAGCAAGGGAGCGATTGCGCAGGCACCAACAATGGCCCCCCGTTCGATATAGACAATCCGGCGCAGCATGGACGTGGCGTTTCCCGCTCTGACTAGGCCACCAATAATGCTTGAAATGACTCGGCCATGAAAGTGGCCACACGGCAGACGTCGGGCATGACCTGAGTCAATGCCGGAGCCGTGACAGAAAAAGCTGGGAGTTGGTCGGGGTGAGAGGATTTGAACCTCCGACTTCCACCTCCCGAAGATGGCGCTCTACCAAGCTGAGCTACACCCCGATATCAATACTTCAGTACGCG
>JBFKEC010000237.1:0-5390 GCA_041619315.1 Oceanococcus sp. | reverse complement strand
GCCGACACTGCGGCCTGGATGCTGGCCCAGTTCATGCACGGTGAGCAGGGCGCGCTGTATGCCGCGGCCCAGGTCACGGAGTCGGTGCAGTGGATGGACGGCACCTTCTACGGCGCCACCCAGGTGATGGACGAGGGCCGTCACCTGGAGGTGTTCCTGCGCTATCTGGACACCAAGCTCGACAAGGTCTACCGCATCAACGACAACCTGTTCGTGATCATCGACGACCTGCTCACCGACTCGCGCTGGGACATCAAGTTTCTGGGTATGCAGATCATGGTTGAAGGCCTGGCGCTGGGTGCGTTTTCGACCATGTACAACTACACCCGTGAGCCGTTGCTCAAGAACCTGCTGCGCTATGTGATCCAGGACGAGGCGCGCCATGTGCATTACGGGGTGCTGGCCTTGCGCGAGCAGATCAGCGAAAACCTCAGCCCCAATGAACGCCGTGAACGCGAAGACTGGGCGTTTGAATTGGCGCTACTGATGCGCAATCGCTTCATGAGCCATGAGATCTACCACGAGTGGTTTGGTGGCGGTACACGGCTGTCACTGCGTGACTGGAACGAAGTGGTCAGCCATGCGCCGGGCATGAAAGCGTTTCGCCAGGTCATGTTCCAGCGCCTGATTCCCAATCTGGAATACATCGGGCTGATGAGTGACCGCATCAAGGTGCATTACGAAAAGGCCGGGCTGGCCACGTTCCTGGGCGGTCGCAATGCGACGCAGCTGAGCGGTGAGGATCTGATTGCCGAGAATGACGCGCTTAGCGCTGCGGGTGTGGATGCGTACAAGGACGAAGCTGCCTAGCACCGGTTTGCAATCGCGGCGGACCTGGGCTTAAATAAACACCATTCATTTAAGTCTCATCTGGGGGAGTCATGAGCAGCCAGTTCCGTCTGGTCGGGGAAAAGCGCTTCGGCCCTTTTTTTCTGACCCAGTTTTTCGGCGCATTCAACGACAATGTCTACAAGAATGCGCTGATTATTCTGATCGCCTTTCAGCTCGGTGATCCTGCAACTTCGAACACCCTGATCAATCTGGCGGCAGCCTTGTTCATCCTGCCGTTTTTTCTGTTCTCGGCTACGGCAGGGCAGATTGCCGACAAGTTCGAAAAGTCTCGGCTGATCCGCGGCATCAAGCTGATGGAAATTGCCATCATGTGCATGGCGGCCGCCGCGCTGGTGACGCGCAATATCACGGCCTTGATGGCGCTGCTGTTCCTCATGGGCGCGCAATCTTCGCTGTTCGGGCCGGTGAAGTACGGCATTTTGCCTCAGCACTTGAAGCGTGAAGAGCTGGTCGGTGGCAACGGCATGGTCGAGATGGGCACGTTTGTCGCGATTCTGGTCGGCACGCTGCTGGGTGGTTTGCTGATTGGTATCGATGAAGTGGGCACGCACTGGGTCGCTGCAACAGTGGTGACGCTGGCCTGCATCGGCTATCTGGCCAGTCGCGCCGTGCCGCCGGCGCCGGCGGCCGATGCGCAGCTGCGTATCAGTCGCAACCCGCTGGCCGAGACCTGGGCCAATCTGAAATTTCTGCGCAGCGACCGGACGGTGTTCCTGGCTTGTCTGGGGGTGTCGTGGTTCTGGTTTTTTGGCGCGATCTATCTGACCCAGTTGCCCAATTACACCCGACTCACGCTGGGTGGCAATGAGCAGGTTGTGACCTTGTTGCTGACCCTGTTTTCACTTGGCATCGGGGTTGGATCGCTGGCTTGCGAAAAGCTTTCCGACGGTCGCGTCGAAATTGGCTTGGTGCCATTTGGTTCGATCGGCCTGACCGTGTTCGCCCTGGATATGTATTTCGCGGTGGGTGGCCCGCTGACGGGTGAACTGGTTGGCGCCGCCGCCTTCCTCGCTCAGCCTGGAGCGTGGCGGGTGATTGCTGATGTGGTTCTGCTCGGTGCCTTTGGCGGGCTCTACATTGTGCCGCTCTACGCCATGATCCAATTGCGCGCCAGTCCATCACATCGATCGCGGGTGATCGCAGGAAACAATATCCTCAATGCGCTGCTCATGGTGCTCTCAGCTATCGTTGCGGCGGTTTCGCTGGCGGCGGGGCTGAGCATTCCGCAACTGTTTGCGGTGACCGCGCTTATGAATCTTGCTGTGGCCGCGTTTATCTACAGCCTGGTGCCGGAATTTCTGGTGCGGTTTGTGGCCTGGATACTGGTGCACACGCTGTACCGCATGAAAAAGTCCGGGCTTGAGCAGATACCGGAGGAAGGCCCGGCTCTGCTGGTGTGCAATCACGTAAGTTTTGTCGATGCGCTGGTGCTCGGCGGCTGCGTGCGTCGCCCGGTGCGCTTTGTGATGTATCACAAGATCTTCGACATTCCCGTGCTCAGTTGGTTTTTCCGCACGGTCAAGGCCATACCCATTGCGCCAGCCAAGGAAGATGAAGCTTTGTTGGCCAAGGCCATGGACGAGATTGATCATGAGTTGGCCGAGGGCAATCTGGTCTGCGTCTTTCCTGAAGGCGGGCTGACCGCCGATGGTGATATTGGTGAATTCAAGGGCGGGGTCGAACGCATACTCGCGCGTCGTCCGGTCGAGGTTGTGCCCATGGCCCTGTCGGGTTTGTGGGGCAGCTTCTTCTCGCGCGCCCGTGGCGCAGCCATGGGCAGTCTGCCGCGCCGCTTCTGGTCGCGCATTCATCTGGACGTGGGTATGCCGTTGGCGCCCGAGCAGGCATCGGCCAGTGCTTTGCGTGAGCGCGTGGCGATGCTGCGTCAGCGACCCTGATGGGCCGGCGTAACGACCACACGCGCGAGCAATTGCGCGAAATGGTGCTGAGTGCAGCGGAGCTGCTGATCGTGCGTGAAGGTATGGCCGGGTTTTCCATGCGCAAGGTCGCACGGGCGATTGGCTACACCGTGGGGCAGCTGTATTTGCTGTTCAAGAATCAGGACGAGTTGTTCACCGTGCTCAATGAGCGCACAGCCGATGCGATCTACAGCGCGCTGCTGGATGAAACCGAAGCGCTGGATGACCCGGTGGCAGCGATACGCGCAGGAGCGCGGGTGTATGTGCATTTTGCCCAGCGTCACCCCAATCGCTGGCAGTTGCTGTTTGAGCATCGTCTGCCTGCCGGCAGCAGCGTGCCGCGGGCCAATCAGGTCAAAGTCCAGCGCCTGTTCAGCTTTATTCAGCAGCGCTTGCAGTTGCTCATGCCGGATGCCGATGACGACAGCTTGCGCAAGGAGGCGGCGGCGCTGTGGTCGGGGGTGCATGGCGTGGCGGTGTTGGCCGAATCGAACAAGCTCAACTGGAGTGGCGTTACCGACTTTGGCGCCTTGACCGACCGGCTGGTGGATGCATTTCTGAAATAAAAAAGCCCTCGTAGCGAGGGCTTGGCGCTATGGCGCGGGGTCGCCTTACTGGTTGTGGTAATCCTCCAGCAGCTTTTCCGCCCGTGCCTGCGACAGGCGATTGATCATCTTGCTGGATTCGAACTGGTCGCGCATGGTTTTGGCCAGCGTGAAGCTGGACCCCACCAGAAACAGCGTGCCCATGACGATGTAGCCTCGCATCCACAGGTCCACCGGCATCATGACCACGCCGGCGAGCATCCCCAGCAGGGCGCACGCGAAAGAGGTCTTGACGAAGAACACCCAGCCGGGTGAGTCGAGTTTGAGCCCATCGTGAGCGTCATTCTGAAAGATCGGGTTCATGCCGCGTCCTCTTTATTCATTTCGCGTTTCAAATTGTTCAGCGCATCGTCCAGTGCGCCGTCATCGTCGACCTGCGCCTGGCCCATTTCCTCAGCGCGTAAAGTCTGCGCCGCAACCAATTCGTCAAGTCCGCCATTGAGCTGTTCGCTGTAGCGCGCCATACGCTCGCGACGCTGGATCGATTTGCTGTACAGGTCACGGCTGGCGTCGCCGCCATGGACCTGCAGGACACTGCGCAAACTGATGACGCGCGCCTGACTGCTGAGTTCTTCACGTTCACGTAGCAGATGGGCGCGTTCATCACGCAGGCTGCCGGAGCACAGCGCTTGCTGGGCCGCAAACTGTTCGAGCTGGGCCACTTCGGCCTCAAGTTTGAGTTTGAGTTTGAGGTAGTGGCGGGCGTGCGCTTCATCCTGCTGAGTCAGCGCACGACGTGCCTGTTGAGCGTGGTTGAGGGCCTGGCTGCGCAACCCCTTGAGGCTGGTTTCGATCTTGTGTTCGCGGCTGACCGAAGCCAGTAACTGGCGGCGCACGCCGTCGAGCTCATCATCCAGGTCACGCAGCAGTTGTTGGCTCATGTGAGCCGGGTTTTCCAGCTGGTCGAGCTGGGCATGACTGTTGGCGGTAAACATGGTCTGCATTCTTTTCCACACGCTGGGCATGTTGATCTCCTTAACTGAGCGGTGTTCAGAAATTATATGAACATCGTTCATTAATCAATGACCGTTGGTCGGGACAGCACAGCGTGTGGTGCACTACACTGGTGCCGCTACTGTTGTGGAATCTGTGGATGAATGCTGTGCTGGTCGCGCTGCTCGCGCTGAATCTGGTTGTGCTGGTGGTGCTGTTCTGGCGCTTGGCGGTGTTGTCGCGGCTGAATGCCTTGCTTGCTGACGAGTTGGCGATTTTGCGCCAGGTTCCGCAGGATCAGGCGCTCAATCTGGACGAATTGCTCGGGCGGGGTAAACGCACCGTGATCGTTATGGATATTCTCAATCCCATGGAAGTGGCGGCCAACCAGTCATGGTTTGCGGATCGCTTTGGCAGTGTGGCGGCGCCATTGATTCGGCGCATCGTTTACGACCAGGCGGTCAAGAACATCCATCGTGAAGTGAAGAAATGGGGCGTACAAGCGCAAGTCACCCTGCATAGGGGGCAGTAATGCTGCAGCTGTTGGGCTGCGCCTGTCTGGTGCTGAGTGCATTGGCCGCACTGTGGTTGTGGCGACTCAACGCGCGCATCAGTGTCCAGGCAGCCCAACTGGCACGTACCGCCGCGGTGCGCGCGGAGGCTCAGCGCATGCGCGAAGCCAATCAGCGGCTGGCTCAATGGCAGGACGTGACCGAAACGTCGATCGACAGTGGCACGGCTGCGGTTCGGGCCATACACCGTGGCATTGCGGCCATTCCATTCGACATTCTTGAGGCCATTCCGGCCACCCGCGACACCACCCGTGTGGTGCGCGGCGTGCACGACTTCACCTCGGACAATGTCTACGCCGCGATCTCACTGGTCAATCGGTTGGCCGGTCAGCGCGGACGGCGTGTGCTCAATCGCGGTCAGCGCCGCATTGATGACGACGATCAGAACAATTCCTGAACGTTTTCCGGCGGACGACCCATGGCATAGCGGCCGTTGATGCACACAATCGGACGTTCAATCAGTTTGGGGTTGTCGGTGAGTATGCGTAGCCATTCGTCATCGCTGCGCT
>JBFKEC010000236.1:0-5403 GCA_041619315.1 Oceanococcus sp. | reverse complement strand
GAGACTCTCCGTTGTTCAGCTTGGTCGCACTTTTCAGCCACAAACGTGTCTGTTTGACGTGAAAGTCGGTGAGGGTCACTCCACCACTGCCATCATCCACCGGAATACCGCGCGGCCCGACGTAGTAGTCACGCCCCAGCGGCTCCAATGACGCGGATGGGCGGGCCTCGTAGTCCGAGACCATGGCATCCAGCTTGAGATAGCCACCCAGCGGTAGGGTGGTGTCGCCAAGTTCAATGCTTGCGGCCGGGCTCAATGCAGGTACTGACACACCGAGCATGGCCACAGCGCACAGTTCCAGCGTTTTATTTTTCATGTCTCACTCCTCGCAACAACTTATATGTGCAAGGCCAGAATCGACCCGGAGTCAGATCACGTCCATTAGCCCTTGGTCTAAAGCAGGCGGTTTTACGACCAAAGTCTTAGCTGCTGAAAGGTTTGTGGCGCCGTGACATCGACGCTGTCCACGTCTAGTCAACGCTCGCGTTTTAGGCCCGTGATCATGGAGCGCGCGAGGTTTTCACGATGTGCCCAACTCGACGCCAGCACGCCGGCAATGTGCACCCCAACCAGTACCAGCATCAGGTTGACAAACAGTTCGTGCAGTTCATGCCACAACTCGTCTTCGTCCTCATGCTCGTCATGGTCTGTTTCTAGCGACCTTGCATAATCGTCATCCTCGGCTTTATCGACAGCGTGACTGGCACTGACCGCGGCTGCATTCGGGCCAATCACAGTGGCGAGCACGCCTTTGCCTTCGGCTGCATAGTTGGCCAACCCGCTGAGCGTGGTCAGCGTGATAACCGCAAGCAGGGCCAGAACCATCCAGCCCCCGGCGGGGTTGTGCCCCAATGTTCGCGGTGCGCGACGCCCGGGCAAGGCCTTGAGGTAGGCCAGCGCGGCGGCTGGCGAGGTGACAAAACTGGAAAAGCGCGCGTACTTGGAGCCGCAAAAGCCCCACAAAACACGCAACACAATCAGCACAAGTACCGCATGCCCGGACCAGACATGCACGATTTCACTGCGCTCGGCAGACACATAGGCGGTCACAATCAGCACCACCAGCGATGCATGGAAAAAGCGCACAAAGTGATCCCAGACCCTGATCGTTTTCATATCAACGTGTAATCCAGTGCGGCACACGCTCATGTGCCAAAAAGCGCTCGGCTGCAGCGCCATTGAGCAAGGCCAACGTGGCCAGACTGCCCGCTTCAATGCAGCTGGGCGCAGCTACGGTCACGGCATGCGCTGATGCCGACACCGGCCAGCCCGTGCGTGCATCCAGCACATGCGAGTAACGCACACCATCGCGCATCAAATAGCGATTGGCGTCACCGCTGGTCGCCAGCGCACCACTGTTCAGCAGAACCATACGGCAGGCCTGCCCATGGCCTTCGGTGTCCACCCCGATCTGCCATGGCCGGCGCCCGCGACGCGGCCCGGAACAACACAGATCACCACCAAGATTGATCAGCACCGGGCTGTTGCTGCGGCGACGCGCCCGCAGCAGGGCGCGATCGGCGGCATATTCCTTGCCGATACCGCCAAGGTCGATCTGCATGCCAATCGGCAACTCAATCACGCGCCCATTCCAACTGACCTTTGACCAGCCAATTAGAGCCTGCAACGCACTCACGGCTTCGCGCTCGGGGATGCGTTCGGACCCATCGAAGGTCCAGGCTCGGCGCAATACGCCAGACGTCAGGTCAAAAGCGCCATCACTGAGCGCATGCAACTCCTGCCCGTAATCGAACAGACGCGCGGTTTCCGCATCGACTTCAAATGGCCGCCCGGCACACCCATGCAACTCGGCCAGCAGGCTGTCATCACGATAGCGGCTGAACTTGCGCTCTATGCGCCAGACCTCCTCGGCCACACTGCGCCCCACCGCTCTGGCTTCGTTCACGTCGGCGCTGTCGATCAGCACTTCACACGGACTGGCCATGGCTTCAAATCGCCACACCAGCAGATCACCTGCGCGCGCCAGTTCAGGCTTGGCGCGTACTGGCATTCGGCAATTAGAGCTTGAAGTCATAATTGAAGCGCACCATCACCGCCTCAACGGCCGGCGCCACCTCAAGCGCTGCAAGTGCACCCGGCTTGTCACTCGGCTCATCTGGCGTCTGGCGGTAGTACTCCAGCGCGACCCGCCACTGGCCCCAGGCGCCGGCACTGCGGCCAACTTCAACACCGGCGGTGAAGGCCTGCATGTCACCCAGACGATAGTCAGCAGACACGTCTTCGGGCAGAGGCTGGCCATCAATCAAAAAGGCCTGATAGAAATCCGTGGCCGATTGCTGGTAATAGCGAACGTGCGGTTGCACGAACCATTCGCCCAGGCCCCAGCGATAGCGCACATCAACGGTGTGCGAGCGCAAACCCCAATCGTCAAACAAATAGCGATAGGACAGATCCACCACATCATCATTTTCCAGCGCACGCTTTCCACGCACGAACAGGCTCTGCTTAAGCCGTGAGTCGGGCCGGTGCTCGTATATCTGGCCCTGTGGTGTGCCATCGCTAGCGTCGACCACAGAGACCACCTTGAAGGGGTCGGTGAGGTAGCCATCAGACAGACTGAGCGAGTAATTCAACTGCACCAGACTGCGCCGGTCAATCACCTGAGTCAGCCCCACCAACACATCTGCCACCGCTTTGCTGTCACTGCCATCGCGCAGTGCGCGCTCGGCATTATCGGAGCCTTCCTGCGCCGCATAGTTGCTTTGGCTTTGCTCCGCATCACTGCCCGAGGCATAGCTCTGATAGGCCAGCGCGGTCGGAATGTCGCCCTCAGGGGAGATTTGATCCTGGGCGTAGCCCAGCCCCAAAGTCAGCGTGGTGTTCTTCTTGTTGAAATCCCAATTCAGAACACTGCTGCCGCCAATCGACAGATAGTCATACTCCTTGGACACATTCAGCCCAAAGCTGCCACTCAGGTTGGTGCCCAGAGGTTGCGACCAGGTCGAGGACAGCGCCACGCGGGTGTCATGAAACGTGTCGTCCAGCGGCACATCGCCCGGGCCCACAGTGTAGGCACCACGTCCGGAAGGACGACTGAAGGTCTGGAACGTCTGGGCCGGCACGGCGCCGCTAGCCGACGCGCCGGTCAGCGCATCGACCACTAGCTTGGCGCTGAAAATACGGTCATTGTCGAAGTAACGACTGGCCTGAAACACCGGCTCGATTGCCGTCACTCTATCCGTTTCACTGTAAATCAGTATGGCGCTGTTCAGCTCCCATTCACCGGGCTGCGCCGCGGCCATCGCGGCTGGCGCAGCCATCACCCCGGCAATGGCCAGAGTGCCTGTCGGCGCGGGGCCACGTTTCTGCTCAAGCAGGCGTTGCGAAGCCTTACGCAAACGCTTGCCGATGCGTCGCTGTTTCAGTTGCATCCGCAACCTCCTCCACCAAAGCCACGACCACCGCTGGACGCCTCTTTGGAAAAATAGATGTGATCATCAAGCCCGGCCGTGACCGGGTCATAACCCAGACTCATTTCGTCACGCGCGAGCACGTCACGCTGCCAGGGTTCAACGCCGAGACTGGCGCAGCCTCCCAGCGCCCCCAGCACAGCCAAAGCCAGTGCAGACAGGAACAGATTCTTCATCGGGTCAAAGCCTCCTTGATCGCCATCTCAAGTTCGGGAATGTCGGCCGCGCGAAAGCCGCTGTGGGCATACACAATCTGGCCATCGCGGTCGATCACATAGGAACTCGGCATACCGGCCAGATCGAACTGCTCGGCCAGGGTCCCTGCGGGATCATGAAAGGCCGACAGTGCGCTGCCCTGCCGGACCAGAAATTCTTCGGCGTCACGGCGCTGTGCATCGACGCTGATGGTGACCACGCGCAGCCCGTCAGCCGCATGCGCCGACTGCACTTCGCCCATCCACGGAAAAGATGCATGACAGGGCACACACCAGGATGCCCAGAAATCCAGATACACCACCTGGCCGCGATAGTCGGCCAGATCAAACATCGCCGCCGGGTGTAACGGGCTCGCCGCGTAGGCGGACGGCAGATGAAGCAGGCACAACATCACAAGGATGCGCAACATGGACAGTGCTCACCATCAAATGAAGCCTGAGCATGCGCCCGCCAGGATTAACGCACCGTTAAGCGCACATGAACAGCACGTTAAGTCGCCGGGGAAAACTCGACAACAACAGCAAAGCCGCCACCGTCAGGCTGCAGGGCACGGATATTCCAACCCTGACGGCGACAAATTTCCGCGGCGATATACAGGCCCAGACCGGCGCCGCTGCTGTGACTGCCACGCACCGACCATTCGAATGCGCGCGACAGCAACGCAGGATCGGCCCCGGGCCCGTAATCACGCACCATCAATTGGCGCGCATCCAGCGTCACTTCCACCGCCTGGCCGTGGCCGTGCTCACAGGCATTGCGGACCAGGTTGGTCACCAGCATGTTCCAGTGCGCCGGCAGGATATTCAGGCGCAAGGATTCAGGGGCCTCAACGCCTACTTCAACGCTCAGCTGCTGGGCACTGCGCAGATCATCGAGCTGCTCGCGCAGCAATCTGGCCACATCGCAGTTGCCGGGCTGGACCGCATCCTGATCACGCGCCAGCAGCATCAAGCCATCGAGCAGATCGCTCAAACGTCCGGCCTGACGCAGTGCGCGCTGCACCGCCTGACGCGACACCGGATTGCTCAGATCATCCATGGCGATCAGTTCAACCGCATTGCGCACCACGGTCAGCGGCGTGCGCAATTCATGGCTGGCGGCCGCGGAAAAACTACGCTCACGTGCAATCAGCGTGCTCAGACGTTCGATATACGCATCCAGCGCACGCGCAATACTGGCAGCCTCCACGCCGTCATAGCGGCCCTGAAATGCAGGTGCTGGTGCACCCGGCTCCAGTGCATCCAGCTCACCCGCCATGCTTTGCAGCGGCGCGGCCAGACGCCATGTGAGCATGCGCCCGGCCACCGCCAGTAGCAGCAGCAAGCCGAAACCACCAGCCACGACCACCAATTGCAATATTGATTCACGCCTTTCGATCGCACTGATATCCACGGCCACGGTCAGCATCCCCTGGGGCAGTTGCTCGCGCCATACATGCAGACGGCGGCCATCCTGCTCGATGCCATGCGAGATACCCAGCGGCAAGTCGTGCAGAGCCGCGGGCTCCGCGTCATCCGGGCCGGTGCGCAGCCAGGCCAAGGTCAGCAGCTGTTCCGGCAAGTGGGCCTGGGGATCACTTAACAGGCGGCTGCGGATCAGCTCGGCTTCCTTGGTTACCAAGGTGTCCAGCAGATGATGCTCGAGCCGCTCGCTGGTCGCGACAATCAGCAGTGCATAGACCACCAAAGCCAGAGACAACAGGGCCAGCAGGGTCAGCTGAATCTGTCGACTGAGCCGAAGGTTGTGCCAGGTCTGG
>JBFKEC010000235.1:0-5416 GCA_041619315.1 Oceanococcus sp. | reverse complement strand
TAAACTTGATCATTCCGAAGTTCCCCAAAACTCTAAGATGAAATTGTCAGTTGTCTCGACTGACTTGGGAGCAAAACTACCGCATCCGTGTGCAAAAGGAAATACACCCCTGCATAACACTGGAAAACAGTTCTCCACGCGTTACACGGACAACGGACGCGGGCGGTTCCATTGCAATGCCAATTTCGTGCCAACCCTGCCGAAACGTGCTCACACGTGCATGCTCAAGGTGTTCAGTCGTCGCACAGACAATCAGCAGGCACAAAAAAAAGCGCCCTGCCAAGGCAGGGCGCTTGCGTTTCAAGGCATCCAGACTAGAACTTATAGGAAACCTTGGCGTACAGCACTCGACCACGCGGATCCGCATAGCGCAGATCATAACCAACGGGGTGGCCGGCATCGATTGCCAATGTCAAGGGCGGGTCTTCATCCAGAAGGTTCAGCACACCAGCCGAAACCGAGACAGCATCCGTAGCATCCCAATACGTTTGAAGGTCCCAAGTGATGTAACGGTCGACGTCCAGACGAATCGTATCACCCGATGTTGCCCCCCCGAGTATGGGCTGCCCCGATGAGTCCAGTTCAAAGACGTAATCGTCCACAAACTGTTCAGCATCCGAATAACCACTGGTGAAATTCATGGTCAAACTGTGCCGCCAGTCACCCGTTTCCAGAGTGTTGATCCAACGCGCCTTCAAGCGGAAGGTTACGCTGCCCAACTCATCAGAGTAGTCACCTACAAGGTCATACTTCTCGCCCAGAATCTCAATATCACGCGTCAGGAACAAGGTACCGACAAGTTGCGAACCCACCTTCCCAATTGGCGTGTTCAACTTGAGCTGACCATCAAAGTCAATCCCTTCAGCCTTTTCCTTGCCTAGGTTTACGTTACCTTGGATGTACGCTAGGAAGTTACGACCAGTGCCAGGGTCGATAGCCGTGGTCCAGGCACCTGGGTATCGCAGCGGATTTCCAAACGCCTCTCCTTCGGAAACCTGACCAAAGGCATCCTCAATCTCAACGTTCCAATAGTCAACACTCAGCGACACTTCCGGATCTAGATCCGGCAGCAATCCAAATGTTGGGATTTCAGCGACAAAACCGAGAGAAAACTGATCTGATTCCTCAGGCTTGAGCTGATTGTTTCCGCCAGCGAATACGTCATATTGCGAATTACCGGGACGGCAATCGCCTCCAACGCTATCCGCAGTCTGCTGCAGCTCAGGTGTACATGCATAGCCCGCAGCCGTGACACCGTAGGTTTGCTGAGAAGCATTCAGTTGCGGAACCGTTGGCGCTTTGAAGCCTGTGCCAATTGATGCGCGTCCCAACAACCCCGGCACCGGAGTCCAACGAACACTGAATTTGTGATTCGTGGTATCCCCAACGTCTGAGTAGTCGTCATAGCGCAGCGAACCGATAAGCTCGAGCGAATCACCAACCATCACCCCGACCTCAGTGAATACCCCAAGCAAATCGCGGTCTGCACTATAAGGAATGAATGCGGCAGCATCGCCAAAACGCTGATCCCCCGTACCCGGTCCGCCAGCGGCCGGAGTTCCCGCGACCGGATCATCTAAGTTTGCTTGCGCGAACTGACTTGGTTTCGATTGGAATTCTTCGTTTTGCCAAGTCGCGCCCATAGCAACATTCACAACGTTGGCATCGCCAAACTCAAACCATTCACGAGAACCCTGCAGGCTCAATGTACGCAAGCGGGATGTACCGCCATCCCAGTAGCCGTTGTAATTGATCCCATTCAGCGCAGCCTGCCCCTCAGCTGATTGTTGCCCTGGCCCAACAAATGGGTCGAGCAAACCGGCAGACAGAAGACCGACGAACGCGGCAGTGCCCGGGTAACCTGAAATATCACCCTTTACATCACTCTGGGATTGCGTCAAATCAAGGCTGTAGTCCCAGCCTGCCGCAAAGCCTTCCAGCCCGATAACCGCCTGGTAGAACTCATTGGTGTCAAAGGTACGCCGATTCCCAAGATCGAACACACGGTAAAGAATGAATGCATCTTCACCGTCTGGCACAACTTGCACACCGTCAGGACCGTTCAGACCAGGAAAGTACTGATTCCATAAATCTGTGCCGGCTTCGATTAGGAATGAACCAGGCACTGGTGCAATTGCCGATTCCTGCTCCGAACGTGAATACAACAAGTCAGCGAACAGGTTGTGATCTTCCGCCAATTTCATGTTGAAAGACACAATCCCTGTTTGACGCTCACGCTTTGGGTAAATCTCGAGCGTTTGGACATAGTCGTAGCCGCATGCGAAGTCCCCCCAGTACGGTGAGTATCCTGTTGCGCCCTCACAGCTTCCCCCCTGTAGTAAAGGAAGCGAGGCCACTTGTCCATCAAGAACGCTGTTCGGATTATCTACAACGATATTCCCGGGGATAGGCGATGGAGAATCATTGATAAAGCGATAGTTGTAACCATTCTGACTGAAATCAACGAAACCAGATCCGGCAAAGCTTCGGTCAGTGGACTTGAGCTTATCGCGCGAATCGGCTGACAACGTCATGAACACATTCCAACCATCAGCATCGTAATCGCCAAAGCCCTTCGACAGGCTTACACCCCATTCTTGAGCGCCATCTGCCGGGCTGTAGTACGAAAGACTAAAATCACCTTCAGTTGTCGAATCTTTGGTAATGAAGTTGACTACGCCTGCGACGGCGTCAGAGCCGTAAATCGCCGAGGCACCATCCTTCAGCACTTCAACGCGCTCAATTGCCGCAATCGGCAAGCTGTTGATGTCCATAGCCGCACCAAAACCGGTAAGCGACTGGCCACCAAACTGAGCCATGCGGCGTCCGTTCAATAGAACCAACGTACGCGTCTCGCCAATGTCATGGATTGAGACACCGGCAAAGCCATAAGTCGAACCACCAACTGCCTCTGCTTCGGCGACCCCACCTTGCATGACAGGCAGCTTCTGCAAAAGATCCACGACTGAACTTGCGCCTGTCCGCTCAATCGCTGCTCGGTCAATCACCTGGACAGGAAGCGGTCCCTCACCAGCGATTCTGCGAATCGCAGAGCCGGTGACCAGGACTTTGCTGAGTTGAGTAGCATCGCTGGACGGTGCAACTTCAGCAGGCGCTGCTTGTTCAACCGGCGCAGGATCGGACCCTGATGAAACCATCGATTCAGAAGCAGGCACAGGCGCCGGTGCAGCCATCGGTGCTGGCGCTGGCACGGGTGCAGGTGCTGGTTCTGGTTCTGAAGCAGCAACCGTTTCCTTGGTTACATTCAGATATTTCTGCTTGAGATAGCCCTCGGAGCCACCCGCAGTACGAACGAGAACAAATTCACCGTCATATTCGAGAACGTCGACTTCCTGTCCTGCAGACAAAGTCGTCACAATCGGAAAATTGGTTCCCATGCCATCACGCACATTGATGCGGATTTTGGCTTCACCGGTATCGGCCGCAACGGCCCCGGAAAAACCGATCGCCGCAGCGGTCGTGATTGACGCCAAGACACGCAAGCCCGCAGGCAGACGCTTGTCCTTTGCTTCCCTCATCTCAGTAACTCCCCAGTTAAAGGTATGCCATCCATTCCTATGGATATGACAACGCTAGCGCAATTGCCATGGAAATGAAATATTGCGCCGCAGCATCATTCACCCATGTATCCAACAGGTATGAATAGACAGCGTTTATCTGCGCCATAATCGTTCGCGTTTGCGCACTTGCAAGGTGCAAATTGGCGCACGGCAGTGTCTAGGCCGGCAGTTCGTCTTCAAGCGCCACTATGGGCCGATACCCCAACTCTTTACGAGCCTTACTATCGTCCACAGTGACCGACTTGGCCCCAAGTTCGATGATCAGGCGATGGAGTGGTGGCGCACCAGCAATAGGCAATAGCTGCCATAACCATTCGGCGCCGCGCGCACACGCTGCTGCCAGCCACAACGGCACTGACTTTTGCGGCACATCATGACCGTGCGCGCGCATCTGGCGACCGAGAAAGGCTTTGTAGCTGAGCGGCGCACCATCGCTGACAAAGTAAGCCTCGCCACCACGACCTTTGAGCGCGGCCAACCACAAGCCTTCGCACAGATTGTCGACATGACAGGTGCTGGTCAGGGCCCGCCCCTGGTCCGCCCAGACAAAAGTACCGGCTGCGACCTGCGCCAGAATTTTAGGCAACACGGAGGTGTCATCGCGGCCCCAGACCAATCGCGGGCGCACACTGATACAGCGCATCTGATCGCTATTGGCCAGCAGCACCCGGCGTTCCGCCTCGCCTTTGGTCAGCGGATAACGCGGCAGCGGCTTGTCCGGTAGCGGCACGCGTTCATCCAGATTGACAAGACTGCTGTTGCCGGTGGCGTAAACCGCCTCGGTACCCACATGTACAAAGCACGCCACTCCAGCCTGACGCGCCGCTGTAAGGACGTTCGCGGTGCCTTCCACATTGATCCGCCAGAATGTCTCGGCAGGCCCCCAGTCTTCGACCGTGGCAGCCGCATGAAAGACCACATCACAACCGATCATGCCGGCCTGCATACTGTCCGGGTCTGAAAGATCACCACGCACCGGCACCGCACCCACCGCAGCAACCGTGTTGGCCGCCGATTCGGAACGCGCCAGCGCAGCCACTGCTACCCCTTCCTGGCGCAACCTGCGAATCAAATTGCGCCCGACGAAACCTGAGCCGCCGGTCACGAATGCCTTATTCATCGCCTTACCTGTGATTTTCGGATGGAACACCACGTCAACACATTGGTCGTATGCGCGGCAATACCTACAATATTCGGTTTACTTGAGGACTTGGTCTTTCACGATGGCCAGCGAAAACGCCCTAACGCCCCTTCGGCAACATATCGAATCCCGCATCATTGGACAGCAGCTGCTGGTCGAACGCTTGCTGATCGCCCTGCTTGCCGACGGCCACTTGCTGGTCGAAGGCGCGCCCGGTCTGGCCAAGACCCGCGCGATCAAGGCGCTGGCCGAGGGGGTCGAGGCGGATTTCCACCGCTTGCAGTTCACCCCTGACCTGCTGCCATCAGACCTGATTGGCACTGATATCTATCGCCCCGAGAACGGCAACTTCGAGTTTCAGCACGGCCCGATCTTCCACAACCTGCTACTGGCGGACGAAATCAACCGGGCCCCTGCCAAGGTCCAGTCCGCCTTGCTTGAAGCCATGGCCGAACGGCAAATTACGGTGGGCCAGACCACCCGCACCCTGCCCGAACTGTTTCTGGTCATGGCCACGCAGAATCCGATCGAGCAGGAAGGCACCTATCCCCTGCCGGAAGCGCAGCTTGATCGCTTCCTGCTGCATGTCCGCGTCGACTACCCGGACCGCGAAAGCGAACGGGACATTCTGCGCCTGGCCCGCGGAGAAGCACGCCACACCCCAGAAAGCACACCGCAGCCGCTGGCCCAGGAG
>JBFKEC010000234.1:0-5467 GCA_041619315.1 Oceanococcus sp. | reverse complement strand
GGTGACCGTGTTCCTGGAGGTCGAAGGTCTGGGGGATTTTCTGCCCAAGTACGCCGGCAATCTGGACATCATGACCGCCTCGGCTGCGCGCACCGCAGAGATGTTCGCCGAAGAGATGCGTGCTGGCCGTCTCAACTTCGAACCCGCAGCCGCCTAAGGACATGAGCATGGATTTGAAAGGAACCCAGATCAAGGTGCATGACATGTCGCTGCGCGACGGTATGCATCCCAAACGTCATCAGATCACCATTGATCAGATGAAATCGATTTCCCAGGGGCTGGATGCGGCCGGGGTGCCGCTGATCGAGGTGACCCACGGCGACGGCCTGGGTGGCGCTTCGGTCAACTACGGTTTTCCCGCAGCCACTGACGAGGAATACCTGCGTGCGGTGATTCCGGGGCTCAAGCAGGCCAAGGTTTCGGCCTTGTTGCTGCCGGGTATCGGCACCGTCGATCATCTGCGCATGGCGCATGATTGCGGGGTCAGCACCATTCGCGTGGCCACTCACTGCACCGAGGCCGACGTGTCCGAGCAGCATATTGCGCTGGGTCGCAAGATGGGCATGGATACGGTCGGCTTTTTGATGATGGCGCACATGATTCCGGCCGAGCAGCTGGTTGAGCAGGCGCTGTTGATGGAAAGCTACGGCGCCAATTGCCTGTACATCACCGATTCGGCGGGATACATGTTGCCCGAGCACGTCAAGGAGCGTGTTGCGCTGCTGCGTGAAAAGGCCAAACCGGAAACCGAAATCGGTTTCCACGGCCATCACAATCTGTCCATGGGCGTGGCCAATTCCATCGCCGCGGTCGAGGCCGGCGCGCGACGCATTGATGCGGCTTGTGGCGGGCTTGGCGCCGGGGCCGGCAATACCCCAATGGAAGTGTTCGTGGCGGTGTGCGAGCGCATGGGGATCGAAACCGGCGTGGACGTGTTCAAGATTTCCGATGTGGCTGAAGATCTGGTCACGCCGATCATGGATTTTCAGGTGCGCATTGACCGCAATGCGCTGACCCTGGGGTATGCCGGGGTGTATTCCTCATTCCTGCTGTTCGCCAAGCGCGCCGAGGAGAAATACGGCATCCCGGCGCGTGAGATTCTGATCGATCTGGGCAAGCGCAAGATGGTTGGCGGTCAGGAAGACATGATTGAAGATGCGGCGCTGACCATGGCGCGCGAACGCGGTCTGATCACCTGAGAAGACCGTCCCGGTCTGGCCCATGAATGGGGCCGGCAAGCCGCTTGGCGGGTTGCAAGCGTCGCGTGGGTGCCGTGCAGGCATTTGTTGGCGGCTGTGCTATCAATAAGCCAAAGCCGGCGATGGAGATGGCATGGATACGGACACGATGGTGAACAGCGAAGGGCCAAGCACGCGCTCTGGTTGCAAACTGTTCCTGATAGTTTTTGCAGCGGTCCTGGTGGCCTTGCTGGTCGCTGCACTGGCGCTCAAATGGTGGCTGTTTCCAGCGCAATTGCAGCCGGTGGAGCTGCGCGCTGCAGAGAAGATTGAGCTGAATCAGAAACTTCGCGTGCTCGGCTATCAGGATGATGCGTTTCCGGAAGTGGCCGCGCAGCCGGTGCTTGAGCCGCAAGCCTATAGCGAGGAGGGGGCCAGTCGCGAAGTGCGTTTCAAGGAGCGTGAGCTCAATGCGCTACTGGCTAAGAACACCGAGCTTGCCAGCAAGCTGGCGATAGACCTTTCGGATCAACTGGCCAGTGCCCGACTGGTGTTGCCGCTGGATCCGGATTTTCCGTTTGTGGGCGGTCAAACCCTGCGCATGAGCGCTGGGGTGGAAGTGGCGTTCCGTCAGCAGCGCCCGGTGATAGTGCTTCAAGGTGTAAGTCTGTGGGGAGTGCCGCTGCCCAATGCCTGGTTGGGCAACCTCAAGAATGTGGATCTGGTTGAGCGCTTCGGTCAGCAGCAGGGATTCTGGGAGGCCTTTGCCGAGGGCGTCGAGCATATTGAAGTGCTGGACGGTGAGTTGCGGGTCAAATTGCGCGAATAACGGCGTTCAAGCGCCGCTCAGGGCTGGTTTGGCGGCGCGCCCATGTGTGGGCAGCTTAGTGCCCCGTCCTGAAGCGCCAGCACCAGGGTTGTGCGCGGGCGGAAGCGGGTCGCGGAAATCTTCCAGCCGGCATCGCTCAGGCGGTATTCATCCTCATACTCGCCGCCAAGCTGGGTCAGCGTGTTGTCCTGGGTGTTGATCAACTGATATTGCAGGCTCCAGCGCCCGGTGGCGTGATCCGGGGTTAGCAGTTCAATTTGTGGGTTGCTGCCGTGGTGCCATTCCAGCATGTGCGGATGACAGGCAATCTGGCGAAAAACCGCGACCAGGGCGTCGGCATTGTCGAAACATCCGATCGGTCCGTAGTCGATGTCGATCTTGCCATCCATGAACGCCGCACGAAAACCTGCGGTGTCCTTGGCGTCACAGCAGGCCAGGTAGCGGGCCTTGAGTTCGCGTATGGCGTTGTGGGCTTCAAGTTCATTCAGGCGTTGTTCCAGATCATTGGGCATGGCGGTCTCTCGGCGGCGTTGTGCTGTCGAGCTTAGCGACACGGGCGGCGGGGAAATCGTCCGTTTGCGCCAGGATGGTGCAGGTATGTTTCGTAAATTACTGTGCAAATAGAAGTTTTTCGCCTACTGCGCATGGGTGATGGAGCAAATTCGTCTACACTTCAGGCTTTTGTGCAGGCCAATGACGGCCGGGCGCAGATCACACGCCAGACACCAGGGATACGGGGGTTGTATGAAGTTTGTGAAGCTGTTTTTCAGCCTTGTTCTGGTTGTTGCAGCTTTGGGTGGTTTGGGTTTTCTGATGCAGAAAACACAAGCTGCAGACGGGCAGAAGCATCTTGAGCGACTGGCCGCGATGCAGAAGATCAACGACCTGGACGTTGCACTCAATCGGGCGATGACGCTCAACCGAGCATCTTCGCTGCAACTTCAAAGTGACAACAAGTCCGAGATCATTGCCAGTTTGGGTAATGCTCTGGACGATATCGACAGTGGCGACAACTCGCTGCGCGACCTGGCGCCGCAAATTGATGAGGATCTGGACCGATTCCTGGCCACCGCCGGTGACAAGTTTGTGCTGGCCTACGACTTTGATATTCGCTCCTCGCAGATTATCCAGCGCCTGATTCGCAGCACTGACGCCGTGCCGCTGTTTACCAATCAATCGAAGAATCTGGTCGCGCAGGGTAGTCATGTCGATGGGTTGCTCAGCAGCCTGCAGACCGATGCGATGGCGGTGATTATCGCGACCAATCCAGAGGATCGTCTGCTCGAAGGCATTCGATCGAAGTTGGTCATGCTCAATGCAGCGGTTGCGCCCGAGCAGGCGGCGCTGGCCAAAGCGGCAAGCCAGCTTGAGTTTGCGATCGAGTCGGTGATCGCAGACAAGCAGGAATTGGTTACCCAGCTGGATGGTTTCTTCGATGCGCCGACCGCGCAGCACCTACAGGCTCTGAGCGACACCTATACCCATTGGCACGAAGCCAGAGTCTCGGAGGCGGCGGAGTACCGGCAGTATCTGATCGCCTATGCGGTTGTGTTGTTGCTGATTCTGGTCTGGCTGGGCCTGCGCCTGCGTCGCAGCTTTATCGAGCTTGATCGCGCCAATGAGACGCTGGAAGCCCAGGTCGAGGAGCGCACCCGCGATCTGAGCAACACGCTCAAGGAGCTGCAGAATTCTCAAGCCCAGTTGATCCAGTCGGAGAAAATGGCCTCGCTGGGGCAGATGGTTGCCGGGGTGGCGCATGAGATCAATACCCCGCTGGGGTATGCCCGCGGCAATGCAGACATCGTGAAAACATCGCTTACTGACGTGCGTGCGGTGACCAGCCAGCAGAGCAAAACGTTGCAACTGATCGCTGACGGTTCGGCTTCCGAGCAGACGATCGCGGAAGCCTTGAGTATGGCGTTGGCGCTGGATCAGGAGCTGGGCACCGAAGAATTGCTTGAAGAGCTCGACAGCCTGCTGGGTGACACCGACCATGGCCTTGAGCAGATCTCCGAACTGGTCTCAAGCCTCAAGGACTTCTCGCGTGTGGATCGTTCGCGTGATGATCTGTTTGACGTCAATCGCGGGATCGAATCCGCGCTCAAGATTTGCCACAACCATCTCAAGGACAACATCGAGGTCAAGAAGGCCTTCGATGAATTGCCGGAGATCGAGTGTTCACCCTCGCAACTCAATCAGGTCTTCCTGAACCTCTTCACCAATGCCGCGCAGGCTATTGAAGCGGCAGGGCGTGATCAGGGCCGCATATTCATTCATACCAGCACTCAGGATGAAGGCGTGAGTATCCGCATTCTGGACAACGGTTGCGGCATGAGTGAGGACACCCAGGCGCATATTTTCGAGCCGTTCTTCACCACCAAGCCGGTCGGCAAAGGCACCGGTCTGGGAATGTCGATCATCTTCCGAATTATTGAAGATCATGGCGGTCGTATCGACGTCAAATCCATACAAGGAAAGGGCAGCGAGTTCATCGTCTGGCTGCCTGTGAAGCAGGCGGATATTGCCGCGGCTGCTTAAGCCAGAGTTTGAGGTCAAAATGTCAGAGTCGGAAAAAGCACGCGTTCTGTTTGTCGATGACGAACGACGCATTCTTACCACCATGCGCATGCTGTTTCGTGGCGACTACCAGATGTTCTTCGCCAACAGCGCCAACGAGGCCATAGAGTTCCTCAAGCGCGAGACGGTGGAGGTGGTGGTCAGTGACCAGCGCATGCCGGGCATGACCGGGGTTGATCTGCTGCGCGAAGCCAAGGACCTGCGCCCCGAGGCGATGCGTATTCTGCTCACCGGCTATTCAGATCTGGATGCCATCATCGGCTCGATCAACGAAGGTGAGATCTTTCGTTTCGTCAACAAGCCGTGGGACAACAAGGAACTCAAGGCGACCGTGGCCCAGGCCGTGGAGGCCGCGCGCACGACCCGTGAAACGATTCAGCTTTCGCATAAAGAGGCCAGCCCGGACAGCCCGGTGCAGTCCAAGCTGCCGGCTACACTGGTGCTGGATGAGGACCCTTCGGTGGCACCGGCAATTCAGCATTCGCTGGGCGAGCAGTACCGCGTGGTGGCCGCAACCACCATCGAGGGTGCGATCGAGATCATGGAACGTGAAGCCGTCGGGGTGGTGATCACCGATACGCGGGTGCAGAACCAGTCGGTGGTCAGCCTTCTGAGTACACTCAAGGAACACAACCCGGAGTTGATCTCCATGGTGGTGACCGCGCGGGCGGATGCCGGCATGGCTATCGAGCTGATTAATCAGGGCCAGATTTATCGCTTCATCACCAAGCCACTGCGTGAAACCCAGACCAAAATTACCGTGGCGTCGGCGATCAATCAGCATCGGCGCATGGCCAGACACAAGCAGCTGAGCCAGCGCTATCAGGTTGAGAAGCCAGCCGAGTCCAAATCGGGAACGGCGCCGCTGGCCAGCGGATTGCTC
>JBFKEC010000233.1:0-5484 GCA_041619315.1 Oceanococcus sp. | reverse complement strand
GTCAGTGCGGTGCGCATTGGCGAAATATTCCTTTCAACCTTTCCGGGTGAGCCCTTTGGCGAGTTGGAGCATGCGCTGCGTGAGCGCGTGCCGGCTGCACAGGCGCATTTTCTGTTCGGCGCGGCCAATGATTTTTTCGGCTACATGACGTTTCGCGATGAAACCTACCGGCAGACCTTTGCGACCGGTGCAACCTGGGCGCTGGGCTGCCCGGAACAGGATCTGATTTACGCGCCTGCGGGCATCGCTCATGACGGCGCCTGTGCCGATCACTGGAGCCTGATGGTCTCACCGACCATAGGCCAGCACATCGTGTGTACGTTGCAGGATGCCGCTGCGCGCTTGCAGTTCGAGATCGCTGAGGCTGATTCACGCTGTGTGGGCCTGACGGCGCTGGATGGTTTGCTGGCGCCAGCCGAGTCGGTGGTGCCACAGTCGCAGGACCCGCTTTCGCGTGCGCAATGTGAGGCGCACGGCGCGCCGCAAAGCTGGTGCATGTCGCTGGATTAGACGACGTTTCGGGCTGATTTGGGCCCCCTGTGCCGGCCAGTCCGATTACACTTCGCGCATGATCAAAGACCTGAAACACAATTGAGCGCCCGGCGTGTTGCCGTGGTGGGTTCCGGCATCGCCGGACTGGCGGCCAGCTGGTACCTGGGCCGTACCCATGCGGTGACCCTGTTCGAAAAGCAGGCGGAAATTGGCATGGCCGCGCACGGCATCGAGTGGGGTGGTGCGCGTGTCGACATGCCGCTGCGGGTGCTCTATCGCGGGTATTACCCAACCCTTAGCGCGCTGTATGACGACGCCGACATTGAAACGGTTTCGGCGGACTATTCCGCATCGTTCAGCGATCTGGATGGTGATGCCTATTTCCGCTACAGCAACTGGCGCCCGCTGCAGCGCTGGTCTGTGCCCATGCTGGCCGGTGGTCAGCCGTGGGGCGCACGCAGTCGGGCGATCGTGCGGGATCTGATTCGCCTGTACCGTCGGGCGCGCAGCGATGCGCGTCAGTTGCGCGAGAGCGGACGCAGCCTGCAGGAGTATCTCCAGCAGGGCGGTTATTCCCGCACTTTTATTGAAGACTTTCTGTTGCCGACCTTCGCCGCCATCGGGACCTGCAGTACCGATGCGGTACGTCGCTATCCTGCACTGGTGATCATTGACTACCTGCGCCGTGGGGTCTTGCTTGAGGGTGTTTCACGCACCGTGCGCGGTGCTGACTTTGTGGTGCGCCAGTTAAGCAGGCGTTGTGAGCGGGTGATCACGGCCACCGGGATTGCCCAGCTCAAGCGTGACGCGGATGGGGTTGTGATCATTGACGATCAAGGCCATCAGCATCAGTTCGATCATGTGGTGCTGGCCACCCAGGGCAATCAGGCCCTGGCGCTGCTGGATGATGCCAGCGAGGCGGAAACCCGGGCGCTGTCCCGTTTCGCCTATGAGCCCAGCGAAGTGATCGTGCATACCGATGCGAGCCTGATGCCAAACCGCCGCCGTGATTGGTCGCCGGTCAATTTCTTTGTTGCACCGGAAGCATCAAGACCGATGGCTTCGATCTGGCTCAACCGGGTGTTGCCTGTTGCGCCCGAAGCGCCAGACGCATTCCAGACCTGGAATCCACTGCGCGCGCCGGACCCTGAAACCGTGCTGGCGCGCGCCCAATTCGCCCGGCCCTGTGTCGACAGTAACAGTGAGCAGGGGCTGGATGAACTGCAGCAGTTGCATGAACAGACCGGTCGGCGGGTGTGGTTCTGCGGTTCCTATGCTGCAGCTGGTGTGCCCTTGCTGGAGAGCGCAGCGCGTTCCGCACAAGCGGTCAGTCGGAGGATTCATCGCCAGTGAGCAAGGACTTTTTTGATACGGCGGAGCTGGTCCTGAACGCGCCCGGCGATACCGCGTGGGGCAACTTTGGCTACTGGAACGAAGCCGAGACTTTTCCCGAGGCGTGCGAGGAACTGGCCCGTATCGTGGCCGATGCGATCGAACTGGGTCCGGATGATCACCTGCTTGATCTGGGCTTTGGTATGGGCGAGCAGCTGCGTTTGTGGCACACGGCCTATGGCCTGAACCGCCTCACCGGCTTGAACCCTGCGCGCAGCCAGGTCGACTTTGCACAGTCGCGTCTGCCCGCTGATGGGTTCGTGCTGCATAGCCGCGGCGCCGAAGAGCTGGTCGACGTAAACATCGACCCACCCGTGAACAAAGCGTTGGCACTGGATTGCGCCTACCATTTTCCGCAGCGTGCACAGGTCTTTGCCGAGGTGGCCCAGCGTTTACCAGTAGGCGGTCTGTTTGCCTGGACCGATCTGTACTTGCCGCCGCGCGCACCGTCGCTGGCGCGCCGCGCCAAGCTGGCCGCAATCTGCACCAGCGCCAAAATCCCGCGTGAAAACCTGATCGAGCTGGACGCGTACAGCCGTATGTTGCAAAGCGCAGGTCTGGAACTGGTTGAGCAGGAAGACTTGAGCGATGCCGTGCTGGCGCCGTTTGCGCTGTGGTGGCGCTGCTCGGATGTGCAGCATCGCTTGTCGCGTCGGCATCGCCTCAAGTACGACCTGACTGCACAAGTGGTGGAAAGCGCGGCCATGGATGATCTGTTTCGCTACGGTCTGTTTGTCGCTCGCAGGGTGTAGGCGATGAGGGCTGTTTGACTTGCCCCCGCAGCGGTCTAATCTGAACGCCATACAGCCATGGGGATTTGTGCATGCAGAATTTGAGGCAGGTCAAAGGTGGCCGGCGTGCGGTTGATCCAATCAGTGAGCTCAAGGAATTCGATCCGCTGACCGGGCTGGCCTCACGGCCATTTTTCCGTCTGCGTCTGGAAGAGCAGTGGGAATTGTCCTGTCGCAATCACCGGCCGCTTGGTTTTCTTATCATTGCCATGGATGACGTGGCTGGGCTGCGGCGTCAACACAGCAAGTCTGTCTGGCGCGAAGTGCTGGGTGCATTGGGTTCTGCGGTTAGTGAATCGTGCCGCCGACGCGCTGATTTCGCCGCGCGTGTGCGGGTTGGCGAAATCGCGGCTGTGCTGTCTGATGCCAGTGTCGAAGGCACCCGTGTTGTGGCGGAACGTATACATGCCGCCATTCACGCCCAGCCCAGCGTGCCGCAGCACATGCGTTTGCTGATGGGTGGGGTGTCGGTGGTGCCCAATCCCTCGTACTTCGCCAATGCGCTGTGGATGCGTGCCAATGAGGCCGTGATTGAGGCCAGAGAGGACAACTCCAGCGGTATCGTGGTGCTCTCCGGCCTGAGTTGAGCACTGCCTGCCATCCGCAGTGCATGACCGCTTGCAGTGGACTCGTCCAAATGTGTCAGGAGACACCCGAGCCTGCCGTCTACATTGGCCGAAATCATAAATTTCGATACAAGGTGAAGACATGGCAGGAGTACTTGCAGGGCTGAAGGTCCTGGATCTGTCCTGGGGCATCGCAGGACCGATGACCACGATGCAGATGGCCGATCATGGCGCCGAGGTGACCAAGATTGAACCGCCGGGTGGTGATCCGTTCCGTAATCAGCTGGGCTACAAGGTGTGGCAGCGTGGCAAGCGCAGCGCGACCCTGGATCTCAAGGATGCGCAGGACAAGGACGCTTTCCTGGCGCTGGTCAAAACCGCGGACGTGCTGGTCGAATCCTTTACCCCGGGGGTGACCGAGCGTCTGGGTATCGACTATGCCACCTGCAAGGCGATCAACCCGCGACTGATCTACTGCTCGATTACCGGCTACGGGCGCGGCACGCCGCTGGAGCAGCGGCCGGCCTACGACGCCCTGGTGGCGGCGCGTACGGGTTTGCACTGGGAGCAGCGCGGCTGCGAAGAAGGCGCCCTGAACCGCATGGCAGGCCGCCCTGATCCGTATGAAGATTTTGAGGTGCCGGCCGACTGGCGTCAGGGGGCAGAGCGCGAAGGGCCGCTGTTCCCGGCGTCGCACTGGCCCAGTCTGGGGGCCTTTTACTCGGCCTCAGTGGGCATCAATGCGGCGCTGCGCGCACGCGAAACCACCGGGCGCGGACAGTGGGTGGAAACCTCGCTGCTGCAGGGCGCCATGCAGGGTGGTGGCTGGGTCTGGATGCGCGCCGAGAACATCGATGTGCCGGGCTTTGATTCGTGGATCCTCAACAGCAAGTCGCCCAAGGGCCATTATCAGGCTGCCGACGGCAAGTGGATTCACAACTGGGTGCCCAACCCGCGCTTCATCATCCAGGCCTCCGAGAATGAGCAGCTCAACGCCAACCCGGATCTCAAGGCCAAGGATGACCCTGACCGTTTTGGCACCGGGCCGGAAGAAATTTTCGTGCTGTGTGAGTACCAGCCGCAGCTGATGGAGCGGGTCAAGAAATTCCCTGCCCAGCAATGGGTGGATGCCGCTGCGCGCGCGCAGATGACCATGCAGACGGTGCGTTCCACCGAGGAATCATTGGCCGATCCGCTGTTCCTCAAAGATGGTTGTGTGGCCGAGGTCAACGACCCGGAACTGGGCACCATTCGCCAGCTCGGACTGACCTACAAGATGAGTGCCAATCCGACCCAGGTGGCGCCGCCGCCGGTGCCGGTTGGAGCCAACACCGACGAGGTCAAGGCCGAGGCCGAGGCAGCCAAGTCGGCACCCGCGCCGCAAGCCGGCAACGGCCAGATGAAGAAGCCGCTGGAAGGCATCAAGGTGCTTGATCTGGGGCTGGCTATCGCCGGGCCGTTTGGTTGTCAGCTGCTGTCTGATCTGGGCGCCGAGGTGACCAAGGTCAACGGTCTGTATGACCTGTTCTGGCACCGTGTGCACATCGCCTACATGTCCAATCGGGGCAAGAAGTCGATCACCCTGAATCTGAAAGACCCGCGGTCGATGAAGGTTCTGCTGGATCTGGTCAAGGACGCCGATGTGGTGCATCACAACATGCGCTATGACGCCGCGGAACGTCTCAAGATCGATTACGAAAGTCTCAAACAGATCAATCCCAAACTGATTTACTGCCACACCCGCGGCTTTGAAACCGGCGAGCGTTCGACCTTGCCGGGCAATGACCAGACCGGGGCCTGTCTGACCGGCGTTCAGTATGAAGACGGTGGCATGTACCGTGGCGGCAAACCGTTATGGAGCCTGACGTCGATGGGCGATACCGGTAATGGCTTTCTGTCGGCCATCGCCGTTATTCAGGCGCTTTACCACCGCGATCGCACCGGCGAAGGGCAGTTCGTTGACACCTCGATCGTCAATGCCGGATTGCTCAATACCTCCTATGCGGTGGCGCGCCCGGACGGTTCGGGCTTTGAGCGCCCACATGTTGATGCGCAGCAGTTCGGGTTCTCCGCCGGGCATCGTCTGTACGAAACCGCCCAGGGTTGGCTGTGTCTTGTTTGTGTCGAGCAAAGCCACTGGGATGAGCTGTTCGCGGTACTCGGTATGCCGGAATTGGTGTCGGATGCACGCTTTGCCGATGCCGCAGCGCGCCAGACCAATGACGAGGCGCTGTGCACCATTC
>JBFKEC010000232.1:0-5514 GCA_041619315.1 Oceanococcus sp. | reverse complement strand
AGGTCCAGCTCAGCGCGCGATACGGCTGCAAGCAAGGCGGAACATTCCACCGCCTCGTCCAGGGTGGTCGGGAACAGCCTGCCTTTGGGGGTGGCGCGTACGGCATGACCCGAACGACCAACTCGCTGTAAAAAAGCGTTGATACTCCCGGGTGAGCCAATCTGGCAGACCAGGTCTACGTCGCCGATGTCGATGCCCAGTTCCAGCGATGCGGTGGCAACAAGAATGCGCAATGTGCCGCTTTTCAATCGTTGCTCGGCGTCGAGCCGGTGCTCCTTGGACATGCTGCCATGGTGTGCTGCGACAAGTTCATCGCCGAGGCGCTCGGCCAGATGCCGGCTGGCCCGCTCAGCCAGGCGGCGGGTGTTGACGAAGACCAGGGTGGTGCGGTGTTCCTGGGCCAGCGTGGCAATACGTTCGTAGACTTCAGCCCAGACTTCGCCAGCCATCACCGCGGTGAGCGGCGAGCCGGGAACTTCCAGCGCCAGATCGCGTTCACGTGCATGGCCGCTGTCGACGATGTCGCAAGCAGCGTCGCCCGTCAGGAAGTGGGCCACCGTGTCGATCGGCTTCTGGGTGGCGGACAGACCAATGTGCTGGATGCGCTCGCCAGCCAGCGCGCGTAGCCGCGCCAGACTGAGCGACAGATGCGCCCCGCGCTTGTTGCTGACCAATGCATGCACTTCGTCAACGATTACACTGCGCACGGTCGACAGCATGGCGCGCCCGGATTCTGAGCCGAGCAATATAAACAGCGATTCGGGAGTGGTGACGAGTATGTGCGGCGGTCGCCGGCGCATCTGATCGCGTTCACGCTGAGTGGTGTCACCGGTGCGCACCATAGCGGTGATTTCGGCCGGGCAACAGCCATTCTCGAGCAGGCTGTCTGCAATGCCGCAAAGCGGTGCATCGAGATTCTTGCGGATGTCGTTGGACAGTGCCTTGAGCGGGCTGACGTACAGCACCCGGGTTTCAACCGGCAGTGGGCCGTGTGCGGCTTCCGCAACCAATTCATCGATGACGGCCAGAAACGCGGCAAGCGTTTTGCCCGAACCGGTAGGCGCCGCGACAAGCACATCGCGGCCCTGGCGGATTTGCGGCCAGGCTTCGGCCTGGGCCGCCGTGGGCGAGCCCAAAGCACGCTCGAACCACTGCGCGGTTGCGGGCTGAAAGCCTTGCCAATTAAACGTGGCGGATTTGCTCATCCACGCAGTTTACGCCTGCTCCGGCTCAAATCCTGAGCCTGCCGTGAGCCTCAGTTCGATCGGTTGCTGCCTTCATCGCGCAACGAGAATGGGGTGAAATGCGTGTGCACATCGTACGTGTCGACCCCCTCGGCTTTTTTCAGTGTGTTCACAACCAGATAGGTCAGCGGGGTAAAGACCACCTCGACCATCACCTTGAAGGCGAAGTTGAAGCCGACCACGGCCAGCATGGTGTTGGTGCTCCAGATGCCGCCAAACGCGATCGGGTAAAAAATCAGCGAATCTGCGCCCTGCCCGCAAATGGTTGAGCCAATGGTACGCATCCACAAATGGCGCCCTTGCATCCACACTTTCATGCGCGCCATCACATAGGAATTGACGAAATCTCCGACCCAGTAACCCAGGATGCTGGCCAGCACAATACGCAGCGTGCTGCTGAATACGGTTTCAAGCGCCGGCTGTAGCGTCTGGTTGTAAGGTTCCGATGGATCCACCGGGATATTGACCACAATCCAGGCCATGAAACTGGCAAACAGCATCATGGCGAAGCCGGCCCAAATTGCCCGGCGCGCCCGTGCATAGCCGTAAACCTCGGTCAGCACATCACCAAAAATGTAGCCGATCGGAAAAAACAGATTGCCGGCCCCAAATGCAACCAGGCCAATCATCGGCAGGTCCAGCATTGCAACTTTGCCTGGGCCTATGAGGTTGGAGCACAGCAACACGCCGACCATGCCGGCAACCAGAAAATCGTAATACCGAAAACTTGTCATCGCTGAACTTTAGCCCAGAGTGCCTGGGCTGCGAAGAATGTTGCACCCGGGTGTCCGCATTTGCTGATTTTTACGTAATAGGCGGTACGAGCCCAGCACACGTATTCCATGGACAAGTTTCACCTACATTTCGATGAACAAGGTCAGGTCATCGTGGTTGAAGATCACCCGCTGGCGCGAGATCGCTATGCACGGCCCCAGGGCCGCGGCCCGGTGGATGCCTTGACCGCAGACCGCGCGCTGTATCGTTACGGCGGGTTCATGGTTCCGGCAGAAGGTGAAGTCGTGTGGGTGCCCCGGGCCGAAACGAACTGACTCAGGCTTCGATCGGCTGTGCGCGTGCTGCTTCGCGTTCCACGGCTGTGGTTGCCAGCGCGCGTTGACGCATGGCCAGGCGGGCCCGGCGTTTTTTCCACCAGATCACCAGCCCTGTCATCGACAGCATGGCGACAAGCAGCCCCATAACCGACATCAGGATGCGCCCCGGCAATCCGAGAATGCGGCCGGAGTGAAGCGGGAACTGCAACTGATTGAAAACGTCAGCAGCGGTGCCCTGCCACGGCACTTGTTGACCAATAAAGTCGCCAGTGCGGCCGTCGTAGTAAAGGCTTTTGATCTTCATGCCGCCGCTCGCATGGTCATCTCCGGGGAAATAGAAGCGCGCTCCAAAAACGGCGAAATTGTCGCTGTAAAACACATCACCAAGCGGCTCAGGCCAGTTGCGCGTAGCGGCATCGTTGCGCGCCTGGGCAAACAACTCGCTCCAACTGATTGTCGGTTCTACAGGCTCGTGCAAAGGGCTGGGTTTTCTTGTTTCAAACGGTCCCGGTGTTGTTTCCGACACCAGTGACATCACCGGATAAAACACCTCGCGGTAAAGGTTGAGCGAAAACGAGGTGAAGGCCAGCGTCAACAACACGACCCAGACCCACAAGCCCACGGCGCGATGCAGATCAAAATTGAGCTTGTACGCTGTGGTCTGGCGGCGAATGCGCCAGCTGTGAGCCCAGCGTGGCCACCATCCTTTGCCTGCTTTACGCGGTGCGCCATGGCGCTTGCGGCGGCGTGGCAGGGTCAGCGCAAACGCGATGAACGTGTCGATCAGCCAAACCAGTGCTGCTGCACCCATCAGCCAAACACCCCAGCTATTGATGCCGCGCCATTCGGGCAAATGCAGGGTGAAGTGCAATTTGTACAGAAACGACATCAAATGTTCAGGGGCCAGTGAGACCTTGCCCCAGAGGCGACGACCCTGAATTTCGCCGCTGACCGGATCGACATACAAATGGTCATAGCCAAGTTCATGACGTCGTCCGGTTTGTGGATCGACCCGTGCATCCACCCAGATCTCGGCGTTGTGCCCCTGCTCCTGATGTAGCGAGAAAAAGCTTACGCGCGCATTGGGGTTGGCCTGCTCGACACGCTCGACCATCGCAAGTACCGGTAGCGGCTCGCCGTTGCTGTTCGATTTGAACAACGCCGGATTGAGCCACTCATCGAGCTCGTGATCCCAGGAAATTACAGCACCGGTAAGACCGGCGATGATCAAAAAGCCAGCGATGAACAGGCCAAACCAGCGGTGGAGTATTACCAGGGCAGCGCGCATGAGCCTCGATCACGACAAACAGATGGCTGCGCAGCATAACAGAAAGCAATGATTCGCATTAACCTCCTAAGGTATTGTTCTAACGGGTTGACTGTTCAGTCGCGATTGCGAATCATTGGCATTCATATCCCCGAATGCTTGAGGCTTTTATGTCCCGCCGTGCCCTGTATGCACCCATCGCCCTGTGCGTGTTTCCGACCCTGCTATTGGCTGCAGATGATCTCGCGCATAGCGAGGGCCAGACTCAACTCGATAAGGTCGTGGTGACTGGTTCCTATCTGCTTGAAGAGGAAACCGATATGGCAACCGGCCTGGGCTTGTCCGCGCAGGACACGCCGCAATCGGTCTCGGTCATCACCGCCCAGCAATTGCGCGACCGCGACCTGAACACCATCAATGAGGTGATCCGCTACGCTCCCGGGGTGTCAACCAGCGAAATTGACGATGTGCGTAACACCTTCTACGCGCGGGGGTTTGAAATACGCAATTATCAGATTGACGGCGTCCCGCTGGCCTGGAGTCTGGCTGGCGACTCTGGTGAAACCATCGCCGATACCGCGATATACCAGCGCATCGAACTGGTACGCGGAGCCACCGGGCTTATGACCGGCGCGGGCGATCCGTCGGCCTCGATCAATCTGGTTCGCAAGCGCGCCGACTTCACTGAGTTTCAGGGCCAACTGCATGCCAGCTACGGGCGCTGGAACAACCGCCAGTTGATGGCCGATGTTGGTTCTGCATTGACCCGCGATGGTCATGTGCGCGGGCGCGTGGTTGCCCGCATTGAACGCGGTGAGGCCGAAATGGATCTGTACGAAGACAACAAGAGCGTGTTCTATGGTGTGATCGAAGCCGATCTTGGCAGCAGCACCCTGGTGCGTGCGGGCGCCAGCCGCCAGGACAATGATCCCACAGCGGCAAGCTGGGGCGCCCTGCCCAACTGGTATAGCGACGGCGATCGTGCGCTGTGGCCACGTTCAACCACCACGGCCGCGGACTGGACCCAGTGGCACTCCACCAACAACAACTATTTCGCCAATGTTGTACACGCACTGAATGACAACTGGCAGCTCAGCGCCAACTACAATTACATCAACAATGCCGCCAGAGTGCGCCTGTTGTACCTCAATGGCACGGTCAATCGACAAACTGGTGAGATTGAGAATTCGCCGTATGGTCTGCCGGCGTACCCCTACCGCAGCACCGGTGAGCATGTGCAGAACAGCTTCGATGTCCAGCTCAAGGGTCAGTTTGCCTGGTTTGGACGGACCCATGACCTGGTCCTGGGTGCGCTGCGCAGTGAGCAGGAATCGAGTGACAACACCTACGCCACTGACTATGCCGCGCTCGATAGCATCGGTAACTTCTTTGAATGGGATGGCAGTTTTTCTGAGCCGGTGTGGGCTGACAGCACCGATGTTGCGGTTGACCTGAGCACCCGTCAGACCGGTTTTTATGCCGCATCACGATTCAGTCTGAACGATCGTTTGAATGTGATTGGTGGTTTTCGACTGGCCAGTTGGGAGCAACGCGGCGAGCAATACGGTAGCGCTCTTGATTACGGTGATGACGATGTGCTGATTCCCTATGCTGGCGTGCTCTATGACCTCACGGCCAAACACCGCATCTACGCCAGTTACAGCGAAATTTTCATGCCGCAAAGCGAGCGCAATATCAACGCCGCAAATCTGGACCCGCTGGTCGGGCGCAGTCACGAGATTGGCCTTAAAAGCCGTTTTCTCGACCACGCGCTGGAAACAACGCTGTCAGTATTTCTGATTGAGCAGGACAATCTTGCCCAGGCGGTGCCGGGTGAAAGTGTGCCTGGAAACGATTTAGAGCAGGCCTACCGAGAAGCGGATGGCACGCGCTCACGCGGTGTTGAGTTTGAGGCCATTGGTGCGCTGACGACAGACTTGAATGTGAGTTT
>JBFKEC010000231.1:0-5521 GCA_041619315.1 Oceanococcus sp. | reverse complement strand
TTGAGCTCGGGCTGTCCGTCCACGGCGTAAGCCACCACGGGCCGGTCCGCTGCCAGCTCGCGCGCCCATTCACGCCCATAGTCATCATCAACATTGATGACCAGCGCTTTGAGACCCTGGGTTTCGAGCAGGCGCTTTTTGGCCTGCGCGTAGTTGCGCAGATCACCGTGGTAGTCGAGATGATCACGGCTCAGGTTGGTGAAGACCGCAACATCCAGCTCAACTCCATTGATGCGCCCCTGATCCAGCGCATGCGACGACACTTCCATGGCCAGCGCATCCGCACCCTTGGCAGCCAGATCGGCCAAGCCAGCCTGCAACTGCACCGGATCGGGTGTGGTGTGGGTTGCCCGGGCCAGATCATCCAGAAAGCCAACCCCGACGGTGCCCATCAGACCGCATTTGCGACCCAGCACAGCTGCGGCCTGGGCAAACAGATGGGTGCATGAGGTCTTGCCATCCGTGCCCGTCACGCCGACGGTAAACATCGACGCGCTGGGCATGCCATAAAAACGCGAAGCAATGACACCCGCTCGGCGCGCAAGTTTGGCCACAGGCACACAAGGCACCGCACATTGCGGTGCGGCCACGCCTTCTCCGGGCTCCCAGGCCACGGCCACGGCGCCGCGTTGCATCGCTTGCTCCAGATGCGCCAGACCATGCGACTCGGTGCCACGACAGGCCAGGAACAAACTTCCGGGCTCGACCAAGCGGCTGTCCATGGACAGGGCGCTGATTTGCGGGTTATCGCCACAACGCGACGCATCCACGTCGAGCAGCTCGCTGAGCGTCCAGGCGCTCATGAGTGTGCATCCTTGTGTGCCACACGGGCGATGGAATGATCCCCTTCGACCGGTGCAATCTGCAGCAGGCGCGCAGCGGAACTGGCCACGCGCGAAAAGACCGGCGCCGCAACCAGGCCGCCGTAGTAAACACCGGAGCGCGGCTCATCGATAACCACAAGGCTGAGCAAGCGCGGCTTTTCTGCCGGCAGCATGCCGACAAACATGGACTGATGGCGATCCTCGGCATAGCCACCGCCCTCGGCCTTGCGCACCGTGCCGGTTTTGCCTGCGACCCGATAGCCGGGCACCGCAGCGCGCGTGCCAGTACCGCCAGCCTGAACCACCGCGGTGAGCATTTCGCGCACCTGCGCGGCAACCTCGGCGCTGATGATGCGTTCGTCCTCAAACTGCGAGCCGCCCTTGACCAAAGACAAGGTGCGACGCATGCCATCTGCAGCCAGAACCATATAAGCCTGGGCCAGCTGTAGCGCGGTAACGCTCATGCCGTAACCGTAAGACGCGGTGGCTGTACCCACATCACCCCATTCATAAGGGCTGGTCAGCTGACCCGCGACTTCACCAGGAAAGCCCGACGCGGTTGAATAGCCAAAGCCGAATGCACGATAGGCATCAAACAGGCGATCCGCCCCCATCAGCATGCCGATCTTTACTGCACCGACATTGGACGACTTGGCCAGCAACTGGGTCAGGTCAATCTGGCCGTAGCCTCGATGGTCACGCACCTGCAAACGCCCGACCTTGATCCAGCCATTGCCGGTGTCAATCTGCTCATCGGGCGCAATAATGTTGTTCTGCAGGGCCGCAGCCAGCATCAGCGGCTTGACCGTGGAGCCCGGCTCGAACTGATCCAGCGCCGCACGATTGCGCCAGGCCGCGCGGTTCTCACCCAGACTGTTGCGATTATTCGGATTGAAGCCCGGCTGTGTCGCCAGAGCCAGAACCTCTCCGGTGGCCACATCGGCAACCAGAATTACGCCGCCCTTGGCGTTATGCGCTGACACCGCGGCTTTGAGCTCGCCATAGGCGTAATGCTGCAACCGCAGGTCGATCGACAGGTCCATATCCTGCCCGGGGCGCGACGGACGGAACTCGTCCAGATCATCGACCACCCGACCAAGACGGTCCTGAATGACCAACCGCTGGCCCGGACTTCCGGCCAGCAGGCTGTCGAAACCACGCTCCAGACCCTCTTGACCGACGCCATCGATATTGCACAGCCCCACCAATTGGGCCGTCACTTCACCTGCCGGGTAGTAGCGCCGATATTCACGCTGACTGAACACGCCAGGCGCATCCAAATCCAGAATGCGGCGCGCCTCGGACGGCGGCAGCTGGCGCTTGAGATAGTAGAACTGACGCCCGCGCCGCTTCTCCAGCTCGGCCTGCAAATCGCCGCGCCGCATATCCAGAAGACCTGCCAGCGGCTTTATGTAGGCCGGCTCGGCAAGCAGCGCCGAAGGCACGACCCAGATCGATTCCACCGGCGCACTGAGCGCCAGCGGCGCGCCATGCCGGTCACGCAAGGCGCCACGACCACCCGGCTCAAGCAGAGTCCGCACATGGCGACGCTCACCCTCGGCCAGAAGAAAATCACGATCCCGCACCTGCAGCTCGAATGCACGCAGCGCAAGCGCGGCGAAGCCGAGCATCATCAGGCCCACCAGCACATGCTGGCGCCACGCCGGGGCCGGGCCGGCCGGCACTTCGGGCTTATTCCTGGCCTGGGACTTGGACAATGACATTGTCATCCGGCACCTTCATGCCCAGTTGTTTTTCGGCCAGCTCGCCAACCCGCGAATGCGCACCGACGTAACCACGTTCCAGCCGCAGCTGGTTGAATTCAACTTCCAGCTGCTCACGCTCGGCAGCCAGCGCCTGCGCCTGGGTCTGCAAGCCGCGGCTGTGGTGTTTGATTCCAACGACCCCGAGCGCACTCAAAATCATCAACGGCAACGCCAGGTAGCGCAGCGGCAAGGCTGATAATTGCTGGAGCTTGAGGCTGGGCACGGCCAGATTCATGCGCATTTCTCCGCCCAACGCAGCACCGCACTGCGGGCGCGCGGATTGCGACTGGCCTCAACCTCGTCGCACAAACGTCGGGTGACCCGAGCAAGGCGCGGCGGTGGCGCAGGAGAGACAGGGTCCGGTGCGTCCGGGCGCGCCTGCGCCCGCATGAACTGCTTGACGATGCGATCTTCCAACGAGTGAAAACTGATGACCGCCAGACGCCCACCCGGCTTGAGCACTTCCAATGCTTGCGGCAGCACCTCGGCAAGCACATCCAGCTCACGATTGACCGCAATCCGAATGGCCTGAAAGCTGCGCGTAGCCGGATGGATGCGCTTACCCCGACGCCCGCCTACGGCACGCTCGATAATGTTTGCCAGCTGCAGCGTGGAAACGATCGGCGTCTCGGCACGAGCCCGCTCGATGGCGCGAGCGATGCGCCCGGCGTTGTTTTCCTCACCGTACTCGCGCAACACCCGACGCATTTCGTCATACGGGGTCTGAGCAACCCATTGCGCGGCACTGATCCCGGCCTGAGGATTCATGCGCATATCCAGCGGGCCTTCCTTGCCAAAGCTGAAACCACGCTCGGCATCGTCCAATTGCGGACTGGACACACCCAGATCGAACAATACGCCATCAATCTTGCCGACCAGACCGCGCTCGGCCAGGCGTGCATGCAGATGGGAAAAATTGAACGGCTCCAGGGCCAGACGAGGCTCCTGCCGCACCCAACCGGCGGCCGCCGCCTGCGCCTCGGGATCCTGATCAAACACAATCAGGCGGCCGGCCCCATCAAGACGCTCCAGCAGCGCGCGACTGTGACCGCCACGCCCAAATGTAGCGTCGACATAGACGCCGTCACCGCAGATGCTCAGCGCATCCAGGGAGGCATCCAGCAGCACTGATTCATGTGACAGCATCACGCGGAAACCGCGCTCAAATCCCGATACTGGCAAGGAATTCAGCATCAAGCTCAACCTCGTCCTGATATCGGCGCCAGCCATCGGCGTCCCACAATTCGAACTTCTCGCCCTGGCCAACGAACACTGCAGAGCGATCCAACCCGGCACGATTTCTCAGGTACGGGGTTAACTGCACCCGCCCCTGCTTGTCCATGACCACATCTTCCGCCGCACCCAGAAAGTGGCGCTGCAGCTTTTTGGCCTGAGGGGTCAGCGATGGCAGCGCCATCAGCTTGGCCGCAAACACTTCCCACTCGGGATAGGGATAGACCAGCAAGCACTGATCAAGGCTGAGTGTCAGAATCAGGCGCCCGCCACAGCTTTCCTGCAAAGACGCGCGATAGCGTGCAGGCACGGCAAGGCGCCCCTTCACATCAATCGCAAGCTCTGTAGTTCCGCTATACACGTTCGTCCCTGGGTGGATTACTCCACGACACTCCACTTTGCACCCTTGTTGCCCACTATAGGCTTGGCATTTTTTCGTGTCAAGAAAGTTTTATAAGCAAAAACAGTAACTTATGCGCTGTTTTGTGGATTTTTTCGAGCGCTCAAACCGGCCTGTAAACAACAACTTACAGACAGCTCTTAGAGACGTTTATGAAGGAATTTGGTCATTTCGGGGAGCAATGTGGGGAATCGGGGCAAAAGTTTTCCGACAAACGGTTTTTGACCACAACGAGCACTGGACACCCACAGAAAACCGCCCCAAATGGCCTGACCGCGCCATTGATTTAAACTGCAGCCTACCCGACCACTTTTGCACCGCCTTGTGACCCACTCGTCCCGCCGCGACAACCTGTTTACCGCCAGCGCAGCCCTGCTGCTGACAGCGGCCGTGGTTGCGCTGGGCCAGCACGACGGCGCTCTCGACAGGCTTGAACCGCTCACGTCGGCGCTGGTTCTCAGCGCAGCTCTGTTTAGCATCGTGTGCGGCTTTTCCCATCCGCACCATGGCTACGTGTCATTTGATCGGGTCGCCCAGGTCGCCAGCATCTTGCTGCTTGGTCCCGCGCCAGCCGCCCTGCTCAACGGGCTGGCCTCGCTCATGTATCCACTTCACCGAGCCCTGCGCGGCGAGTCATGGCGCCGCGCCATTGATGCCTCGATGGCCAACGCCGGCATGATGACCCTGATCATCCTCGCGGCCGGCTGCACCTATGAATGGGCCGGCGGACAAACCCCAATCGGCGAGCTCACCACCCCCACCTGGCTGCCACTGCTGGCCATGATGCTGGTGCTGCACTTTGGCAACGAAGCCATCATGGCCTGGTTCATGTGGCTGCGCGGCAACACCGCAAGGCGCCAGATGGCGGGATTTTCGTATGCGGTTGAAGGGTTCTCCATCCTGCTCGGCATTGCCGTGGCCGCCATCCTGCCGCAGATCCCGCTGCCGGAAGCCATACTGCTAATCATCATTCTGGCCAGCGGCATGGTTGTGGTCCGCCAACTCGCCATACTGCGCCAATCACTCAGCCGCCAGGTTGCTCAGCGCACCCACGAGCTTGAAGCCAAGACCTCAGAGCTTGATCGCCTGGCCAAAGTTGACGCGCTCACCGGCCTGCCCAACCGGCGCTCGCTGGACAGCTGGCTGGACAGCGCCTTCGACAGCCCCGCGGCGCAGCGCCAGAATCTGCACATCGCCATCCTCGATATCGACCATTTCAAGCAGGTCAACGATCAGCATTCACACGCCTTGGGCGATGAAGTGCTGCGTGAACTGGGCGAAATGATTCGCGCCAGCCA
>JBFKEC010000230.1:0-5524 GCA_041619315.1 Oceanococcus sp. | reverse complement strand
CTCGATGAATTCCAGCTCCTTGAGTTTCATCACCTCGCCACGCACCACCCGCGCTGTGGTGGTCCAGAATGTCACGATCATGGCGACATGCATGGCCAGCGGATGGCCCTGCAGGGCAAACGCCACCGCCGCGACGAACAGGTAGAACGGGATTGAATCCAGGGTGCCCATCAGCCACAGAATGATTTCATCGCTCCAGCGGCCGGCAAAAAAGCCTGAAATCGCGCCGAGTATGGCGCCCAGGATGGTGCTGAGCACGGCCACCGAAAGGCCGATCTCGAATGCGGTTTTGGTGCTGTAGATGGCCCGGTCGAAGATGTCCTGACCGGACAAGTTGGTGCCGAACCAGTGCTCGCCCGACATCGGCAGATTGCTGCCGTTGGTCAGGGTGCTCCAATGCTGGCCCCACAGGCCTAGCCATACGCCCAGTGCGATCACGCAATAGCCCAACACGATGGCCGCTGAGGCCATGCCAAAGCGGTCATTGAAAAACTTTTGCCAGGCCTTGGACCAGAATGATTCTCCTGCACTCATTTCAGTTCCACCCGCGGATCAAACAGTCGGTACAGCACATCGGTGATGATCAGGACCACGACAAACAGCACCGCGGTGGCGCCAACCACCGCCTTGAGCACCGGCTGGTCGCCGGTGGTGATGGCGTCATAGGTGACCTTGCCGACGCCGGGAATGCCGAAATAGCTTTCGATCAGCAGCGAGCCGGAGATTACCACCAGCGGAATCGAAAACATGATCCGCGTGATGATCGGAATCATGCTGTTCTTGAGCACCCGTTTGAGCAGAATGCTGCTGGCTGATGCGCCGTATGCGCGGGCGGTGCGGATATGGTCCTTGCCCAACTCTTCGACGATCACCGCGCGATAGAAGCGGGTGTTGTAGCCCAGCGAGACAAATACGGTCGCCATGGTCGGGACGGTGACGTAGTACAGATACTCGCCCAGTGTTGTCATGGCCCAGCCGCGCACCGGGAACATATTGAGCCCGTAGGCCGAGGAGAACAGCACCTGAAAGCCGATGATGATGATCAGAAAGCTCACGCTCATGCCGATCACGGCGAAGGTCATGATGCTTTTGTCGACCCAGGTGCTGCGGTAATAGGCCGCGAGCAGCGCAAGCAGAATGCCCAGCACATTGCCGAGCACAAATCCCGGCAGAGTCAGGGCCAGTGAGATGGGAATGGTGCGCCCGAGCAGGCGGGTGACACGTTCGCCAGTCGAATCGGAATGGCCGAAATTGAGCGTGGCCAGTTCGACCACGTAGGTGGTGTAACGCTTGATGAAGGGCTGGTCATAGCCCAGATCGGCGCGAATCTGGGCGATCTGCTCTTCGGTCGGGTTCTTGCCGGCCAGTTCATAGGTTTTGTCCGGGCCGAAATAGACCATCAGAACAAAGCTGATGAAGGTCACACCCAGAATCAGCGGCAACCCCGCGAGGAGCTTTTTCAGACTGTACTGCAGCATGACCTCAGGACGCCGGGTTGGTTGCGGTGTCCGCGCTCATGATGTCGACGTAGCGCAGCCAGAAGCCGCCAAGAATCTCGCGGTCGGGCATACCGATGACATCCTTGTGCCACAGGAAGATGCGGTTGCGTGACAGGCCGCTGATGGTCGCGCAGTCATCCACAACCATGCGGCTCATTTCCAGGTACAGCGCCTCGCGCTCCGGCCCGGGTTGCATGACGGCGGTTTTCTCGTACAGCGCGTCAAAGGCCGGGTTGTTGTAGTTCGAATTGTTCGAGCCCGGGGTGTGGTTGGGGCCGTAGAACAGTTGCAGAGTGTTTTCCGAATCCGGGTAGTCCAGCCCCCAGCCCATCGGGATGATGTCGAGCTGGCTGGTCTTGATCGCCTTGTTGTAGTCGCCAAAGGTGGCAAAGCTGACCGGCTTGATCTTCGCTGAGGGGTAGCCGATGTCGGCCATGAAACCGCGGAACTGCTCGAAAATCTGACGGCTGGTGACCGAGTTCTGGAAGCCGTACTCCAGCGTGGGCAGGTTTTCCGGCGTCCATCCGGCCTTTTTCAGGCGGGCCTGGGCGCGCTCCAGATCACGCGTGATCGAGGTTTGCGGCAACTGGGTGTGCAGGTCGCTGGCGGCCGGTGGCACGATCCCCGGGAAGACTACGCCAATGCCTGAGTAGAAACGGCTGTTGCGCGCACTCCAGTCCAGCGCATCGCGCATTGCGCAGCGCAGTTCGCGGTTGCGCGCATCCTGCTGCGGATCTTCGTTATGGCCGAGGTAAGGCTTGTCCATGTTCAGTGAGGTGAACACAAAGCCCGCTTCCACGCCGGTGGTCGAGTGATAGCGCTCGCTCCACTCGGGTTTCAGGGTCAGCGGGTCGCGACTGTCCAGTACGGTGTCGGTCTGTTCCACCGGTACGCTGGTGTACTGGACCTCATTGCCTTTGGTGAACGAGTTCCAGCGCGCGGCTGTTTCCTGAATGAAATCAATTTCCAGGCGGTCGATGAACGGCGGGCTGCGGCCATCGATGGCTTGCAGATTCAGGCCGGCGTGCTTGACCGGATCGAACCCTTCGGCAGCCAGGTCAACCGGCTCCTTGCGAAAATGCGGGTTGGCGACCAGTACGGCTTTGGCGGTGTCGAATTTGGCCATGCGGAACGGGCCGGAGCCGACCGGGTGGATCGACAGTTCGCGGCCATACTTGGCTACGGCTTCATGCGGCACGATGCCGGAAAAGCCCACCGCCAGGGTGTAGGTCAGCTGCGGAAAGGGTTTGGTCAGGTGAATGGTCAGGGTGTGGTCGTCAACGATTTCCAGCCCTTCCACGTCCTGGCTGTAATCGGCGCCGTCCTGGCCCCATTGATCCAGCCCCTTGATGCGCCCGGCCCACAGCCAGGAGCCCTGTGAGCGATTGCTGGGGTCGAAATGACGCTTCAGCGAATAGGCCACGTCACTGGCGATGAGCTCGCGACCTTTGCCGTCGGCAAATGCCGGATCATCGATGAAGCGCACGCCGGGCTTGATTCGAATGGTGTAGCTCAGGCCATCCTCGGACACTTCCGGCATGGCCGCGGCCAGATTGGGCTTGAGCTTGTACGGGCGCTCCAGGTACTTGTAGCTGTACAGAGTGTCGTAGGTGTTGAGCGCCAGGAAATTGGAGTAGACCGTGGCCGAATGGATCGGATCCAGATTGGTGGGTGCGCCATCCATGGAGTGCCGATACACTTTGAGCGCGCCGCCGTCTTTGCCTGTAGTGGGTTGGTCTGCGCTCTTGCCACATGCGCTAAGGCCCAGTGCAAGGAGCAACGTGGCAAGGTAGGTGACGGCGTGATTTCGCATGGCTCCCCAAATCCGGTGTTAGGCAAAAGACTAATGACGCAACAGCATAGCAAGTGGTTCCCCCGGGCTGCGCTCGCGGGTGGTTTGCTGGGGCTGTCGGCTTGTGCGGGCTTGCCAAGCAAGCCGCTTGCCATAACGCCGGCAGAGGCGCCGGTGCAGGTGGTCAGCACAGAAATTGCACCGCCCAGTCCGGCGCTGATCCGCGGGCTGGCTGAAGTCGAGCTTGCGATTGCCGATTTTCCCCTGCGTGGCTATCAGCACATGGCCTGGCAGCGGCGTGTGCTGGTGATCGAAGATCTGCTTGCCCAGGGTTACGCCAGCCAAGCGCAGGAGCGCCTGGCTGCTTTGCGCGGTGAGATCGGCACTCAGGCGGGGGCGTATTACCGCACCCAGGCCTTGCGCTACCAGCGCCAGGCCAAGCAGTTCGCGCGTCTGAACAGTGCGCAGTACGACCGCCTCAGGGCGCTGGATTTTGCCGTTCATCAGGCCGATTTCAAATCGGCCTACTTCCAGGGGCGTGCGCTGGTGCGTGAGCTGTGGGCTGCGCATGCCTGGGTCACGGTGCGGCGTGGCGACACCCTAGCGGTGATTGCCGGGCGCCGCGACGTCTATGACAACTCGCGCTTGTGGCCGCTGCTCAAGGCCGCCAACAAGGGTTTGCTGTTCCGTGATCCGCCGTTGCAGCCAGGCTGGCGGCTGCGATACCCCTTGCATCCGCGACTGGATGAAATCTTTGCCGCGGTTGAGGGCGGATTGTAGGTCCAGGCCCTTCAGGTGAATGGCCCGGTGTTGATTTGAAGCCTGCGGGCATCGCGCCAGCTCGCAGGCTTGCCTTGGCCCTGTGCGGGCCAGAGTTCAGCCCTGGTGCAGGCGTTCGATCAAAGCCTCGATTGACCATGGCAGCTTTTCGGCATCGCCACCGGTGCGGGCCTTGTATTCAATTTCGCCAGCCTCCAGCCCGCGCTCCGAAAGCACCACGCGGTGCGGGATGCCAATCAGTTCGGCATCACCGAACATCTGGCCCGGGCGCAGGCCGCGGTCATCCCACAGCACTTCAAATCCGGCGGCGCACAGGGCGTCGTAGATGTGCTGGATTTCCTCATTGAGCTTTTCCGATTTCTTGGGGTTGATCGGGTTGAGCAGCACTTCGAACGGTGCGATGGCCTGTGGCCACACGATTCCAGCCTCATCGTGACGCTGCTCGATCGCGGCAGCCACCACCCGCGATACACCAATGCCGTAGCAGCCCATGTACGGCACCGCATCCTTGCCGTTGGCATCAAGCACGGTGGCTTTCATGGCTTCGGTGTACTTGCGCCCGAGCTGGAAGATGTGACCGACTTCGATGCCGCGCACCAAGCTCAATACGCCGCCATCCGGTGCGATGTCGCCGGCGCAGACTTCGCGCAGATCCTCAACCCGGGGTTCGGGCAGATCACGGCCCCAGTTCACCCCTTGCAGATGTTCGCCGTCGCGGTTGGCGCCACACACAAAATCGGAAAGGGTGGCGGCATCGCTGTCGGCAATCACCGGCATGTCGAGCCCGACCGGGCCGAGCGAGCCAGGCGGGCAGCCGGTGGCGGCAAGAATTTCTTCATCGCTGGCCAGGCTGCAGCCGTTGAGAATTTTCTCGGCCTTGAGTTCGTTCAGATTGTGGTCGCCCTGCAGGCACAGTGCGAACAGCTCGCCGGTATCGTTTTTCACGATCATGGTTTTCAGGCACTGCGCCGCGGCAACGCCCAGATGCTGGGTCACTGCTTCGATGCTGCGCTGCTCGGGCGTGGCCACGCTGCTCATGGCGCTGTTGGCTTCGCCGCGCTGTGCACGCAATGGTTGGCACACGGCGGCTTCGACATTGGCCGCGTAATCGCCGCTGTCTGACACGGCGAGCAGGTCTTCGCCGCTGCCGGCGAGCACGTGAAATTCTTCCGACTGTTTGCCGCCGATGTTGCCGGAGTCGGCCTGGACAATGCGGAACTCCACGCCCACGCGCTGGAAAATGCGGCTGTAGGCGGCGCGCATGGTGGCGTAGGTTTCGGCCAGTGAGTCTTCGTCCATGTTGAAGGAGTAAGCATCCTTCATGATGAATTCGCGCGAGCGCATCACCCCGAAACGCGGGCGAATTTCATCGCGGAACTTGGTCTGTATCTGGTAGTAGTTGACCGGCAGTTGCTTGTAGCTTTTGACGTCCTGGCGCACCAGCGAGGTGATG
>JBFKEC010000229.1:0-5550 GCA_041619315.1 Oceanococcus sp. | reverse complement strand
ATCACCGTCAGCGCCGATGACTCCAAACTGTCCATGAGTCATCTGATGCAGTCGGAATTCGGCTACGACGGCGGCAACATCAAGGCCAGCATCAACGGTGGGGACTTCACCCTGATTCCTGCTGAAGCGATCGTGTGGAACAGTTACAACACCGAACTGGAACCTGGCGCTGCCACGCCAGTACCTGACCCCACCGGTGCGACCGGCGGTGGCAACACCAATCCGATGGGCGGCGAAAGCGCCTGGTCGGGCTCGGATGAAGGCGAATCGTTCAGCCGCTGGGGCGTCAGCCACATCGATCTGGCCGCGCTTGGCGTGGTTGCTGGTGACACCCTGCGCATCCGCTTCGAGTTCGGTCAGGATGGCTGTAACGGCAACCTGGGCTGGTATGTCGATGATGTCAGCGTCAGTCACTGTGTGGCCGGCCAGCCAAACGGCACGGGTGTTCCGCAGACTGAAGGTGGCGGTTCGACCCCGACCACGCCAACCACTCCGGGCACACCTGGCTCGACCGGCTCCGATGCACCGCGTGGCGGCGCCAGCGGTCTGCTGGTTCTGATGCTGATGATGCTCGGCCTGGTCCGTCGACGCGTCTAGCCTGACTGAAAAGCAAACCTCCAAAGCCCCGCCAAGTGCGGGGCTTTTTTCGTCTTGAACGTCGCATTTTCTTCACGCCGCATCACGCAAGGTGGCAGGGAGCAAAAATGGGCCTGCACCGCGTGACCAGAAAACCAATCGCACGACTCAGTCAACTATGGGCAAGCGCCCTGCTGGTGCTGTCGACCCAGGCAACGGCGCAGGATTTTGCCGCACTGCCGGACGATCTGACTGAACTGCCTTTGGAGCAGTTGCTGATGATTCAGGTCACCTCGGTGTCGCGTGTGTCCCAGCCCCTGTCGGAAGCACCGGCGGCGATACAGGTTATCCCTGGTGAGCGTTTGCGCCAGATGGGCGCGCGCCATGTATCCGATGCCCTGCGACTCGCTGTGGGCTTGCAGGTTGCGCGTATCAACGGTCGCAGCTGGGCGATCGCATCTCGCGGCTTCAACAGCGCCCTGTCAGACAAGCTGGAAGTGCGCCTGGATGGTCGCAGTCTTTACACCCCGCTGTTCTCCGGGGTGCTTTGGGAGTTTCAGGATATTCCCATTGAACTGATCGAACATATCGAGATCATTCGCGGCCCCGGTGCTGCCCTGTGGGGCGCCAACGCGATCAACGGCGTCATCAATATCATCACCCGCAAGGCCCAGGCCGAAGACGGCGCCCGCGTGCATGCCGTGGTGGGTGAAGATCAGCGCCATGAATTGCAGGCCGAACAATCACTGAACCTGGGCGAAAAGAGTGCCCTGCGCCTGTTTGCGCGCCAGGCGGAGTGGCGCGCCCTGACCTTGGGCGATGACAGCCAGGGCGAGGATGCACGACGCATACATTCGCTTGACCTGCAGGCCAACTCGACCCGCCCCGGCAAAACCAACTGGCGGGTGAGCGTCAACGCCACCGAAGCCAACATGCAAAGCCCGCAGGCGGCCGAAGGCACGCTGGAACAGATGCAGGGCGCGGCGATCAACGCGCAATGGGCCCTGCAACGCAACCCGCGCAACGGCTGGCAGCTTGATCTGCAAGCCGACTACTTCGACCGCGACATCCCCGGCTATTACGGCGAAATTCGCCAGCAACTGGGCACCGAGATCCGCCATCAACGGGCCTTCGGCACCCATCATGATGCCCTTTTTGGCCTGAGCTATCGCCGCTCGGAAGACCAGATCCGCAACAGTGCGCTGGTCATCTTCAACCCCGACAGCGCTGCGCTGGACACCCTGACCGTATTCGCGCAGGACCGCATCCAGCTGTCAGAGCGTGTCGAGCTGACCCTGGGCGCACGACTGGAACGCAATGATTTCACCGGCTGGGAAACCCAGCCCAATGTGCGCCTGGCGTGGACACTGTCACCCTCAAGCCTGATCTGGGCCGCCTACTCACGTGCGGCCAGAGCACCCAACCGGATTGATCGCGACTGGATCATTCCCGGCCCGCAGCCAGGGCAGTTTTTCATCGTAGACAATGACAGTTTCGACACTGAAAAAGCCCGCTTCAGCGAAATCGGCCTGCGCCACCAGCTCTCGGCACAGCTGCTGTTTGATGTTTCCCTGTTTCATGCCCACTACACCGACATGCGCGGACTGTCGGCCAATGCCGAAGGCCTTGGCATCGTCAGCAACGAAGGGCGCGGTGAATCGCACGGGCTGGAAGCCCTGGTCAACTGGCGCCCGCTCAGCGATGTCCAGGTCGAGTTGGGTTACAGCTACTTTGATCTGTCGCTGCACGCCCGTCCGGGCAGCCTCGACACCTCGATCGAGAGCAACAATCAGACCGACCCACGCCATCAGGCCTGGCTGAGCACGCGCTGGCAGGCCACAGCCGACGTGCACACGGAAGTCGACCTGCGCTATGTCGGCCCGCTGCCGGATCTGGGCACTGACAGCTACACCGAAATGGATGTGTTCATTCACTGGCAGACCACCCAGCACCTGAGCGCCTATGCCGGCGGTCGCAATCTGCTGTCCGACAACCATGCCGAATTCAACGACGGCAGCGCACACCGGGTACCGCGCAGTGCGGAACTCGGCATACGCTGGAGCTTCTGAACATGCGTGCGCTGCTGATCAAGTTGGCCACCCTGGCACTGGCCTTGACCGGCCTGGGCACCAGTTCCAGCACCTGGGCCCAGGATGCGCGGCTGGAAGACCGCGTGCGCGCCGCATTCCTGTACAACTTTGCCCGCTTTACCCAGTGGAGCACGCCGCACACGGACAGGCAGTTGGGCTTTTGTGTCGCGGGTGACGCCGACCTGCTCGACACCCTGCGCACAACCATTCGTGGCAAGAACATAAACGGCCATACCCTGCTCGCCTTCGATGCCGAGCTGATTGATATCGAAACCCAGTGTGACGTGCTGTATGTGGGCAGCAGCGCCGCAGCCAATGTGTTGGAAACCGTGGCCACACGCACTCTGCTGGTCGGTGAAGGGCGTGGTTTTGCACAGAGCCGCGGCATGGTCGGGTTCGTGTTGCAGCAGGAGCGTCTGCGGTTTGTCGTCAATCCGCAGCATGTCGAACAGGCTGGCCTCAAGCTCAGCGCAGAACTGCTCAGTCTGGCCGATATCGTCAGTCCGCTGGAGACGTCGCTGTGAAACGCGCCAGCGGCTGGTTCGCCAATCTCGCGCTCAAACGCAAACTCGATCTGGCCTTTCTCGGAGTGGCTGGTGCGGCCGTGGTGATGACCGGCCTGGCCATTGCCGGACTGCAATGGACCATCGCGCTGGAGGCCGAACAACAGGATGTTCGCAGTCTCGCCTCAGTGCTGGCCCAGAACAGCCGCGCCGCGATCACATTCAATGACCCGCGCGTGGCGGAAAACCTGCTCAGCGCACTTGCCCAGCGCCCGTTTCTGCGCTCCGCCTGTCTGTTTGCCTACGACCAGAACAGGTTGCGCTTGTTCGCCAGCTATCCGCCCAAAACCGACCCCGAACGCCCTGACTGCGCGCCGGATGCGCCACTGGGCAATGCCTTTCGCATCAGCACCCCGGTGATCCTCGACCAGGAACTGCTGGGCCAGCTGGATATTGTGCAGGGCCGCGAAGGACTGTGGCTCAAACTGCGCGGCGCCCTGGCCGCGCTGGCCGGCATCCTGGTGCTGTCCCTGCTGGTTGCCGGGGCACTGGCACGCTGGCTGCAAAGCATGATTGCCGGCCCGATACTGGCGCTTAGCCAGACTGCCGAGGCGGTCGCAGCATCGCAGAACTACCAACTGCGTGCGCCCCCCAGCGCGCCAGATGAAGTCGGCCGCCTGATCGATGCCTTCAACGACATGCTTGAACGCATCGAAAACACCCAGGAGCAGCTGATACAGACCGAAAAGCTGGCCTCATTGGGCGGTCTGGTTGCCGGTGTTGCACATGAAATCAACACCCCGGTAGGTGTCGGCGTAACCGCGGCATCGACCTTGCACAACCTGACCATGATCAGCAAGCAGCAGTTCGACAGCAATGAAATGACCGCGACCGGCCTCAATGACTACTTCAGCGTGGCCGAACAGTCGAGCAGCATCATTCTGAACAACCTCAATCGCGCGGCCGACCTGATCCAGAGCTTCAAGCAGGTCGCAGTCGACCAGACCAGCCTGGAGAAGCGTGACATCCGGCTCAAGGAATATGTTGAAGAAATTCTGCTCAGCCTGCGCCCCAAGCTGAAGAAAACCGCGATCGCCGTTGAGCTTGACTGCCCGGATGACCTGAGCCTGACCAGCTACCCGGGCGCAATTTCCCAGACCCTGACCAATCTGCTCATGAATGCCCTCACCCATGCCTACCCCGAAGGCGGCCAGGGCACGATCCGCATCGACATCACGGCTTTGCCAAACGGCGCCAGAATCCGTTTTGCCGACGACGGATGTGGCATTGCACCCGAGGCGCTGAAAAAAATCTTTGATCCGTTCTACACCACCCGACGCGGTGAAGGTGGCAGCGGCCTGGGCCTGCACATCTGCCACAACCTGGTCACCCGCCAGCTGCAAGGCAGCATCCATGCGCGCAGCAAGCCCGGCCAGGGCACCACTTTCGACATCGATATCCGCAATCTCGCTGCCGCCACGGAACCACACGGATCCCAGCACCATGAATCTTGAACTCGCCCCTGAAAACCAGATCCAGCAGGCCACCCATGCCGGCTGGAAAGTGCTCATCGTGGATGACGAGCCGGAAGTGCACAGCGTCACCCGCCTGGCACTCAAAGGCTTCAGATTCTGTGACCGGCCGCTGCAGCTGATTGCCGCCCACAGCGGCGAAGATGCGCGCCGTATCGCCCGCGAGCAACCTGACATCGCCCTGATACTGCTGGATGTGGTGATGGAAACCGATGACGCCGGCCTGCGCGTGGTGCGCTACATCCGGGAAGAACTTGGCAATGCGTTCGTGCGCATCATCCTGCGCACCGGGCAACCCGGCCAGGCACCCGAGCACGAGGTCATCACCACCTACGACATCAACGACTACAAAAACAAAACCGAGCTGACCCAGGAGAAGCTGTTCACCACGGTCTACACCAGCCTGTCTTCATACCGCCATCTGGTCGCGCTGGATCACAACCGCCGCGGCCTGGAAAAAATCATCGAAGCCTCAGCGGAGATTTTCGACCTGCGCAAACTGCACGACTTCATGGACGGGGTGTTGCAACAACTTACCGCCCTGCTGTTCCTGGATGACGATGCGCTGATGCTGCACGCCTCAGGCTTTGCCGCTGAAAACGGCGACAGGGAACTGCACGTTGTTGCCGCCTCGGGGCGCTTTCGCGAATACATAGGCAAACCGCTCACCGCTTGCACCCAGACCGACGTCAGCAGCCTGCTGCAACAGGCCCAGGCAACCCAGTCCAGCCAGCTCGAGAACGATCGCTTTTTGGGCTATCACGTTGGCGATGACGGCCACTCCCACGTGGTCTACGTGTCCGGCAACAATGCCCTGTCCATTTCCGATCGGCATTTGCTCGAACTGTT
>JBFKEC010000228.1:0-5559 GCA_041619315.1 Oceanococcus sp. | reverse complement strand
GCAGCAGCAGGGATTGTGCGTGGCTGCCATGATTGCCCCGACCGGTGGCGCCGCGTGACAAATCGGTCACCAGCGAGACAAACGCATCACTGAGCAGCAGATCAGCGTGGATACGGCCTGCCAGGGTGGTGTCGTTGCGCAGCGTTTTGAGCTTGGAGAAGTGATAGTTGGACGGGTCCAGTCCATGCCGGGGCAGGTCGGCCAGATAGTTCATCAGGCCCTGGGCGTTCTGCTGCCAGCTGCCGGCGCTGAGCCACAGTGGCCCGTAGCCGGTGCGGTCGTAGGTGCGCACCAGCACGTGACGATTGCGCAGCCGCTCACCTGCCGTGTGCAGGCTGCCGCCGCTGCGCAGTGCCTGAATCTTGTGCTGCATGTGGCTGACAAAGCTTGCACTGGAGGCGCTGTCCTGATCATTGGTTGCGCCATTGGCTTGGGCAGTGGCGGACATCAACATGATGCTGCCCACCACAGTCAGCAGCACGCTGTATGCGTTGAAGCGGCGACTGGCCCAAATGTGAAAATCCATCATTCTCTCCCTGAGTTGTTGGAGACATGATTTCCCACTGGGCGTCAAAAATTTGTCATCAGCGAAAAGCTCGGTTTTCGCGTGCAGATGTTTTAATAGAGGGCTTTTCACCCCCTGGACTGCTGTGGCTCAACCTACCGATGCAACGATCAGGCCGGCACGCCGGCTCAAGCCTCTTGTGCGCTTGTGGCCGTGGTTGTGGCGATACAAGCGCGTTCTGCTCGGTGCCAGCGTGGCCTTGCTGGTCGCGGCAGCGGCGACGCTGTCATTGCCGGTGGCGTTGCGCTATCTGATCGACTTCGGTTTTTCAGCCGAGCACAGCGAGCACATTGATGCGGCGTTCATGGCCATGTTCATGGTCGCTGCGGTCATGGCGCTAGCCACCGCGCTGCGCTATTACATGGTGACCTGGATCGGCGAGCGTCTGGTCGCTGACCTGCGCCAGGATGTTTACCGCCATGTTTTGGGCATGAGTCCAGTGTTTTTTGAAACCACCCGCAGCGGTGAAGTCCTGTCGCGCTTGACCACCGATACCACCCTGATTCAGAGCGTGATTGGTTCGAGTGTGTCGATCGTGCTGCGCAATCTGCTGCTGTTTTTCGGTGGCTTGATCATGCTCATGGTCACCAGCCCGGCACTGACGCTGATGATAGTGCTGTTGATACCCATCGTACTGGTCCCGATCCTGGTCTACGGACGCCAAGTTCGGCGCCTGTCCAGGGCCAGTCAGGATCGCGTGGCGGATACCAGTTCCACCGCGCAGGAAGTACTGACGGCGATGACCACGGTGCAATCCTTTCACCGCGAAGAGCATGAAACCACGCGTTTCGGCCAAGCGGTGGAAAATGCTTTTGCCACCGCAGTTCGGCGTATTCGCAGTCGCGCCATCCTGACTTTTCTGGCCATTTTGTTGATGTTCGGTGCGATCGTGCTGGTGTTGTGGTTTGGCGCCCAGGCGGTCATTGATGGACGCATGAGTCCGGGCGAACTGGGCCAGTTTTTGCTCTATGCCCTGTTCACCGGTGGCGCGCTGGCCGCGCTGAGCGAAAGCTGGGGTGAAATCCAGCGCGCTGCGGGGGCGACTGAGCGTCTGATCGAGTTGCTGGATACGCCGCGGGCCTTGCAGGTGCCGCACGCTCCGGCGATCTTGGCGCACCCTCTGCGTGGAGAAATTCGCTTTGAAGATGTGGAGTTCGCGTATCCCTCGCAGCCCCAGCGCAAGGTCCTGGACGGTTTCAGTCTGCATGTAGAGCCGGGTCAGACGGTGGCTCTGGTTGGTCCTTCAGGTGCCGGAAAAAGCACGGTTTTCCAGTTGTTGCTGCGCTTCTACGATATCCAGCAGGGGCAGATCATGTTGGATGATCAGGACATCGCGCAGTGTGCGCCCGAGCAGGTGCGTGAATGCTTGTCCATTGTTCCTCAGGAGCCGGTGTTGTTTGCAGACAGTGCGCTGGAAAACATTCGTTATGGTCGCCTGGATGCCAGTGACGATGAAGTCCGTCGGGCCGCCAGGCATGCGGCGGCGGACGAGTTCATTGCCCGCCAGCCAGAAGGCTATGCATGCTTTTTGGGTGAGCGCGGCGTGCGTCTGTCCGGTGGGCAGAAACAGCGCATCGCGATTGCCCGGGCTGTGCTCAAGAATGCACCGGTGGTTTTACTCGACGAGGCGACCAGCGCACTGGACGCGGAATCGGAACAGGCCGTCCAGCAAGCGCTGGATGAACTGACCCGTGAGCGCACCAGTCTGGTCATTGCTCACCGGCTGGCAACCGTACGCAGTGCCGATCGCATTGTGGTGATGGATCAGGGCCGGGTCGTTGCCAGTGGCACGCACCAGCAATTGCTGGCTGAAGAGGGTTTGTATGCGCGCCTGGCCAAACTGCAGTTCCGTGACGCCTGATCAGCCGGCTCGTATCATCACCGCCCGATTCATTTGCCGATGACGACCATGCACAAACCATTGATGCGCGCCGCTCTGTTGCTGGTGTTTGTTTCACTGTCCGGCTGCACGCTGTTCCAGCCTCAGGTTGTTCCGCCCTGCAGCGACCCGGTTTATCGCCAGTTCGATTTCTGGCTGGGTGAATGGACGGTGCTGCGTGCTGGCGATGAAAGTGGTCAGGAGGCGTACAACTCGATCACTTCGATCATGCAGGGGTGCGCACTGCAGGAGCGCTACCACACCAGTGGTGGCTACAGCGGTGAAAGCCTTAACTGGTATGACCCGGAACTGATGCAGTGGCGCCAGACCTGGGTCGATGTGAGCGGCACCGTGTTGCAACTCTACGGCGGGCTGAATGCGCAGGGTCAGATGGTGCTACGCGGCACCAATCGACGTGATGAGCGTGAGCAGCCCTTGGTGGACCGCCTGACCTGGATACCGCAGGACGACGGCAGCGTGATTCAGCACTGGGACATCTCGCGCGACCAAGGCGTCAGTTGGGAGCGAATTTTCATGGGCTTATATGAGCCGAAGCCGCAGCCGGCGCAGTTGCCTGCGCCGGCACAGCCCTGATCAGTTCGGCAGTGGTGGGCAGGCCGCATCCGAACGGATGCTGCTGACATCCAGCACATGCCCATTGCGGTGCATGAAGTGAGACTTCTGACAGCGTGCGCCGGGTTCGCGACGTACGCATTCATGCGGGTCATCGCCACTGTCGCGCGGCGGCACGTTGCCAATCGGGGCGGCAGCGGTGCTGTCGCCAAGGCAGCGCGTTTCCGGCTCGACCGCATCCCACGGCTCATCCCAGATACTCAGCACCGAGCCTGAATAGCTGCCGTTTTCGAAGCGCGCGCCTTGCGCATCGGCCAGATCATCCAGGGCGAAATACTCCTGCATATCGGGGTGACGATCTTCACCCTCGGGCTGGCTTTCCAGCGGGTTGCGATCCAGTGCCGCGCGGTCGAGTGGTGCATGCAGGGTGCGCGCCATCACATCTGCGCTCCACATGGTGACCTGATGGTCGGAGAACCCGACCTGCAGCAGGATATGGTTGTCCGGACTGCCGGGCAGGGCGGTGTTGTCGCTGGCGGCAGTGTTCATGTGGTGGGCATAACCATTGTTTTCAGCGCGATCCCACAGCATTTCCAGCAAGGCCAGCACCAAGTTGCGGTCAAGATCATCGGGGTAGGCGGTGTACAACGGCACCGAATACAGATCGAAGTCGACGCTGCGCCGCAGCAGGGTCGAGTAGTTCATGCCGGGAACCCCGAGTACGCCCCGGTTGATGTCGCGTGACAGCGCCACGACGGGCCCGCCCATGATGCCGCCCTGGCTGTTGCCGTCATAAAACGCTTCGCGGGTATCGATCAGGCTTTGACCCGCAGCGTCCTGGAACGCCGGGTCGGATGCAAAACCTTCCGGGTGAAGCATGGCGCGGGCCAGAAACATCTTGTTGAGCATGCCTTGCTGAGCCCCGTCGGCAACGGTTTTGAAACTGCTGATATCCAGCAGCATGGTCAGTACATTGGCCAGATCGCCCTCGGAAAAACCAAACCAGTCCATGGCGCAGAACATGATGTTATGCAGCCCACCCATGTTGGTGACATGGCTGGAATTGACTTCGCTGCGCGAGCCAAGCAGACCGTGGCCGTAGACCGAAGGACGGGTTGGGTTGTCGGCGGAGGCGCTGGCCGGCAGGTTGCAGATGAACGGCTTGGTCATGCTCGCATTGGCACTGAGCCGATCCGGCAGACCATCGCCGTAAAGTGGGTGAGGGCCATCATCCGGGCGATAGAAGAACTGATTGGGCGGCAGGCTCACGGTACTGGCGAAGCGAATGGCTTCATCCGGGCGGAACACCAGGCAGGGTTCGCTCAGCGGCATGACGTCGCGGCACACGTCGTACAGGGGCGACAGTGCATCCGGCAGCAGGGTGAACACGCTGGCCAGGTTTTCGCGCATGGATTCCAGCGGTGAAGGGTCGATGGGCACGACATAGCTGGGGATTTCGATGTGTCCTTCGATACGCCGGGCAATGCCTTCGCGCGGATTTTCGGTGATCGTATCGATGGTGAAGCTGGGCGCAGCGCCCATGCTGTAGCCCTCCTCACCTGGCAGCCTGTCCATGGTCTCACCCAGCGAGGCGAAGGCATCGTCGCGCAGATGCAGCAAGCGCCCGGCCAGGCTGCTCTGACTGGCGATGGTGAAATCCCAGGCCAGATACAGCTCTTCGCGGGCGATATCCGTCGGTAAGGCTGAGAACACCGCGCTTTCCAGGTGGGCACAGCGCGGGGCGGCTTCGGCGCCTTGATCACGGCACGCAGCAAAGGTTTGCGAGGCTGGGATGTCCTGGCCTTCGGCATCACTCAAGTGGCGCAACAGCGCGATGTAGCGTGTGCCTTCCTCGAAGTTGCGGGCCGGGCGAATGATCAGGGCCGGCATGGGGGCGCGACCATCGAGGTAGGGAATGGGCTGGCCGAGTGCGGATGACGGCTGGAAATAGCCTGCGTTCAGATCAATTTCTGCCCACACCGGATGACGTTCGCCGGTTTCGGCATTGATCACCACAACCTTGGCGTCGGGCGCCATGTAGTCGCCGAGACGGTCGAGGGATACGGCACCAGGAATGGTGCCATCGTCATTGGCGGCCAGTCCGGGCACATAGGTAATCAGCATGGTCCCGGGGGAGAAGCCGTCATTGCGATTCCATTCGCCCGGCATGATCGGTTTTCCAACGACGTTACGCGGCATTTGCAGCGGCTGGAAATTGACCTGCACCCCGGTGCCGCCGGACTCAACCGCCTGCACGCTGCCAGCATCGGCGGCACGGGTGAAATGATTGCTCGGGAATGGCAACAAGCAGTGCGCCGGGTCGAGCGGGTCACAACCGAGCAGATTGGCAACCGGCTCGGGCAGCGCAGGCGCTGCGTCCGGGGCGGTTTGTTCCTGCTGCTCTGGCGGGGTCGTTTGTTGATCGCGGCTGGCGCTGCCATTGCGCCCGCCCTGGCAGGCCGAAACAAGCAGGCTGGATGCTGCCAATAGCACAAAGCTGGCACGCGCAAGGCGTGCCGTATCGGGGTACAACGTCATGTGG
>JBFKEC010000227.1:0-5592 GCA_041619315.1 Oceanococcus sp. | reverse complement strand
CGCTGGCTATGGACTGGAGCTGGTCGCTGGATGACAGTGAGCGCGTCGAAGCAGGTCCGGGCAATGGGCTCTACAACACCCGCAAACGGATCGAAGACTTGCGCGTCGGCGTGACGCCGCAGTTGGCCATCGGCCCTGTCGAACTGACATTGCAAGCGCATTACGCGCGCTATCACGATCAGTTCCTGCAACAGGGCGTGGATGGTGCCGAGGGTGTGACTGACGAAGAAACGCTGGATGAGCAATTTGGCACGGGCGCACAGTGGGATTGGCAAATGGGCGCACATCAGCTGACCGCCGGTGTGGAGTACCAGTTCGAGAAGCTACAGGCCGACCGGATCAGCCAGCGCGGTGAGCGTGATCGCCAGTCGGTCTACCTGCAGGATCAGTTGCGTCCGTGGTCGCATGCTCTGACTGTGGTGCCGGGTTTGCGCTATGACCGCGATTCGACCTTCGGTGATCAGCTGTCCCCCAAGCTGGCCTTGCGTTGGGATATCCGCGCCGACTGGATGCTACGCCTGGGTTATGGCCACGGCTTTCGGGCACCGGATTTCAAGCAATTGCTGCTGCGTTTCGACAATCCGGCGGTGGGCTACCAAGTGGAGGGCAATCCTGAGCTGGAGCCGGAAAGCAGCCGGGGCATGAACCTGAGTACCACCTGGTTCGCCAGCCATCGGGCCAGCGTTCACCTTGGTGTTTTCCTCAACAGTGTCGACAACCTGATCGAACTGATTCAGACGGTGGCGGGCCAGCCTGACCCCGATGACCCGATTATTTTTACCTATCGCAATGTGTCGTCGGCGCGTTTGAGCGGTGCCGACATTCAGCTCCAGTGGCAGCCTGCGTGGCGTCTGGGTACGGCATTGCCGCTGCAGCTCAAGCTCGGCTATGCCTACCTGCACAGTCGTGACAAGGCGACTGGACGTTCCTTGAGTGGGCGCGCCCGCCATCGGATCAATGGCGCGGTGTACGTCGACCGTGGCGGTTATGCCTTGGGTTTGCGCGGGGTGTGGGTGGATCAGCGCCGATTCTCAGTGGAAACCAGCAGCGGTGGGGCCCCCACCGAGGCTGGCGTGGCCAAGGCCTACACCCTGGCTGATATGCGCCTGGAATGGCGTGATCTGCCACGCCGTCTGATCGGTGCCCAGGTGACGCTTGGTCTGAAGAATATTTTTGAGGCCGGTGATGCGCGCTACTTGCCGATTGCGCCGCAGGCCGTATACCTCGAACTTAGCAGGACATTCTGATGCGAATAGTGATGTGTTCGATTGTGCTCGCAGTGGCCGCCCTGTGCGGCTGTGCCAGCGACCTCAAACTGGACGATGACACGCTGGTCGACAGTCGCGATTTGCCCGGTCCCGGTGGGCCCAACAGTGCGTTTATCGACAATGGCGAGTACTACTCGGCCAAGGTCAGTGCAGGCGCCGGAGAGTGGGTGTATCTGGATCTTGATAGTCAGACGGAAGTCAATCCAGCCGATCCGGACAACAGCGCCGAATGGGACATTGCCCATAATCATGTCGAGATTAAAATCAACGGCGGGGTGTCCGGATCACCACCGCAGGGTGAAGTGCGGGTATATGCGCACAAGGTTGCGGACGGCGAGGATTACCCCTGGCTGGATCTGGTGGGCGCCCCGCCGGCAGGTGAGGTCGACTACCGGGTGGACGAGTCCGGCGGTTTGCTTGGGATGTCCACGCAATATGTGCTGACCAGCTATCCCGAGGCTGATCAGAGCAGCAGCCTGCTGGGGAATGATGGCGATCATGGCTGGTATCGACAGGCCGCTGTTCTGGAAGGCGCTTCGATCACGCCGCGACGCAACGTCGCCTACATTGTGCGCACCCTGGAATGTCGCTATGTCAGCCTGCGTTTTACGGCCTTTGCGGACGGCGTGCTCGACTATGACCTCCGCGAACTGCCCGGGGCGGCATGTGCCAGCGAGGGTGGCGACAGTGCCGAGGACGGCCGCCTGCGTCGTGAGGATGCCGTGGACGGCCAGATCCTGCTGATCGATGCGCAAGACGAGAATGCCTGGGTCTACGTGGACTTGGGTAACGCGCAGCAGGTTCAGCCCGTGGATGCGCTTAACGATGCCGTGTGGGATCTGGCGTTCAAACGCAGTGACGTGAAAATGAACAGCGCTGTGTCCGGTGCCCAGGAGGTGGCTATGCACGATATGCCCGAGGCTGACTTTGTGACGCTGAGCGTGGTGCCTGCAGATGCTGATTTCCACCAGGATAACGACGACGGCTACGCCTTTGTGACCCGGCCACCGGCCGAGAACACGGGGGATTCGGCCTGTGGCGGGATCAATGGTGATCACGGGTGGTACTACTACTCCGGGTTCTGCAACGACGGTGACGGCACTCACCGTATTTCCCCGCGTGATGTGGTTTACGTGCTGCGTGATGTCGACGGCGACAACTGGAAAATGCGCTTTTTGAGTTATTACGACGAGGCCGGCAATGCCGCCCAGTTGCGCGTTGAATTTGCCCCGATCGCACCTTGAGCCACGGCTGTACGGCCATTTCTTAACCTCACAGGAGAGACACGTCATGGGCACAATTATCCAGGCCCGCGACCATTTCGAGTCGCATCACAAACCGGCCACGTGCGGCCATGGACAGGTCGTGGTCGATCTGGAAAGCCTGATTCTTGATGCTACGCCGGGCATACAGGACAGCCTGATATTCACGGCACGCAGTCTCGCTTTGAATGTCAGCGATGAAGAACTCAGTCAGGTGGTCGGTGGTGAACCCATTTCGGCGCTGTTGTTTCGCTGGATTGGTGAGCCGCAGGCCACGCGCCAGGCCTTGCAGGTCTATCAGGAGCACTTCGACGCTCACGGCCGCTTCCTGTCTTGCCTGCGACCGGGCGCGGATGCGGTACTCGACGCGATAGCCAGTGTGGACTGGCCTGTTCATTACCTGACTCATATCGGCAAGGATGCAGCGTTCAGACTGCTAAAAGCGTATGCCGCGCAGTCCGGCATTCATTCCATCATCAGTACCCAGGGTTCAGGCAGTGGCTTGATGCGGCCGCATCTGCTCAGCGGACTGCTGCGCGATCGCGCGGTTGGTGCATCCGAAACCTTGCTGGTTACCGATCATCCGCTGGAGCTGTCGGCCGCTGCAGATTTGGGCGTGCCAGCCATGGCGCTGGCCTACGGTCGCTCGCCGCCAGCCATGTTGTTGCACTATCGACCGGCCGCACTGGCGCGCCATTGCCGCGACGCGGCTTCGCTGTTGCGTTTGCACTGCATGCAGCGGGTGGGCTCGGCGATCAATTAGCCGGGCCGGCAAGACGTTGCGCCGCGCCGCAGCGCATACAGGCAGTGCCTATCGATATAGACTGCGTGCATCAATTTCTACGTGACGGTGTGACCGGGTGCTGACTGCTGCTGATCTTGCGCTTGTATTTGCGGGTGTGTTTTTACTGCTGGGGATGCTGACCGGAATCTGGAAGTACCACCACATCATGAGCAGTGATGACAGCCAGGCGCCGGTTTATGTCGACATCGCTCATCGCACCTCGCTGATGTACAGCTTTGCCACGCTGGTGCTGTTTGCCATGGCTGAGCGCAGTGTCTGGAGTGACTGGGTCAATACCCTTGCGGTGCTCGCCAGTGTGACGTTTTACGCGGCGGCAATTGCCAGCTATGTCATCCATGGTGTGTTGCGTGACACCGACAATCAGCTGGCCCGCCCGCATCGCTTCGGCCACCACGAGCTGCCCGCCTGGACGCTGCGTGTGTTCATGCTGGCCTTGATCGTGTGTGAAATCGGCGGTGCCGGTGTGCTGTTTGGCGGCATGTTGCGGGGTATGTTGTTGGCCTAGCGCCGCGTGCGCAAAATCTTGATGAGATTGCTGGCCAGCGGATTGTCGCTATCGCGCGGACGCAGGATGCCCAGTTCGATCAACGCAGGCGCGCCGCGCAGCGCGCGGTACTGCACGCCGGGGCGTTGCAGGTTTTGCACCGATGCTGGAACCAGGGCGACGCCCATGCCGGCCGAGACCAAGCCGATGACGGTCTGCATCTGACGTGCACTTTGGGTGATGCGCGGGGAAAATCCTGCGGCCTGACAGCGGCTGATGACCAGATCGTACAAGCCTGGCGCGATGTCACGCGGCGGGACGATGAAGTTGCTTGAGGCCAGGCTGGCCAGTTCTACGCCATCGGCGCAAGGCGGGTCGTCGCCCCAGTCGTCGGGTGCAGCAAGCACCAGCGATTCGCGGTGCAGGGGTAAGAATTCGATGTCGGCATCATCCACCGGGGCCAGGCCAATCGCCAGATCGAGGCGGGCCGCGCGCAATTCACGAATTTGTGCGTCGGTGGTCAGCTCATGCAAGTGCACGTCGGCGGACGGATAGGCGGCGCGAAACTGCTTAAGCGCGGGCGGCAGGATGCTGTAGTCAGCGATCGACACAAAGCCTACGGTCACCGTGCCAAGCTCGCCGTTGGCAGCCTGGCGGGCCCGCGCACATGCGCCTTCCAGGCGCGACAGAATCGCGCGCACATCCTGATAAAACATGGCCCCGGCCGCGCTCGGGCTCACTCCGCGGTTGCTGCGCTTGAGCAGCACGGCGCCGACATCCGCTTCCAGCGCCTTGAGCTGGGTCGACAGCGGTGGTTGGGAAATATGCAGTCTGCGTGCGGCGCGAGACAGGCTGCCTTCTTCAACAATGGCCGCAAAATAACGTAGCTGGCGTAATTCCACTATTCGTAATCCGTATGGCTGTGATCCAAATATAGTATTGGATGATATATCCAGAACACCGCACAATAGCGTCCCGTTATTCGTCCGGACATTCCGCACAGGATTCAGATCATGCCCAACTATCGTTCTCGCACCAGCACCCATGGCCGCAACATGGCCGGCGCACGCGCACTGTGGCGTGCCACCGGCATGAATGACGGGGATTTCGAGAAACCCATTATTGCGGTTGCCAACTCGTTCACCCAGTTTGTACCGGGCCATGTGCATCTCAAGGATCTTGGTCAGCTGGTGATCGAGGAAATCGAGAAAGCCGGAGGTGTGGGTAAGGAATTCAACACCATTGCGGTGGATGACGGCATCGCCATGGGCCATGACGGCATGCTCTATTCACTCCCTTCGCGCGATATCATCGCCGACAGCGTGGAATACATGTGCAACGCCCACACCGCGGATGCGCTGGTGTGTATTTCCAACTGCGACAAAATCACCCCCGGCATGTTGATGGCCGCGATGCGCCTGAACATTCCGGTGGTATTCGTCTCTGGTGGCCCGATGGAAGCGGGCAAAACCAAGCTGGCCAACTCGGACGAGATCATTCCGCTGGATCTGGTCGATGCCATGGTGGCGGCTGCCGATGACAGTGTGTCCGACGCGGATGTTGATCAGATTGAACGTTCGGCCTGCCCAACCTGTGGTTCCTGTTCGGGCATGTTTACCGCCAACTCCATGAACTGCCTGACCGAAGCTTTGGGCTTGTCGCTGCCCGGCAACGGTTCGCTGGTTGCCACCCACACCGACCGCGAGGCGCTGTTCCGTCGCGCTGGCGCGACTGTGGTGGATCTGGCAAAACGCTATTACGTGGATGGTGATG
>JBFKEC010000226.1:0-5624 GCA_041619315.1 Oceanococcus sp. | reverse complement strand
GAAATGCGCAGCTCGGCAATAGGTGGCAGGCCGATCAACGTGCCTGTGGCCCCTTTGAGCGGGCGCAGATCCAGTATCCAGTCAACAATGCTGAGGGTGCGCGCTACGCCGGCCGAGGTGGAGTAGCTCAGCTGACCTTCGGGGTCCAGTTGCGGGCGTGCCAGATCAGGCAGGCCCATGACCGGAATCTGGGTGCGAACGCTGCTCAGATCGCGTTCGGCGCAGACCGCATAGGCCAGATTCTGGCCTTGGCTGTCGAGGATCTGCAGAGCCGAGAAATCGGTTGTCGCACCAGCCTGGTAGAGCGCATCCGGAACCTCGAACCGCAGCGCGCTGTGGGCGCTGTGCACTTCCAGCTGATTGGCCCAGGACAGCGGGCTGATCAGCCCGATGATGAGCACGCTCAGTCGAGATTTTGCGGATCGACGTCGATGGACCATCTTAGTTGCCGCGCCGCAGGGCGCGTTTCCAGTTGATGACGGATGTGGGCCAATTGTGCCTGCAAAACACTGCGCGTGTGGCTGCGCAATAGCAATTGGCAGCGATAACGTCCGCCACGGCGTTCCATCGGCGCTGGCACAGGGCCGAGTACATCGACCTCGGCGTGGCCAAACAGCGGCTCGGCGATGTCTTCCAGAACCTGCATCGCAGTGGCCGCGGTGCTGGCTTCTGCGCGGACCAACGCGAGGCGCGCATAAGGCGGCCAGGCCAGTTGTTCGCGTTCTCCCAGCAGCGCTTCGGCGATGGCCGGATAGCGGCCCTGCGCAAGCAGCCCAAGGAGCGGGTGCTCGGGGTTGTGGGTTTGCAGGATGACCTCACCGGGGATGTCGCGGCGGCCGGCGCGGCCGGCAACTTGGGTGACTTGCTGGGCCAGTTGTTCGGTGGCGCGGAAATCCTGGCCATACAGGCCCTGGTCGGCATCGATGATGCCGACCAGCGACAGCTTGGGGAAATCGTGGCCTTTGGCCAGCATCTGGGTGCCGATAATGAGTTGGGCCTGGCCGCTGCGGATGCGTTCAAGTGCGCGTTCCAACTCGCCGCGGCGGCTGACCTGATCACGATCCAGACGGATGCGCTCGACCTCAGGCCACAACTGGGCCGCGCGTGCATCGATCCGTTCCGTGCCCTGGCCGAGCTGGTGCAACTCGTCACTTCCGCAGTCCGGGCAGGCTGCGGGAACGGGGCGTTGATGGCCGCAATGGTGGCAGCGCAGGCTGCGACTGCGCTGATGACTGATCAGGCGCGCATCGCAACGTTCGCACAGTGCGGTCCAGCCGCAGTCATGACACAGCATGATTGGGGAATAGCCGCGCCGGTTGATAAACAGCAGGACCTGCTGGCCGGCTTTCAGATGCTGGCTGACCTGGGCGATCAGCGCATTGGACAGTCCGTCCGGGCAGCGTTGCCCACGCAGATCAACGATCTTCATGCGCGGCGTTTTGGCCTGGCCAAAGCGGCTGTTGAGGGTGAGATGGCTGTAACGCCCCGTCAGCGCGTTGAAATGGCTTTCCAGCGACGGTGTGGCCGAGCCCAGCACCACCGGGATGGCATATTGCTGGGCACGTCGCACGGCCAGGTCGCGCGCGTGGTAGCGAATGCCATCCTGTTGCTTGTATGAGCCGTCGTGTTCTTCGTCGACGACGATCAGACCGGGGCGGGCCAGAGGCACAAACACGGCCGAACGGGTACCCAGCACGATGTCGGCCTGACCATTGCGCGCAGCCAGCCAGGCGTTGTGTCGCTCGCCATCGGCCAGCCCGGAGTGCAGGGCGACAGTGCGCGCCCCGGTGTGCTGGCGAACACGTTCAACCATCTGCGGGGTCAGCCCGATTTCAGGCACCAGTATGAGGCTTTGCCGGCCGAGCTGTGCCTGCTCGCGTGCCAGCGCCAAATAGACCTCGGTCTTGCCGCTGCCGGTGACGCCGTCGAGCAGGTGGCAGCGGAATCTGCTGGTGGCGCGAACGCTGTCGACCGCCGTGGCCTGGGCCTGGGTCAACTCCGGTGCGGTGACGTTGCTGCTGTCCAGATCAAGCTGCTTGAGCGGTTCAATCAAGCCCTTGTCGGCCAGACTTTTGAGCGTAGCGACAGGCGTGCCGTCCGGGCCAATCTGTGCCGCCGGAAGGGCCGTATCCGCGGCAAGCAGCGCAGCCAGCGCGGCGGCCTGGCGCGGGGCCCGTGACAGGCTTTGCGGTTCGCTGCTGCGTCCTTGTTGCGTGAGTTGCCAGCGCGTGCTGTGGATCGGGCTGGCCGCTTTTCCGGTGCGCAGCAGCTTGGGCAGGGCGGTGGCTACGCTTTGACCCAGTGGGGCCTGATAGTAGCGTGAGGCGAAGCGAATCAGATCCAGCTCGGCCGGGCCCAGCAAGGGCTCCGGATCCAGCACTTCAAGAACCGATTTGAGGCTTTTGTCGGGCACGCTGGATTTGTCGCTCAGGGCCATGACGATGCCGACCAGACGACGCGGCCCAAACGGCACGCGCACACGCGCGCCGACGCGAACCGGCAGCGTGCACTGATAGTCGTAGGTTTCGCCGCGCGGGACGGGCAGGGCAACCTGGCAGATGGGTGTCAACGGATCGCGCCTGAGTGCGTTGTATCAGCGTTATAGTGTGTCACGTGCGTAGGAGCGTTTATGCGTTTACTCGGAATGTCGTCCCAACCACGTCGTGGTCAGGCCGGGAGGACAGCAAAATGGCCACATCGGTAGAGTTGGATTTGGCGAGCAAAAAAGAGTACAGCGGCACCGCCCGGCGTGATGCCATGGATCGCTTCCTCGCTTCGGTGGAAAGCCAAGCCTATCGTCTGGCGCTGGCCCAGCTGCGTGATCGCGATGCGGCACTGGATGTGGTGCAGGATGCCATGATCCGTCTGGTGCAGAAATATCAGCACAAGCCGGAGAAGGAATGGGCGCCGTTATTCTTCCGCATCCTGATGAACCGGGTGCGTGATGATCAGCGTGCCGCACGACGTTTCGTTGATGATGCTGAGTATGCGCTGGAACGTCCGGCGGCGGACAATCCGGAAAGCCAGCTGGCCCAGCGTGAGGCTATCAAGGCGCTGGAGGTGGCCTTGTCGGAACTCCCGCAGCGGCAACGTGAGGCGGTTCTTCTGCGCGTGTGGGAGGGCTTTAACGTGGCCCAGACTGCAGGCATTATGGGCTGTGGCGAAGGCAGCGTGAAAACACATTTGTCACGCGCCATGAACACCTTGCGCGGCAAGGTGGAGGTATTTTGGGCATGAGCCAAACACATTCCGAACATACTGATCTGGAGCAGGAGCGCTTGGCGCGGGACATACGTACTGCGCTTGAACAGCAGACTGCTGAGCCGGACGAACTGACCCGGGCGCGCCTGCGCGCCGCGCGCTACCGTGCGCTTGAGCACATGGATGCGCAGAGCCGCCCGTGGTGGTCGCTGACCTGGTCGCGCTGGAGCGCGGCGGCGGTCGGGGCGAGCTTTGCGGTGCTGTTGGCCTGGCAACTTCAGTTGGGCCCAAATGGCGAGACCACGGCGCAGGCTGAGGATGCGGCCTTGATTGCCGATCTGGATTTGCTGCTGTGGCTGGAGGACAGTGATGTGTAGGGTGCTTGTGGTCGCGCTGGCCTTGCTGTTCAGCGCCGTGGCGAGTGCACAGCCGAGCTGGGAACAGCTCAGTGGCGAGCAGCGTCAGGAACTCAAGCGTTATGCCGACCGCTGGGATCAGATGTCGGCCGAAAAGCGCACGCGCATCCTGCGTAACCATGAGCGCTGGCAACACATGTCTGCAGAAGAAAAGCAGCGGGCCCGGGCCAAGTGGGACAAATTCAAGGCCCTGCCCGAGAACGAGCGCAACGCGCTACGTGAATGTTATCGGCGCAAACGCAAGGGCGAAGCGGTGGATTGTCCCAAGCCCTGACGCCCGGCTTACGCTGTGCTCAGATCAGACTTTCGCTGGCTGCACCTTCGCCCTTGGGGTTGGGCCCAAAGCGGTTGTCGCCCGGCGTGCTGTCGAGTGCCAGCAAAACCAGCAGCACGATGACCCCGATCACCGGGATAAAGCTGATCAGCAGCCACCAGCCGCTGCGATCGGTATCGTGCAGGCGGCGTATGGCCACCGCGACCGAAGGCAGGAAAACCCCCAGCATATAAATTATGCCGAGCACGCCGCCGGTGCCGATGCCGGATTCAACCACGCTGATCGCGATGGTGATGATGAGGTTGAACAATACGAAGAACCAGTACTCTTTGCGCCGGGCGCGGCCTTCGAACACGGTGTACTTCTGCAGAACCTGCAAATACCAATCCATGACATCCCCTTATTTGTTGTAGTCCCTGGACGCGACATCTCATGCAGCGTCATCAAGTTCAGGTTACGCCGCGTTGGGTGTCTTGGCAAAAACAAAAAAGGGCAGCCGAAGCTGCCCTTTTCGAACCTGCACGCAGGTGTTTAGCTCACCGATTTGACCCCGGAAATGAAGGCTGCACAGGACTTCTGTGCATCGCCGTAGACCATGCGGGTGTTTTCGCCGAAGAACAGCTCGTTCTGAATGCCTGAGAACCCCGTGCCCTGGCCACGCTTGAGCACATAGACGTTCTCGGCGTGGTCGGCATTGAGAATCGGCATGCCATAGATCGGGCTGGACTTGTTGGTCCGGGCCGCCGGGTTGACCACGTCGTTGGCGCCGATGACGATGGCCGCGCTGGCGGTTCCGAACTCTTCGTTGATGTCTTCCAGATCGAAGATGATGTCATAAGGAACGCCGGCTTCTGCCAACAACACGTTCATGTGGCCAGGCATACGACCGGCCACCGGATGGATGGCAAAGGCCACCTCGACGCCACGCTTCTGCAGCAGCTGTACGAATTCCCACAGCTTGTGCTGAGCTTGGGCTACGGCCATGCCGTAACCCGGAACGATGATGACTTTTTCACCGTAAGCCATGGAAATGGCCGCATCTTCGGCGCTGATTTCCTTCATCTCGCCTTCCGGGCCCTCGCCATCATCGCTGGCGCCGGTGCCCATGCCCGAGAACATGACATTGCTGATAGAGCGGTTCATGGCGCGAGCCATCAACAGCGTCAGCAAGGTGCCTGCGGCACCCACCACCATGCCGGCAATAATCATGGCCGGGTTCTGCAGGACATAGCCTTCGAACGAAACCGCCAAGCCGGTCAGGGCGTTGAACAGCGAAATGATCACCGGCATGTCGGCGCCGCCAATTGGCAGGGTCATCATGATGCCGAAGGTCAGCGAACTGGCGAAGAAGATGAACAGCATGATGCCGGACGGATGATCGGCGCTCATCACCAGAATGCCGCTGATCACCGCGATGGCCAGCATCACGAAGTTGGTGCGATGGCCGCCCGGAATCTGCGGTGCCTTGTTCATGCGCCCGTCCAGCTTGGCCCAGGCAATCACCGAACCGGTCATGGAGACCGAGCCGATCAGGCCACCGATCACGGCCAGCGCAATGGCAATGCCATCATGATGAACGCCGCTGCCCTTGGACAGCTTGATCAGCTCGATCGCGGCAATCGTTGCGGCCGCGCCGCCGCCCATACCGTTGTAGATCGCGACCATTTGCGGCATGTCGGTCATGGCCACCGATTTGCCCCAGCGCCACGCCCAGATCGTGCCGATGGCCACGG
>JBFKEC010000225.1:0-5667 GCA_041619315.1 Oceanococcus sp. | reverse complement strand
GCTGTTTCCGCCCCAGTGATCATCGCGCTGATTGGTTTCCGACCAGAAGAACTGATCGATCAGGTAGCCATGAGCACCGTGCAACTCTATGCAGTCAAAGCCAAGCTTGACCGCATCTTTGGCAGATTGGGCGAAGGCGGCGATGGTGTCGAGGATATCGGCCTCGCTCATCGCACGGCCAAATGGCTTGTCGGTTCGATACAGCCCAGAAGGTCCTTCGGCTTCGCCTGGCCGCGGCCGATCTGGGAATTGTTCGCGCACAAGGCCGGTATGCCACAGCTGCGGCGCAATGCGGCCACCAGCCCCATGCACGGCGTCAACGACCTGTTTCCAGCCACCCAGGGCTTTTTCGCCATGAAAAAATGGAATGTTCGGGTCATTGCGCGCTTCTGGACGATTGACCACGGTGCCCTCGGTGATAATCAATCCGACGTCACCTTCGGCCCGCCGCCTGTAGTATTCCGCAACATCCGGGCCAGGTATGCCATTGGGCGAAAAATTGCGCGTCATCGGGGCCATGACGATACGGTTGGGCAGGCGCATGTCGCGGCAGGAAAAAGGCTCAAAAAGCATGGACACGTGAGCGCCCTCCAACTGTAAAAACGGGCACTCTAACCTAGCCAGCTCAACCACTCACAGAGGTGGCTGTTGTAGGGGCCTGGGAAATCGCATGACACACGGATTCGATCGTGCAGCTTCGCAAAGCCGTTTAATTCGCTGCCGATGTCGTGCGGCGAAATACGCTGAGCACATCGATGGGTAAGTTCTGCTCCAGCAGCAGGCCCTTTTCGGTAACCAGAATGTCATCGTCACTGAACATAGGTGGTCGTGCGAGCTGCACGGCTGACGGAAAATCAAAGGTCAGCGGGTTGGTTTGCTGCAACACCGTGCCGTCAAATGAGAGTTGATAAATTGAGCCCAGCAAGAAATTGCTGACCAGCAAACTTTCACCGGCAATGCTGAGGTCATCATGCGCGGTCAATTGGAAATAAATCGGTGTAATCGGGCCGGCGCTGCCGTCTTCGAGAAGATCCACATAGAAAACCGTGCCGCCATCCGTGGCGTAGAAGCGTGAACCTTTAACCGCCAAACCGTTGGGAAAAAGCGGATCAGTGCCAACGCCTATGGCCAGCAGGCCCAGGGCAGCACTACCCACCCAGGTTTCCTGGGATTCGATCGTCATGCTGTCGCCCTCGGCAACGTGCAAGCGTACGATTTTGGGGTCGAGTGGCAGGCAAGTGGGGTCTAGAGGCTCGTCGACAACATAGAGATTCCCATCCGGGCCCAGTGCAGTGCCGTTGGCGATGCACATACCCTCCATCTGGTAAATAAGCTGTACGTTGCTGATGTTGCTCAAATCTCCAGCAAACAACTGGCCATCGCCACAGACGAAGTACATGGTGTCATTTTTCTGTGCCATGCCGGTGAAGCCACAACCAAGATCGCTAAGATCAATCAACGGCACGGCTTCAAAACGGCCATCCTCAAGCTTAATGATTTCGTAAGCGTTGGCGCCGCCCGTGACAAACAAACGCCCTTCGGGGGTGAAGTGGATATTTTCTGCATCGGGGATGCCAACCAGTTCAATGACCTCACCGCAGCCGGAATTTACGCAGAGTGTTTTCGTCTCCACGTCATCGCTCGGGGCGGAGGTGACATTGTCAGCATCGCATCCCAACAGTAATAAAGGCGCCGCCAAGCATAGGAGGATTTTCGAATTGAGCACGCGTGTTCCAACCAAGAGCAATCACCTGATGATAGATCAAGATTGCTTGGAACCCACGCTGGTACTGAGAATCCATGCGAATTCGTGTAGATTTGGCGGCCCTGACACCAACTAAGTTGCAAAGCCTTGGCCTACGAACTCTCTGGAAAAATCAAACTCATTCAAGACCCGCAAACCTTCGCCAGCGGTTTCACCAAGCGCGAGATGGTGGTGATTGTCGAGGACGGCAAGTATCCACAAGAGATCAACCTGGAGTTCGTGCAGGACAAAGCCGCACTGCTGGATAAGCTGCAGCCCGGCCAGAGCGTCACGGTTAGCTTTGATATCCGTGGTCGCGAGTACAACGGGCGCTATTTCAACAACCTGCAAGGATGGCGTGTCACCACTGACAACCAGCAGCAGGACAGTGCAGCGCCACCGGAGCAGGAAACGCCGCCAGCCGAAGCGTATCTGGACGATGATGTGCCGTTCTAGACGCTCGCACACTCGGCCATTCTGATCTCAAATGCCCTGATCTCACAGGGCATGGGGCGATAACGAGCTGAGCCATCATGCTCAGCTGCGCGCCCGGTTTGGGCCGCCGTTACAGCCACCTGCCAGCGTGCAAGCACACTGGCAGGCGTTGTAATAGTGCGGTCTAAAGGCCGCCAGCCATGAAGCCACCGTCCACCGTAACGCTGGTGCCGGTGACATAACTTGCTGCCGGTGAGGCGAGGAACAAAATCGCCGGTGCAATCTCATCCGGTTCGGCATAACGCTTCATCGGAATCAGCGGCAGCACGCTGTTGAGGATTTGTTCGTTCTCGGTCAGCGCGGAGGCGAACTTGGTTCGAGTCAGGCCCGGCAGCACCGCATTGCAGCGGATGTTGAAGCCCGCACATTCCTTGGCGAAGGCTTGAGTCATGTTGATCACGGCCGCTTTGGTGATCGAGTAGATCCCCTGGAAATTGCCCGGTCGTAGACCATTGATCGAAGCGACATTGACGATCGCGCCGCCACCTTCGCGCTTCATGATTCGCCCGGCCATCTGACTCATCAGGTAGTAGCCGCGCAGGTTCACTTCCACGGTTTTGTCGATGGCCTCAACTGGGGTGTCCAGCACATTGCCGAAATGCGGGTTGGTTGCTGCATTGTTGACCAGGATATCGAGCTTGCCGAACTCCCTGTCAATGTTTTCCAGCAGCGCTGTCATCTGCTCGATGTCGCCGGCGTGACAGGTCATGGCTGAAGCACTGCCTCCCGCAGCATGAATCTCAGCGCACACTCGATCAATTCCATCTTGCTTGCGGCTGGATACGATCACATGCGCACCCTGAGCGGCCAGCAGTTTAGCGGTGGCCTCGCCGATACCACGGCTGGAGCCCGTGACCAAGGCAACTTTGCCATCCAGTGAAAACAGCTCACTCATTATTTTGTCTCCTGCATAAATGAAAAACCCCCATTGGCCCGAGCCGTTGGGGGTTGGAAATGCTTGTCCGTACTAGTAGACGTAGACCGCACCGCTGGCATCGTCGGCCAGACTCTTGCCGCTACGCCCCTGTAGGTCTTTTGTAATGCTCAAACTGTAACGACCGGGCTTTAGCCCTTCCATGATCAGTAGTGCAGGATTGGCTGCGGCCTTCCACTGTCCACTGACTGGATTTCCATTCATGTCACGCAACTGCATGTGTTGCTGACCCTGGGCCGGGTCAACAGGCTCGCTGAACATCACAGCGATACCGTCACTGACCTGATCACCTTTATCCAGAGTGCCAGCAAAGCGGATCGACAGATCGCCGGCGGCATCTTTCCACCAAGCGGTCAGCGCATCGGCACTGGGCGGCTGACGTCGTGCAGGCGCAGTCTTGTCAGACTGTGCCGGTGGACGGCTTGTCGGCTTGGGCGCAGGTGCAGCAGTGGCTTGGGCCGTCGGGCGCGGCGTCGGCTTAATCGGCTGGGGCGTGGCAGCGGCGGGCGCTTGTGACGCCATTTTGGTTTGTTCAGGCGCACTGGCGGACTGCTCCGAGTCCTCAACGCTGTCCCAGTCGTCACTATGTGTATCCCAGCTGTCTGCATCGCTGGACCAATCATCATCCGCTGTGGTGGACGCGGATGCGTTGTCGCTTTCCTCGGCTACAGAATCCTGAGCAGGCGCTTGAGCCTCGAGCTCGGCGCGGGATAAAACCCGCGCCGGCTCAGCTGCCGCAATTTCACGACGTGCACTGGCAGAAAAAACGTCCTTAACCGACAGAGACTCTTCCGTTTCAGTTGGAGCTTCGCTCGAACCGAACTTCATATCCATGCCGAAGTAGGTCGCTGTTGCAATCACCATGATGACGACCGCCACCATGATCAAGCCTGACCAGTTTGTCGGGACTACGGTATCGCCCCCGGATGCTGCCATAACTCTCCTCCATATTGCCGAGCTGCTGCGTGCGCGGTGTCTCGGAACCGCTGCCTGACCGTTGGTCCAACTGCTGCCTGTGCCCAACCTCGCCATACATAGGGCTTGGAATGTGGCGCAATCCACGCAGTTGCCACGGACGGGTAACTATCGTGCAAGCGTCGCTTGGCGTCAACGAAGTCCGGCCATTTCCTGATTTTGTAAGGCCGCCACGCAAGATTGGGTGCCAAAGCAGGGGCTGAACACGGCATAATATAGGGCTAATCAACGCATTTGCGTTGCGTTCTGTTTGATCGGAGTGAGTCCCCACGTGATACAACTCAAGGCCGAATCGCTACTGCCGACGCGCTTCGGTCAGTTCCGCATGCAAGTGTTTGAAAGCAATGCGGACGGCAAAGAACAAGTTGCCCTGAGCATGGGCGAATGGAAACCCGAAGATGCGGTGCTGTGTCGCCTGCACTCCGAATGTCTGACTGGCGACGTGCTGGGCAGCCTGCGCTGCGATTGCGGCCAGCAACTCGAACATGCCCTGGCGCGCATCGCTGCTGAAGGGCGTGGCGCATTGCTGTACCTGCGTCAGGAAGGTCGTGGCATTGGCCTGTCCAACAAGATTCGCGCGTATGCGCTGCAAGATCAGGGCGCAGATACGGTTGAAGCCAACGAACGGCTGGGGTTTGCACCGGACCACCGTGACTATGGCGTAGCGCTGGAAATGCTCAAGGCCCTGCGCATCGCGCGCGTGCGCCTGATGACCAACAACCCGCGCAAGATCGCCGCACTGCAAGCGGGCGGGGTGGATGTGGTTGAACGTTTGCCGCATCAGTGCGGCGCTAACCCGCATAACGAATCGTATCTGTTCACCAAAGCCAAGAAGTTGGGGCATATGCTTGATATGTCCGCATCTCAGGATGCGGCGGATCACGAGGACCGCTAGGTGAACATGCCTGATCGTCAGTTGAGCTTCCGTGTAACAAGGCACACCCTCGCGTCAGGCGCAGCGTTGTCATGAGCCTTTTTGATATGACGCGCGGTGCGCTGTTCCGCCTGGATGCGGAAACGGCGCACGCCGCAACCATTAAGATGTTGCAGCGCTTACCGCGCCTGAGTGCCGGTTTGATGCATGCCGATGCCGATCTGCCACGCGAATGCATGGGACTTGCGTTCCGCAATCCTGTCGGTGTGGCTGCAGGATTGGACAAGAACGGCGAATGCATCAACGCTCTGGCTGCGATAGGTTTCGGCTATATCGAAGTGGGCACGGTGACGCCACGCCCACAAGCCGGCAATCCACGCCCACGGATGTTCCGTCTGACTGAACACGAAGCGGTCATCAACCGCCTCGGATTCAACAACAAGGGTGTCGATTACCTGTGCCGGCAGGTGGAAAAGGCACGCCGTGACTGCGTGCTCGGCATCAACATCGGCAAAAATGCCACAACGCCCAATGAACAGGCCGCAGATGACTATTTGCACTGCCTGCAGCGGGTCTACGCGCTGGCTGATTACATCACCATCAATATTTCATCGCCCAACACCAAGAACCTTAGGGATTTGCAGC
>JBFKEC010000224.1:0-5673 GCA_041619315.1 Oceanococcus sp. | reverse complement strand
TGCAGCTCTATGCGTGGCACCAGGTACAACACCAGCGCCGGCAGCGCGATGTTGATCACCCACCAGTTGAGCATTTGCGCCAGCCCGATCGGTGGCTGCGCAAAACGCGCCACCGCCGCACCCAACCCAAGGCAGGTCAGCAATAACCAGAATGCATCCATGGACCCGATATCTGTGAAATTCAGCCCACTATGATGACCGCTGCGCCGCGCCTGTCATAGCCCTGCCCGCGTGCCGTGGGCACGCCACCGCTCAGGCGCCGCTGGTAAACACCGGCCAGCTGTCGACAATAGCGCCATCGTCATACACCGCAATATCGCCGAACTGCAGGAACACAAACTCGGACTGACGCGGGCGCAGGAACACGTGATCGCCCACATCCAGCTCGATCTGTTCGGACCCGTTGAGCAATTCCTGGTTGGTCGAATGCCCCCAGATCGCATTGCGCTGCAGACCGGGCGGCGACACGCTGTCGGCCAGCCAGTAGCCGCCATAGGTGTAAAACGCCCGCGCGGTGTTGGGGTCCCAAGCCCGCAACAGTCCGCTCATGGATTCCAGTCCCGGCAAATCCGTACCTTGCAGGGCTTTCAGCACCGGTGTGGCGATAAAGCTGGCCGGCTTGTGATCGGACAAACTGGGCACATCAAAATCGGACGGCATGACCAGCCCCGAACCCATGGCCAGCTCATTGCACGGCGCCGTGTTGTCATACATCGCAAAGGTCGAACTGCCACCGGCGTTCAGCGTGTAGCTCTGCGGGTTGAAGTCACTGCCGGCGTGCTCACGCAACGCATCCACCGCGGCGCTGTAGCGCTGCATGGCCATGTCCAGCGCCTTGCGCGGACCACCCATAAAGCCCGGCATCTTGGACGCATGCGCTTCATAACCCATGAAACCGGCGAACTGCAGGGCGGGTGCCTGATCAATCAACTGCAGCATTTCAACGACCGCAGCGGCATCCGACAGTCCGCCTCGATGCAATCCGACATCAAGCTCCAGATTGACCTTCATCGGGCCAAGGCCATCGGCCTGCCGCGCGCTGGCCAAGGCGGCGTAATCGCGCAGACGCTGGGGCGTATCAATCAGCCATTCGATCTGGCTGGACGGATCAAAAGCGCCGGGGCTGTAGTGCTCAAAGAAACGCTGCGCCGCCCCCACCGGCATGGGCTTGCCCAGCAGCACCTGAGCATCCGGCATTTGCTCTGCGACCAGATTCAGAAACGGCTGATGAAAGACCATCAGTCGGTTGGTTCCGGTGGCCTCGCGCACCGTCTCAATCAGCGGCAGGCTGGGCAATGATTTGGCCACGATGCGGTATGCCATCTGCGAGGGTAGATGGGCATTAAGACGCGACAGATTATGGCTCAGGCGCGCCCGGTCTATGACCAGAGAGGGCCGAAACAGGCCGGCCTCGGCCAGCGCAGCCTGAACCGACGCGAAATACTCGTCATGCCGCCCCGCTTTGGCCGATGGCCGCAAGGCCACAGCAGCAACAGGCGCGGCAATCGCGGCTCCGAGCAAAAAACGACGGTTCATGGCGAGTCCTTAACTGATATCGAACAGCTGGCGTAAGTGAGGGTTGAGCATGCGCCCTTCAGGATCCAGCTCCTGACGCACTGCAAGAAAATCCTTCCAGTGTGGATAGCGCGGCGCCAGTTGTGCGCTGCTCAGCGTGTGCATCTTGCCCCAGTGCGGACGCCCTTCGTAGGGCTGATAAATCGGCTCTAGGCTGGCGAAGTACGGCAGCGGATCTTCCTGGTGATAACGATGCACAGCGATCGAACCTGACACCGCGTGACCCTGAAATGGCGAGAGCAAGGCATCATCGCCCTCACCACGCACCACGCGCACTTCGATCGGGAAGAACTCTTCGTGATGCTGCGACTCGATTCGTTCACGGACCTGCTTGAAAGCCGGCATCAGCGCCTCGGATGGCAGGTGATACTCCATCTCATTGAAACGCACTTCGCGGCTGGACGGAAAAATGCGATACCACACGTCGACCGCTTCTTCCGGCTCAAAATCGGACGTTGCCATATCGAGCAGACGACGACGCATGCCCGGCCACCACGACAGCCAGTCACGCAGCTGCTTGATCTGCATCACCGCATCGTTGTCCTGCTCCGGACCACGCGGCTGCAGAGGCTCATCGGTGGGGTTGATGGCAATGGCCATGGCCTGACTGCAGAACGGGATGTAGTACATCTCGAAGCTGTGGTTTTCGGCCACCAGTTGATCAAAGTTCTCGATCAACTCGTCGATCGGCGCCAACCAGCTGCGCCGCTTGAGCTTATGGGTCGGCAGGTTTTGCAGCTTCATCTGTGTAATGACGCCGAGGCTGCCGAGCGAAACCTTGGCCGCGTTGAACACTTCGACATTGCTCTCGGCGCTGCAATCCAGCACCTCACCTCGCGGCGTGACCAGGCGCAGCTCTTTGACATAACTGTGCAGGGCGCCCAGCTGTGCACCGGTGCCATGGGTGGCCGTTGCGATCGCCCCGGCCAGCGTTTGCGAATCAATATCCGGCATATTGGTCAGCGCCTGACCAACCTCATCAAGCATCGGGCCGACATCACCAAGGCGTGTTCCGGCCCCCAGTGTGGCCGTCATGGCGCTGCTGTCATGCGCTTTCAGACCGGCAAAATTTCGCAATGACAGCAATGTGCCGTCGGTCGGCACCAGTGCGCTGAAGGAATGCCCTGCACCAACCGGGCGCAGTGGCGCCGGAGCCTGACGCAGGATGTCAGCGAGCTCAGCCTCATCCTTGGGAACCAACCTTTGAGTTGGCATGCCGAACTGGTAACCCGACCAGTTCTGCCATGGAATCAGCCGTTTGCCGTCCGGGCCGGTGGTCGGCGCCGGAGCCTGCGGCATATTCTCAGCGGTATGGTCTTCGCAGCCCGTCAGTGCCATCCCGGAGGCCGCAGCCACCGTTGAAAGCAACATATCCCTTCGATTCATAGCCATGTCACTCTCCCGCCATGTATCGAATCAGCGCGGCGAACTCATCTTCACTGCAGTCCATGCAGGCACCCAACGGCGGCATACCATTGAAGCCGTTGATAGTGTGATCAATCAGCACGTCCATGCCCTGCGCCATGCGTGGCGCCCACGCGGCCGTGTCACCCGCCATCGGCGCACCGGTGCGCGATGAGGCATGACAGGCCCGGCAAGTCTGATCGTACAGGCGCGCCAGCCCCGCATCGGCCGGCGGTGGCGGTGCAGTGACCTGCGCCTGAGCTTCGGCTGCGGGTGACGACGCGTTGCCGCAGGCACTCAATATCAATGCGAGCGCAACGCAAAGCGCGCCCAACCCCAAGCTGCTGTTCATGCTGTTTGTCCTCTTTGGGCAGACGCAAGGCGTCAGCGACGAGCAAATGCTCTTTTCTAAATTACATACTCAGGGTATGTTTATGTCAACACACTCACCGAACCGTTCCGCCAGCATGGCCCTGAATGCCGTCCATAAAGCGTCGCGCAAAGGCGACCCAGCGCACCCTGCGCGCCGCCCGCAGGCACGCGGCATCGCCACGCGCGAGCGCCTGCTTGAAACCGCCGAGATGCTGTTCATCGAGCATGGCTATGACGATGTCAGCGTCGAACGCATCGTGGCAGCGGCCCATGTAACCAAAGGTGCCTTCTACCACCACTTCGGCGACAAGCTAGGCATCTTTCGCGAGGTATTTGCCGCGATTGATCAGGAGATGGCGGATCTGGTGCGTGCGCGAGCGATGACCGCCGACTCACCGTTAGGGATGATCCAGCTCGGCGTCCGTAGCTGTTTCGAGCTGTGCACCCAGCCCCGTTACGGACGCTTTGTCTATATCACCGCCCCGCCGGTTGTCGGCTGGGCTGGCTGGCATGAAACCGACAATGCCATTTCCAGGGAAATCGTCAGCGAGGGCGTGCAAAATGCGGTGGAGCTGGGCGAGCTGGCGCCGCTGTCTGTCGCCTCGCTGACCACCTTGTTGATGGGCCTTGTGCAGCAGGGCGCCGTGGCGGTGGTGACCTCCAGTGACCCACACAACACCGCGGCCGAGCTGGCAGCCGAGGCGGACCATCTTTTGCTTGCATTATCCGCACAGGCCCGATCACAACCCCGGCCCCACCCTCTTCCAGTCACAGGATTTTGAGATGCGCTTGATCACCTTGTTTGCACTGCCGCTGGTCGTGTGGGTCACCACCGCGACGGCCCAGGACGAAGAACTGGACTTCCTGTTTGACGACAGCCAGAACACACCGGTGGCCAGCCCGACGCCAAGGCCGGCGCCTGCGAATGCGCAGCAGCCTTCCGCCGAGGCGCTCAAGACCATCGAAGTTGCCCCCTTGCGCTCACCTGAACCCAATCCTGCGCGGACGGCCAAAGGGCGCGTGATCGAGGAGATCGTTGTCACCGCGCAAAAGCGCGAACAGTCCCTCCAGGATGTCCCGATCTCGGTGACCGCCGTCGACGGCTCGTTCATCGAAATGACCAATGCGGCCGATCTGGCCGAGGTATCGCTTTACGTGCCCAATGTACGCGTCGATGCCGATGACCTGGGCTCTCCACAACTGTTCATTCGTGGCTTCGGCACCAACGCCTTTAATCCCAGCTTCGAAAGCTCAGTCGGCTTCGTACAGGATGAAATCTTTTTTGGTCGTCCGGCCTATTTCACCGAATCCATGTTCGATATCGAACGGGTTGAAGTGTTGCGCGGCCCGCAGGGCACTCTGTTTGGCAAAAACACCATCGCCGGTGTGTTCAATGTCACCAGCCGCGGGCCCAGCGAGTTGTTCGAGGGCGATGCGCGCTATACCTATGGCGAGAACAACGCCCATCGCCTGGAAGCCGGTGCGGGCGGTATGTTCGCCGACTGGGGCGGCGTGCGCGTAGCCGCGCTGTATCGCGATGAAGATGGCGCGCTATACAACCAGTTCCAGGATCGTGACGAACAGGCCATGCAGCAGATGGCCGGCCGCCTCAAGCTGCGCCTGCTGCCCAGCGACACGGTCAGCGTTGACATCAGTGCCCAGATATCCGACACCGATGCACCGTTCTGGCCGTTTCAGCTCGCCGTACTTGACGACGACACACGCAATTTCCTGAGCAGCTACGATCCACAGATCGAAGACGATCCCTACAACTTCCGCACTTCGTTTGATACGCCGGGTTTCATCGAAAAAGGTTCGGAAACGCTGTCCGCCATTACCAACTGGGAGATGGGCGATTTGTGGGGCCTGCAGGACAGTTCACTGACCCTGGTTCTGGCCGGCTCCAAACTGCATATCGACCAGCTCAATGAGCTCGATGTCTCGCCGGCCGACATTGCCCGACTCGACAACTTCGAGGATCACAAACAGCTGTCAGGTGAGCTGCGCTTTGCCGGCCATTCCGACAGCCTGTTCGGCTGGGGCGGCGACGTGGATCTGGTCGCCGGCGCGTTCTGGTATGACTCCAGCTACAGTTTGCTCGCGCGCATTAGGACCGGCGCCGACATCGCCGCTTATGCGGTCACGGAAGACGCCTTGCAGTTGATCAGTGGCTCGGGCGGCCTGGGCTTGCTTGGCAACCTGCCCGGACTCCCACTGCTCGGCACGCTGTTAGGCCCGGTCATCGGCGAGGACTACTACCAGCTCGATTATGACCAGGACGTCTCGGCCCTGGCCTTTTTCGGCCAGATGACCTGGTACGTT
>JBFKEC010000223.1:0-5677 GCA_041619315.1 Oceanococcus sp. | reverse complement strand
GTACCACAGCGAAATCGTCGAGTTCTGGAAGTTGTAGTCGGTGATGTGCGAGAAATTGACCGGGTTGGAGCCAAAAGTCACCGCATTGCCGGCTGCTGCGACAGCGCGGTCGGTAGGATCCAGCGGATACCACTTGGGATCGCCACCAGAGAACAGCCGGTTGCCCTCCATCATGTAGTCGGAGAACGACAGCGTTGCCCGTGGCGCCGCCGCAGCATCACCCTCGATCAGGGCCTGCAGCGCCAACGATGTGGACACCACCTCGGGGGTGCGCGCGACCCGGTTGTTCAGATCATCTGCCTTGGCCTCAAGAATGATCTCCAGCGTGTTGACCCCGGGGAAATGACCGTTGACCGCTCGAATGGCCGTGTTGAAGTCCGAGTCTTCCCACAGCAGGTTGGAGCCCTCAACCGGATTGCCGATCTGAATGCGCGAGGCCACGATCACCGCGCCCACGGCAATCACCAACGTCACCACCGTGGTCAGTCGGGCGCGCCGGCCGTGGCACAGGCTGGCGAGGAATTCGAGCGCACTGCGCTGCAGTTTGTGCACCCCGCCGGCCGACTCCTGGGCGACAATGGCATCCAGATTTCTCGGGTTGGGCAGATACGACAGCACGATGGCAATCAGGAACACGCCGGTGGGAATAATGCAGAACGCCCAGAACCCGCAGAACAGTGCGAATCGCTCCATCGCGGGAATCGGCGCCAGGGCGATGAACAAGATGCCCAGCGCGTCGGTCACCACCCCGAGGATGGACGGCGCCATCATCACGCCCATGGTGATCTCGGCCGATTTACGCTTGTCGCCGATCTCGCTGTAGATCTCGTAGTAGCGCTCACTGAATTGCACGCAGTGCGAGAACGATCGGGCGATCAGCAGCAGCGGCACAATCATCAGCAGCGGTTCGATCGGCGCACTGATCCAGCCGACCAGACCAAAACCCCAGATCGCCGCTACCGCACTGCAGATGATCGGCGTCAGCGTGCCGGCGATATTGCGCATGTACAGGGTCAGCGCAATGACCAGGGCCAGCAACGTGATGGCGAAGATCAGATAGGTCTGGTTCTGCAGCTTGTAGACCCAGCCAGTGAGGATCGGCTGGCCGACCACGTAAAGCTCGTGGGCGTCATCGCGGTAATGCTCGGCGAGTTCCTGAACGCGACCGAATACCACATCGTAATCAAGACTGGATTCGATGAACGCCGCCTTGATCAGGGTGGCGCTTTCATCGCCGGACACATAAAAGGTGCGTACGTTGGGGCTTTGTTCAACACGCCGGCGGAATGCCTCCAGTTCTTCGCTGGTCGCCGGCACCTCATCATCCATCAACGGCCGCAAGTCGACCCCATAGGGCGTGGCTTCGGCGTAGCGGGCTTTTTCGGTGGCGATGGAGATCAGCGAGTCGTGATTGATCCCGGGAATGAGATCGATGTCTCGGGTGAAATCCCACACCTTCTGCAAGGTGTCAGCGTTGTAGATATCCCCGTTCTTGCGTTTGATCATCACCGTAACGGTGAGCGGATTGCCGAAGTTGGGGTGATCCTTGAACACCTGCACAAAGGGGTCATCCTTGGGCAGCAGATCAGAGAAGATGGTCTGAATCTTCAGCCCCGGAAGCCCGGCCGCAAACGCCAGGGTCACGGCCAAGAACGCCAAGGCAAAAAAGCCGCGGTAACGCATGACCAGTGCAGCCAGCCTGAATCGCACGGAATTCATCGCATTGCCCCTTTTTCGGCACAACACATCCCCGCCACCGGAACGGCCGGTATCAAATCTTGCTTCAACAAATCTGTCTCCTCAGCAGAGGTTCTTTCTATTTTTGGGTTGTGCTTGCCGCTCAGGCAGCGTGTGCAACACCCATGATCTGAGCCATTTTTTTATGGTCGATTTCAAGCACATCACCACCCGCCTTGGCATAACGACGCCAGGCCACCTGAATCGAGTTTTGCTGATTGGTTACCAGCGGATGGTTCTTGGGGTGATAGCCGCGCTTGAATACCGGCAAGGCGCTACGGCCTAAACGCCCCAGCATGTAGAAACAAAACCCCATGGCGCGCAGCATCTTGAACGGCCGCTTCCAGCCGTACTCCACGGCCGCCATGTGGGCATAGGCCTTGATGGTTTCCATCGCGATATGGGTGGCTGCGAACAGCACCATCCACTTGCGATACCACTCATGCTCACCAAACAGTTCGTGATACACATCAAAGGCCACCGCGCCGTGTTCGACTTCCTCGACCTGATGCCAGACCCAGACCGCTTTCATCACCGGGTCCGAGCGCTTCATCCACTTGTCGTAGTTCTCAAGAATGATGATGCCGGCCAGGAAGGTGAAGGTTTCATACCCGGCGGTGAAGCCCACCAGCCGCTTCAGGCCATCGCTCTTGGCGTGCTCGGCAAAGTAGCGGCGCGCCTGCTCATCCAGTTTGGGCATCTTCGGATAGCGCTTGGCCATCCATTTGTTGAAACCGATGAAGTTCTTGGCGTGATGCGCCTCCTGGCCGATGATCGCGCCCACATCGCGGAGCAGATCCGGGTCATCGATTTTCTTCTTGGCCAGGGACATGGACTTGACCAGGTAGCGCTCGAAGTACGGCACATGCACGCCCAGCGCGTTGATGAACATTGAAAATCCGGGCGAGCTGCGACTCCACACCGGGTCTGCGAAAGAGATCTTGGTGAAATCGAACTCAAGCGCGCGCACCGGAAAATTATCCATCGGATGCTCGGGCACACTGTTGTTATTGATTTCGGTCATTTTTAGTCTCCCGTCTTATTTGACCCGTCCAGATTAAGAAGAATGGGCAGGCGATAAACCCACCCAAAGTTTGGGGATGGGGCGGCAAGCTATCCGCCCATCAGATGGATCAGGCGCCGGCCCAATGGGCCGTACGGGGGATACAGAAGTTTGAGCCCGGTGAAGCGCCCTATGCCGTGCTGGGTAAACACCGGCTTCATGTGCGAGAAGGTCTTGAAGCCTTCAACCCCGTGATAACGCCCCATACCGCTTGAGCCAACGCCACCAAACGGCTGCGAGGTCTGCAAGAACTGAAGCATCACGTCATTGATGGTGACCCCACCGGCATGGGTGGTCTTGAGCACCAGGTCCTGCTCACGCTCCGAACTGCCGAAGTAGTACAGCGCCAGAGGCCGTTCGTTGGCGTTGATGTAGGCGATTGCATCGGCCACGCTGTCGACTTCCATCACCGGCAGTATCGGACCGAAAATCTCCTCACGCATAAGCCTGGAATCGAGGTCAGGATTGATCACCAGGGTGGTCGGCAGTTTGCGCCGGGCGATGAGCTCATCGCTGATCGGTTCCAATGGAACCACGTCTTCCGCGCCGTGCCGGGCCTGCTCAAGCAACGTCTGCAAGCGCTGAAAATTGCGCTGGTCAATCACTGCAGTGTAGTCATCTCCAGCCGCACCATCGGGCAGAAACTCGGCATATTTGCGGGCAAACTGAAGCGCGAACTCGCGCGCGCTGCCACGCGGCACCAGCAGATAGTCCGGGGCAACGCAGGTCTGTCCGGCATTGAAAATCTTGCCCCACAGAATGCGCTCCGCCGTTTCCGCGATGTCGGCGCCAGCGCCGATAACCACCGGGCTTTTGCCGCCCAGCTCCAGCGTGACCGGCGTCAGATTCGCCACCGCGGCCTGCATGACCTTGCGCCCGACGGCGCTGGAGCCGGTGAACATCAGATGATCAAACGGCAGCGCCGCAAATGCAGCGGATGCCGGCGCATCACCGCCGAACACGGCCACTTCGCTGGTATCGAATTCCATTGCCAGCAGGCGCTGAAGCAAGGCGGTGGATGCCGGCGTGTGCTCCGACATCTTGATCATCACGCGGTTGCCAGCAGCAAAAGCCACGATCAGCGGGACCAGGGCCAGATTCAGCGGGTAGTTCCACGGCACCATGACCCCGACCACGCCCAGCGGCTGGGCCTGTATGCGATTGACCCCGGGCAGAAACCACATCGATGTGGCGCGACGCCGCGGGCGCATCCAGCTGGCCAGGTGGCGCGACACGAATTCGATATGCGCAACCGTACTGGCGACCTCGGCAATCAGGGTTTCTTCACGTGATCTGTGGCCGAAATCCTGATTCAGTGCATCAATAACGTCTTCGCGGTGGTTGCGCAGCAACGCCTTGAGCCGGTTGAGCCGGTCGCGCCGCTGGCCATAGCTGGGATAGCGTTCTGCCTCAAAGGCGCACCGCTGGGTGTGCAAGACCTGCTCGAAACCAAACGGGTCCTGCTGCGCATCAATGTTTTGCGGATGTGCTGCTGCTTGCATGATCAACCCCCCACGCCAGGCGCCGCGACGCCATCGCGCGGCTCTGCGCGCAACACCACCAGCAATGCCCAGATCAGGGTCAGCGCGCCCAGCAGTGCCGGCGCAAAGGCCAGGGCACCGGCAATCGATGCCTCACCCAGGCGGTTGTCCTGCAGCGTCAGGCCGTGATTGGGTGCAAACATGCCAAACAGGTAGAAGCACAGGTTGCCCCAGATCGCCACCAGCGTGCCCAATGACACCCAGCGCGCTTTGACATCGGACAGGAAGAAAAAGCGCATGGCCGCGCCTATGGACAAAGCCATGATGCCGTTCATCAGGGCGCCGACATGGACCACACGCCAGCCTTTTTCTGTCCCCGGGAAGTCAAACGCGATAAACCCCGGAATGGGGTTCAGCGAGGCGCCTCCGAGCATGGAAAATATGAGGAAAAATCCAGTGATCAAACCGATCACCATCAGGCACAGGCCGTGCTTCATGGTTCGGGTCGAGTAGTGGTTCTGCATGCGGTGTCTCCTTGGTTATAGGCGTGTTGGGGCACCTCACAGGGTGATCACGCCAGCTTGGAACGCATGCTATGAACTCAATTGCCGCGCAGAACCAACCGAAAGTTTGGTTTTGTCGCTAAGCTGCTTGGGCATGCTGTCGATACAGACGGAGACCCATCGCATGACTTCACTGACTAATAAAAGTGCGAGCGCGTTGATCAGCAAGGCATCAACTGCAACGACCAACCCCAGCCCGCCGCCGATTCAATTTCGCGGTAGCGGTACGCTGCGAAAGCAACCGCCGTTCACCGGCCCTGCCCCCTATTTGCCAAGAATCACGCTGGTTTCGCGCCTGACCCAGGCGTCAAAACATGGTGATGTGACGTCGATCGTTGCGCCGGCAGGCTCCGGCAAATCGACGCTGCTCAAGGGCATGACCGAGGAACTCAAGCTGTGCGGCTACAACACGTACTGGATCAGCCTGGATGCCAGCGACAACGATCCGCACAACTTCCTCAAGGCCTTGTGGTTCGCGCTGCGTGATGTCGACCCGGATTTGTCCGACACCGAACTCGCCCTGCTCAAGGCCAACAAGGAAAGCGAACTCAGCGCACGCTTCGACGCCCTGCTCGACATTCTTTCGGTGCGCGGGCGCAAGATTGCTTTGTGCATGGACGATTTTCATCACATCAGCAACGCCATGATTCTGCGTTTCATGAATCTGCTGCTGAGCCATATCTCTTCAAGTGTCAGCCTGATCATTTCCTCGCGTGCCGCGCTGCCGCTGGACACCGGCCGGCGTCGCGTCGCCGGCACCCTGCTTGAAGTGACCCAGCAGGATCTCAATCTCACCCCAGAAGAAGTCGGCGAATACTTTGCAAAATTGCACG
>JBFKEC010000222.1:0-5757 GCA_041619315.1 Oceanococcus sp. | reverse complement strand
CGGATCAGGTGTACGACTACGACCTGAACACACGCCAGCGCACCTTGCGCAAGGCCCGTGAAGTGCCATCCGGACACAACCCTGCCGACTATGTTGCAGAGCGCCTGATGGCGCCCTCATGGGATGGCGCCGAAGTCCCGATCACCCTGCTACGCCATGTTTCAACGCCGGTTGACGGCTCCGCGCCGGTATTGCTGTATGGCTATGGTTCCTACGGCATCACCATACCGGCCGATTTTCGCAGCAGCCGCCTGAGCCTGGTTGATCGCGGCATGATCTACGCGATTGTTCATCCGCGTGGCAGCAAGGCCAAGGGTTATCAGTGGTATCTCGACGGCAAGCTGGACAAGAAGACCAACACCTTCAAGGACTTTGTCGCCGCCGGGCGCTATCTGGTCGACAACAACTACACCCGTGAAGGCCGCATCGTGGCCATGGGCGGCTCAGCCGGCGGCCTGCTGATGGGCGCGGTAGCCAATATGGATCCACAGCTGTTTGGCGGCATTATTGCGGCGGTGCCGTTTGTCGACGTGCTCAACACCATGTCGGATGAAAGCCTGCCGCTGACCCCGCCGGAATGGCCGGAATGGGGCAATCCGCTGACCTCCGAGCAGGATTACGACACCATTGCGACCTACAGCCCGTATGACAATGTGGCCGACCAGCCCTACCCGCCAATGCTCATTACCGGCGGCCTGTCCGACCCCCGCGTGACCTACTGGGAGCCGAGCAAATGGGCGGCACGCCTGCGCCATGACGCCCCAGACGGCGGCCCCTATTTCCTGCGCATTGAAATGGAAGGCGGCCATGGTGGCGCATCCGGGCGTTTTGAAGGGCTCAAGGATGCGGCCCTGGAATACGCCTTCGCACTCAGCGCGGTGGGTGCATTTGACGGCCTTGAACTGAAGCCCTAGCGATCACCTCAGGCGGCCACGCGGCGGCGCTGCGGGCGTTGCCCCTGAGCGTCGCCACGGTGGCCGGATGAGCGCTGCTCACGCTGAACCTCAAACTTGGTCAGCGCGCGCCATTGTTGCCATTGCTCCGGCTTCAGAATCGCGGCGATGGCCTGATCAAACTCCGCCTCCAGTTGCAGACGACCCTGGAAGGCGGCCGTCCGCTGCTGCAGCAGACCATCACGCAGTCCGGCATAGGCGCCATCCTGGGCGTCCAGTTCGGCCCACTGGCGCTGCAGATGCGCCATCCGCTTGCTGTTGTTGTGCAACTGCGGATTGATGCGATCAAACACGGCCAGAACAGCAACACGCTGCGCGTCGCTGGCCTCGACCTGAATCAAGCCTTCGATCACGCTGCGTTCCAGCGCCCAGCCCTCGCCCAGTTCTCGCGGTTGCATCGCTGGCTTGTGCGCACATGCGCCCAGCAACACGCACATCGCCATTGCCAGCACACCGCTTGGCTGCGCCCATTTCATCATTGTCTGCCCCTGTCATCTGAACCACGGCATCAGGCCGTAGGCCCGACCCAAAGTGCCGCATCCTCGTCACTGAAATGCCAGCGCCGGCGTTTTCCGTCGCCTACACGGCCACCTTAGTCCACATAAGCACAGCAGGTTGCTAGCGCGGCGGGTCCAGCCGATCCGGCGTGGTCGCATTGACCCGGAACCAGCCGGCAATCGAGTGACGATCACGCTGGGCCGGCAGCACCTCATGCGGGAATTCCTCACTGAGAAAGACCACCACCGTCCCCATAAGCGGCACCACACGAACCCCGCTGCGATCTTCATCGTCGCGATACAGCACCAGTTCGCCTCCATCAGTGGGCAACCAGCCACTGTTCAAATACACCACGATGGACAGCACGCGATTGGCCTGGCCACGAAACGCGTCGTAGTGGCGCTTGTAATAGTCGCCCGGGGCATAGTGGGCAAAATGACTTTCGAACGAAAACAGTCCGAGAAACAGGCGACGGTTGAGAAACGTTTGCAGCCTGGCCGCCCATGCCAGCCATTGCTGGCCCGCCGACGACTCGCCGTTGATCCAGCAAATCTCATCGGTGCGCACAAAGCGGTTCTTCAAATAGTCGCCAGCCCGACCGATACCCGCACGGGTGTAGCGCGCCTCATCCATGCTGTGCAAATGCGCGCATAACGACTGAGTCATCGCCTCCGGCAACGCCGCCGGCCGGATGCAATAGCCCTGAGCGAGCAGATCCTCGGCAATGCGTGAGAACAGACTCTGTTCAAATCCACCGTCATCTGAAAGGCCATGCGAGAGTAAATCGACCATTGGGGGTGTGGGCTGTTGGCGTCAAGGCGGCGAACTATACGACTAAAACCTCGTAGCAGGCGTGCCCGTGCCATGCATTGATGCGGATCGCTGACAAGTTCATGACCAACAACGCTGATATCGGGCCGCAAACGCATAGTGCGCCCCTGATTTTCGCCGTCTGCATGCGGGCTCACTGACTCTGACCTTCGGGGTCGCCCCCTCCACGGGCTTCTTTGCCGGTGAACTCGGCGCTTGCAACTTCAGCCGCGACCTACGCCGAATCCATTCTTAAAGTGGCTTTGATAAAAATGCACTTTGGACCCGCACAGTGCTGGGCTGCGGTCGGGATACCTTCAGCGATGTTCTCGACTTGCAAGGCCAAACCGCTTGGCCGGATGAAGTAGTCCAGGTGCTGTATGCCAGCGTCGATACCGATATTGGTATCAATTTGAGAATTTGTAGTCATGGGATAAGCTGACTTCGACTTGCTATACGGACTCGAGGCCCCAATGACTCTTCAAGTTATTGCCCATAGAAATAAGCCGCGCGACAACTTGTTACCGGTCTCTGCGATGCACGAGCCAATTGCTTCTCGCGCTGCAGGCAACCGGTAGGACCCCATGCTCAGTACAAACCAATTTATCTTCTTGCCACTTCTGGTTCAGATTGCCCTGACTCTGACGGTCTTCTTCCGATTGGCTGCAGCGAAATCGCGTGCATCGAAAGAGGGGACTGTGGACCTTGAGCGCCGCGCTTTGCACGCTGACGCATGGCCTGACTTTGTACAGCAGATTAATAACAACATCCGGAATCAGTTCGAAGTTCCAGTTTTGTTTTATGTGATGGTTCTAATGCTTTACGTGCTGGAAGCCGCCGGCTTCTGGGCACAACTTACGGCCTGGCTTTTTGTGCTGAGTCGTATAGCTCATGCCTACATACACACAGGCTCAAATCACATTCCTCTGCGTCGCCCCGTTTTCATGTTCGGGTGCATCATGCTGATCGCCATGCTGGGTTTGGCGAGTTTCGCCGTCATTGCATGATGTTGTTGTTCAACAATGCGTGAGCGCGAGCTCGCGGCTTCGAACAGATCGACGAGGGACTGGGCAACAAACCGTCGCCCCAATCAGGCCAAAAAAAAGAGGGCGATGAAATCATCGCCCCCTTCGGGTACAGCTGAATCGGTTGTTTAGAACTGATTCATGGTGTTGTCTTCACCAGCAGCCTTGAGCGCAGCTTCACCAGCAAAGTATTCCTTGTGGTCATCGCCCATGTCCGAACCGGCCATGTTCTGATGCTTCACGCAGGCGATACCCTGACGGATTTCCTTACGCTGCACGTTGGCCACATAACCCAGCATGGCTTCGTCGCCGAAGTATTCCTTGGCCAGGTTATCAGTCGACAGTGCGGCGGTGTGGTAAGTCGGCAGCGTGATCAGGTGATGGAAGATGCCGGCTTCGCGGGCACCGTCAGCCTGGAAGCTGCGGATCTTGTCATCAGCGGCCTTGGCCAGATCGGTATCGTCGTAGGACACATTCATCAGATCGTTACGATCGTAGGCAGACATGTCCTTGCCTTCATCGGTCCAGGCGTCAAACACCTGCTGACGGAAGTTCAGGGTCCAGTTGAACGACGGGCTGTTGTTGTAAACCAGCTTGGCGTTCGGCACCACTTCACGCACACGGTTGACCATGCCACCGATCTGACCGACGTGCGGCTTCTCGGTTTCGATCCAGATCATGTCGGCGCCGTTCTGCAGCGAGGTGATGCAGTCCAGAACGCAGCGATCTTCGCCCGTGCCTTCACGGAACTGGAACAGGTTGGACGGCAGGCGCTTGGGACGTACCAGCTTGCCATTCTGCTTGATCACAACGTCGCCGTTGTTCATGGTGTCTGCGGTCACTTCTTCGACGTCGAGGAAGCTGTTGTACTGATCGCCCAGATCACCCGGCTCACGCGTGTAAGCGATCTGCTTGGTCAGGCCAGCGCCCAGGGAGTCGGTACGGGCAACGATCACACCGTCGTCCACACCCAGCTCGAGGAAGGCGTAACGCACGGCGCGAATCTTGGCCAGGAAGTCTTCATGCGGCACGGTGACCTTGCCGTCCTGATGACCACACTGCTTCTCGTCGGAAACCTGGTTCTCGATCTGGATGCAGCATGCACCTGCTTCGATCATCTGCTTGGCCATCAGGTAGGTGGCTTCAGCGTTACCGAAACCGGCATCGATGTCAGCAATGATCGGCACAACGTGAGTCTGGAAGTTGTCGATCTGAGCCTGGATAGCCGGCTTGTCGGCTTCCGAAGCGGCGTCGAGCTGACGGAACAGACCGCCCAGTTCGCGCGCATCAGCCTGGCGCAGGAAGGTGTACAGCTCTTTGATCAGGCCGGCAACGGTGGTTTTTTCGTGCATGGACTGGTCAGGCAGCGGACCGAACTCGGAACGCAGAGCCGCAACCATCCAGCCGGACAGGTACAGGTACTTCTTGTCGGTGGTACCGAAGTGCTTCTTGATCGAGATCAGCTTCTGCTGCCCGATGAAGCCGTGCCAGCAACCCAGCGACTGGGTGTACTTGGAGCTGTCACGATCGTACTCCTCCATGTCCTTACGCATGATTGCGGCGGTGTAACGCGCAACGTCGAGACCGGTCTGAAAGCGGTTCTGCGCCTTCATACGGGCGGCATATTCCGGATTGATTGCATCCCAGCTGCTGCCGGCTGCACTGCGCACGCGGGTCAGCGCGTCGATGTCATCTTTATACTGAGACATGATGGAAGGACTCCATTAACGGGTAAATTTCGAGACTGCACTGGCACCCTCAGGTGCCTTGCGGATGGCGATGTTACTCGGGACGACAAAATAAATATAATAAATGCGACTAATACACGTAATTCACCAAATGAATAATGCTGTCAAAACACCGCAGCGAGCGGCCTGCTGACCCACCATGGCCAATCCCCGTTTCGACCTGAACCTGCTGCGCAACCTGGATGCCCTGCTGCGCGAGCGCAATGTGACCAGCGCCGCGCATCAACTGGAGCTCAGCCAGCCGGCCATGAGCAACAGTCTTCGGCGCCTGCGCCAGCTGCTTGGCGACCCGCTTTTGATCCGCACCAGCGAGGGCATGGTCCCGACGGAACGGGCGCTGGCCTTGCAGCCGGTAATCCGTGAAGTACTGGCCACGGTCGATCGTGCTGTTCAACCCCAAACCGAGTTCGACCCGGCCAGCTCTGATCGGGTGTTCCGCATCATGGCCAGTGACTACGCCGAATCCTCGCTACTGCCCAACGTGCTGTTGCGCCTGCGTGTGGAAGCGCCACAGGTCAGCCTGGACATCATGACGCCCAGCGATGTGAGCTTTCGTGATGTCGAGCAAGGCAAGGTCGACATGGTGATCAACCGTTTTGATTCGCTGCCACAATCGCTGCATCAGAAGATCCTGTGGAGTGACCGCTTCGCCTGTCTGTGCAGCCGCCACAACCCGATCAATCAGGCCTTCACCCTGGACAACTACCTGGCCGCCAAGCATGT